>PNLU01000098.1 GCA_013823245.1 Alcanivorax sp.
GGTTACCGTATCTATGTGGTCGCGGAATTCGAGCGCACAGTAAGGGGCGAGCTTTCGCTGGTCTACCTTCGCATCATGCATAAGCTGGCAAAACAGTTTGGTGTGCCATTTGAAGATGTTACGCCAGACCTGTCGGAGCTGCGTTTGCCAACCAGGCTAGGATCGATATACGAGAAGTTGGATACGCAAGCGCAAGGAGGGGAGGCGGCACTGACTGACGAAGAGTGGTCTCTTCTCCATCGTGAGTATATCCATCTTTCCTCGCACTGGGCGCCAATAGGCATCAGTGCGGCGATGAAGCCAGCAGAGGGCTACTCGCGAATTATTCACCCCCACGCCCCGGATTAAGGAAGTCTTATGTGCGCCCGACTTTGCCTTTTGCTGTTTTTTGCCGGATTGCTGGCGGGCTGCGGCTCGCTCTCGCCACGTTGTTGGGGGCTCGACCCGAGTACTCCGAGTGCTGACCGTGCCGTGATTGGTTGTGCGCCGACGTTCAAAAGGCCGAAAGGGCTGCCCTACGATGCCTGGAGATTAGGATGGGCGCATCCGCCCTGGATGGAGATGCATGTGGAGGAGGTAAGGGTCTGGGACACAGATGGCTATGTGAACCGTAACGGCGGTTTTGGTGGATCACGTGGAAACTTTGGACAAGCCAAGGCAGAAGGTTGGATTGATAGTCGGGGTAATCCGCCCTTGGGTGTCGGTTGGCGCAATCAAGTCCAGAAGAGTCTTCCGACAAAGATATTTGTTCGCTGGCAATCCCTGGTGGAGCCGCAAACCTACAAGGTCATGCTGGAGATCCCGGAGGAAGTGCGTGAAAGAATGCTTGAGTCCGAACATTGCGATGTTTGGGGGGGGGATGCAATAGAGGAATATCATTACAACAGGGTTATCATCGGTTTGGCTCCCGGTGGGGTGGCCACGGTCTGGCTCAGGAATCTCTGCAAGCCAAGCGAAATGGTCCTGAGGGTGCAAGCAGACATTGAGGAGCGCGGGCCTTACCTCGGCGAGGCCGAGAATCATATAGCTCCCTCACCCGAGGCTATGGAGTACGTAGAAAAGTATGGCATCCCTTATGGCTCTTGGTGATTGCTTGCACGAGAGGAGGGGGCTATAGCTATCTTCTTTTTCCGCCTGAGCGGAGAAATCAAGGTTTACGAGTTCAGTATGGGAGACACTGTACTGCACGCCCGCGCGGGGGGCTCAATCCCCCGCTAACATCACCTCTGCCTCAAACGCCGACATAAACACCTTCCCAGTCAGCTGCTCCAGCAAACTCGAGCGCTGCAGCCGGTCCAGTACCGGGCCTTTCACCTCGGCGAAGTGAAGTTGCAAATCCCGCTGCCGCAGATTGCTGTTCAGGCTGTGCAGCATATCCAGTGCGGTGCTGTCCACGCGGCTGACGGAGGACATGATCAGCACCAGATGCTGTGCCTCGGGTTGGCGATCCAGTTCTGCCAGCACGCGATCTTCCACGGCGCGTACGTTGCCGAAGAACAGGCTTTCGTCGATGCGCAGGAACAGCACGGATTGATGTGTCTGGGTCTCGTAACGCTTCACGTTGCGAAAATGTTCTGTGCCAGGCATGCGACCCACCACGGCGATATGCGGCCGGCTGGCGCGCCAGATCAGTGTCGCCAGCGACAGGCCAATGCCAATGCTGATACCGGCTTCGACACCAAAAATAACCACGCCTCCAAAAGTGCCGAGCAGGGCTACGGCGTCGGTACGGTCGTAGCGCCAGGCATGACGCAGGGTACGCAGGTCGATCAGGCCGCCTGCCGCGACGATGATGGTGGCGGCCAGCACGGTCAGGGGCAGCGCGCTGAACAGCCCGGTGAAACCAAGCAGAACCAGCGCCATCAGAGCGGCGGCGAACAATCCGGCCACGGGGGTGCGTGCGCCGCCTTCGGCGTTGACGACGGTGCGCGCAAAGCTGCCGGTGACCGGGAAGCCGCTGTTGAATGCGCTGGCAATGTTGGCAGCGCCGAGGCCGCGCAGTTCGGCATCCGGGTTCAGGCGGTGGCCGTAGCGGGCTGCCATGGCCTGGCCAATGGAGACGCTTTCGACAAAGCCGATCAGGCCGATGATCAGTGCGGGCAACAGCAGTGCCTGAATCAGTGGCCAGTCTCCGCGCGGCAGGATCAGGGGTGGCAGGCCGGCGGGCAGGGCGCCGACCACGGCGACGGTGTTGTGCCAGCCTTGCAGGTGCACCAGCAGAATCGACAGTAGCACCACCAGCATCGGCGCCAGGCGGCTGATCAGGGCGGCCCGCACAACAGGCAGTCCCAGACGTACCAGCAGTCGGGCCAGGAAAAGTCGCGACAGCAGTAACAGGATCAAGGCGGCGATCCCGAGCAATGCGGTCAGCGGCAACAGGTCATCCGCCCGGCGCAGCAGGGCGAGGAGCAGTGTGATGGCGGTATCGCCTTGCGCGTCGATCCCCAGCAGCGGGCGCAACTGGCCAATAATAATGAGCACGGCAGCGCCGGAAATAAAACCGCTGATCACCGGGTGGCTGAGCAGTTGTGCCAGTACGCCCAGGCGCAACAGCCCGAACACGAACAGCATGATGCCGGACAGCAAGGCCAGCAGTGCGGCAGCGGCCACATACTCCGGGCTGCCGGGTGTGGCCAGCGGCGCCAGCGTGGTCGCTGTCATCAGCGCCAGCACGGCCACGGGGCCCACCGACAGCACGCGGCTGGAGCCGAACATGGCGTAAGCCACCAGCGGCAGCAGGCTGGCATACAGGCCAACATGAGGGGGTAGCCCGGCGAGCACCGCATAGGCCAGCCCCTGGGGCACCAGCAACAGCGTGGCGACCAGCGCGGCGGTCAGGTCGCCGCCCAGGTCCTGGCGCCGATACTGTTTTGCCCAGTCCGGGGTCAGGCGTGCGAGGTGTCGGGGCCGTTTCACGTTATCGGCTCGCGCTGCGGCGTTCCATCAGTTCGAACGCGGCCATGCCGACCAGCATGGCGACGACGAACACCATGGCCTTGGCTTCCAGGGCGCCGAATGCCACCAGTGCCGGTCCGGGGCAGAAGCCCGCCAGGCCCCAGCCGACACCAAAGCCCAGGCTGCCGAACACCAGTCGGCGATCAATGTCGCGCCTGGTGGGCAGTCGCATGGGTTCGCCCAGCACCGACACCTTGCGTTGTCCGGCCAGCCGGAAGGCGATCAGGCCTACGGCGATGGCGCCCCCCATGACCAGTGCCAGGGACGGGTCCCAGGCGCCAGCCAGATCCAGAAACGCGAGGACCTTGGCCGGGTTGGCCATGCCCGCGACCAGCAATCCGATACCGAACAGCACACCGATCAGGAATGACGAGAGTATGACGCGTTGCATGGCTCAGCCCCCCAGCAGATGACGCATGACAAAGACAGTGGCGAAACCGGTCCCCATAAAGGCCAGCGTAGCCACCAGGGAGCGCGGCGACAGGCGCGACAGGCCACAGACGCCGTGGCCGCTGGTACACCCCGCACCGTAGCGGGTGCTGACGCCCACCAGCAGGCCGGCAATGACCAGCAGCGGATAATCGGCATCAATCTGCAAGGGTGGCAGGTCCCCGGCCAGCATCCACGCTGTGGGCGCCAGCACCAGACCCAGCACAAAGGCGGCGCGCCAGGCAATGTCACCACGTTGTGGTGTCAGCAATCCGCCGGTGATCCCGGAGATCCCGGTGATCCGGCCATTGAGCAGGATCATGGCCGCTGCAGCCAGACCGATCAGTGCTCCGCCCAGCAGGGCGCTCCATGGTGTAAAGGCGGCCCAGTCAATGTTCATGCGTCCTCCTCGCAAAACAGTTCGTACAGGGTCTGTAATAACTGCAATACCCGTGGCTCGGCAATGCGGTAGAACACCTTCTTGCCTTCCCGTCGTGTGGCCACCAGGCCTTCGCGGCGCAACACGCCCAGTTGCTGGGACAGGCTGGGCTGATAAATGCCCAGGCGATCCTCCAGATCACTGACACACAATTCCTCCTGGCTCAGCTGGCACAACAGCAGCAAGCGGTCCTGGTGCGCCAGCGAGCGCAGCATCTGTGTGGCGCCGTCGGCGGCCTGGCGCATGGCCTCGATGCTCAGTTCCGAGGTGTCCGGCATGGACGGCTCCGTCTATGGATTGGATTGAGTCATTATATTGAAAAACAATATATCTGCAAGTATATTGTATGAAGATACATTATTCGGCCATTCATGACAGGAGGCCTTATGGCAGCACAGACAACCGCCCTGGCAACGGCTCGCCCGCAAGTAAAGCCGTTCCTGGACCGCGATACCGAGACCTGGAGCTATGTGGTTTACGACCGGCAGGGCGGCCACGCCGCCATCATTGATCCGGTTCTGGACTTCGACAACAAGTCGGGTCGCACGCACACGACGGGTGCCCAGCGCCTGGTGGATTTTGTGCGCCAGCAAGCGCTGACCGTAGACTGGATTCTGGAGACGCATGCCCATGCGGACCATCTCTCGGCGGCGCCCTTTGTGCGCGACCAGGTGGGAGGCAAGATCGCAATTGGCGAAAAGATCCGTGACGTACAGAAGATCTTCCGTGAAGTCTTCAATCTGGAGAAGCAGTTTCTCTGTGATGGCAGTCACTTCGACCACCTGTTCGCTGAAAATGAAACTTTCCGGATCGGCGAGCTGGAGGGGCGGGTCATCTACACCCCCGGCCACACCCCAGCGGACATGTCCTGGCTGATCGGTGACGCGTTGTTTGTGGGGGACACCCTGTTCCTGCCGGATGTCGGCACGGCGCGGTGCGATTTCCCCGGCGGCGACGCGGCGACGCTGTACCGCTCCGTGCACAGGCTGCTGGCGTTGCCGGACAACACGCGCATGTTCATGTGCCACGACTATCCACCGAATGACCGCGAACACCGTTGCGAGACCACGGTGGCCGAGCAGAAGCGCAGCAATATTCATGTGCGCGAGGGCATCAGCGAGGCCGAGTTTGTGGCCATGCGCGAGCGCCGCGACGCGACGCTGGAGATGCCGCGCCTGATCCTGCCCTCGATTCAGGTGAACATCCGCGCCGGGCAGATGCCGCCGGCGGAGGACAATGGCGTGGTGTATCTGAAGGTGCCGGTCAATCGGCTTTGAGGGCGTACTCAGGAGGGCCACGGTTGCAGGCCCCCGGGTCATCCTGTGTAACATGCGGTGCAAACCCGTCGCGCAGGATGGCCCATGCCCCGCTCTGTTGCCCTTGCCCTGAAGCGCGCACTGCTGCTGGTACTGACCGCTGCAGTCCTGCTGCTTTTTTACCTCTGGTTCACACTGCTGAGTCCGTTTGGTTATCGCCCGCCGCCTGATTTGCCGGCTATCGATGAACAACATCCGCATGAGGTGTTTGCCTACGGCACGCTGACGCGCCCGTGGGTACGGCGTCTGGTCATGGGGCGCGCGGGCGAGTCGCGCCCGGCAGCACTGCCCGGCTACCGGCGTGAGGCCCTGGATATCCTGCCGGACCTGTCTGCCTCCACAGAGGGCGTGGTGTTTGAGGTGGATGCCCGCGAACTGGCCCGGCTGGATCGCTATGAGCGGCTGGGCATTCGTTACGAGCGGGTGCGCAAGACGCTGGATGATGGCACCGATGCCTGGGTCTATCAGCGTATCAGCAGCGGGGAGGCCGTGCCCTGACGCGCTTTGCATCCCCCTGGTGGCAAGCCGCTCGCCTGGCTGTTGCTGGTATGGACCGGCCCGGTATAACAAACTGCAGCCACGTTTTCTGCAAAAACAAGACAGGACATGCGCTATGACCCGTACTGCTTTTTCTGGCCTGATGGCCCTGTTCATGCTCTGGCCTCTGTGGGGACACGGCCAGGGAGCGCCCTGGCAGGACGACGCACAAGAGGCGCGCATGCTGGGCGAAACGCTGGCCGAGGGCGCACAACATCAGCGCTACTGGCGCAATTTCTGGCTTGCCGGTTACGCCACAGGCACGACGGTCTATCTGGTGCAGGCGGATCGCACCGACAACCGCGAGACCCGGTTCGACGCCCATGTCACGGCGATCAAGTCGGCGCTGGCGTTCGGTGATGTCTTGCTGAGCCCGCCCAGTCATGCGCGTCGCTGGCGGCAGCTGGACCCGGGCGACGGCAGTGCTCCGGACCTTCAGGCGGCGCGGGCCGCCATGGCGGATCTGGAAATCGAGGAAAGGCGGCGCCAGGGCTGGCGTGCCCGAGTGGCGCCGCTGCTGGTCAATGCAGCGGGTGGCCTGGCCATTGGTGTCAGCGATGACCGGCCCCGGGACGGCTGGCTCAACTTCGCGTCCGGCATGCTGGTGACAGAAGCACGGATTCGCACCGAACCACGGCAGGCCAGCCGCTTCCAGGCCCGGGCCTTGCGTATCGGCGATCAGCAAATCAGCTACACCACGGACTGGTGGCTGATGCCGGGGCAGGCCGGCCTGCTGGTGCGCTTCCCTTGACCGGAACCTCGCACGCTGCAGCGGCAAGGGCTGCGCGTGATGCGTCAGTGTCTGCTCGATCTGAACGCGACATTGTCGCCGCGACAACGCGAAAGGGCGGTGTCGCGGCTGCAGCGCTATGAAGAGGCGCTGCGCAATGTCGGGCAACGTGGCTGAAGCGCGTCAGCCCGCCAGCTTCGCGGTGATCTCGGCAACGTGCTTGCCCTGGAAGCGGGCGATTTCGAGTTCGTTCGCGCTCGGTTGGCGGCTGCCATCGCCGCCCGCCAGCGTTGAGGCACCGTAGGGCGTGCCGCCGGTGATCTCATCCATGTTGGTCAAGGCGGGGCAGGAGTAGGGCACGCCCACCACGACCATGCCATGGTGGAACAGCGTGGTGTGGAAGGAAGTGATGGTGGTTTCCTGGCCGCCGTGCTGGGTGCCGGTGGAAATGAACACGCTGCCGACCTTGCCAACCAGTTTGCCGCCAGCCCACAGGGCGCCGGTCTGGTCGAGGAAGTTGCGCATCTGCCCGGCCATGTTGCCGAAGCGGGTCGGGGTGCCAAAGATGATGGCGTCATAGTCCGCCAGTTCGTCCGGGCTGGCGATGGGCGCCTGCTGATCGGTCTTGGCATGGATCGCCTTGATGACGTCGTCCGGCATGGTTTCCGGCACGCGCTTGATGGTCACCTCGGTGCCCGCCACGCCGCGTGCGCCTTCGGCGATGGCGTCAGCCATGGTTTCGATATGACCCCAGGTGCTGTAGTAGAGAACCAGAATCTTGGCCATGAGCGGCAACTCCTTGCTGTGCGAGTGAGTGGAATCAGGACGCTCATAGCCTAAGCGGGGCCCCGAAGCGGATACACGGGGCCGGACGGGGCGGAATGTTCAGTTTTTTAGATCAGTCAGGCGGCTAGGCGCCGGTATGGGGCAGCACGCCGAAGTAGACCGCCAGAAAATGACACACGCTGCCACCCACCACGAACAGGTGCCAGATGGCATGATTGAAGGGGATCAGGTGCACCAGATAGAACACCACTCCCAGTGTGTAGGTAACGCCCCCGGCAAGCAGTAGCCAGAAGCCGATGCTGTTGATACTGGCCAGTAATTCACCGGAGGCGAACATCACCAGCCAGCCCATCAGCAGATAGATCACAACACGCAGTATCTTGTAGCGATGCCCGAACGCCAGCTTGAGCGCCACCCCGGTCAGGGCCAGCCCCCAGATCACGCCGAACAGGATCCAGCCCGTGGTGCCGCGCATGTTGACCAGCAGGAAGGGTGTATAGGTGCCGGCAATCAGCAGGAAGATGGCGCAATGATCCAGCATCTTGAAGAGGCTGCGCCAGCGCTCGCTGCGGAAACCGTGGTACAGCGCTGACGACAGGTACAGCAGCGTCAGGCTGACGCCAAACACGGTAAAGCTGACGATCTTCCACGGATCGCCCAGGCGCGCGGCCATCACCACCAGCAGGACGGTGCCGAACACACTGAGCGCGGCGCCGATGCCGTGGGTCAGGCTGTTCAGGTTTTCTTCCAGCGGTGAATAGGTCTCTTCCAACTGCACACCTGTATCGAAATGGCCAGTGAAGGCAGCGTATCACCGTCATGCAGTGGTCTCCAGAGCAGACGGACGACCCGTTGGCCACGTTGCAAGCATCGCCTAGACTGGGCTGCAAATGCTGAGGGAGTTTCATCGTGACACAGGACAACAAGGTCCCCCTGGTCTTGATCGAGCACCAGGCCCCCGTGATGGTCATCACCCTGAACCGGCCCGCAGTCCGCAACGCCGTGGATGGTCCCACGGCGGCCGCGCTGGCGGCGGCGTTCCGTGATTTCGAGGCGGATGAGCGCCTGGCCGTCGCCGTGCTCACTGGCGCGGGTGGGCATTTTTGCGCCGGGGCGGATCTCAAGGCCGTCGCCAGTGGCGAGGGCAGTAACCGTCTGGACCCGGAAGGCGATGGCCCCATGGGGCCATCGCGCATGGCGCTGAGCAAGCCGGTGATCGCCGCCGTGGAGGGGTTTTGTGTGGCCGGCGGTCTGGAGCTGGCGCTCTGGTGCGATATGCGTGTGGCGGCCGATAACGCCACCTTCGGTGTGTTCTGCCGTCGCTTCGGCGTGCCGCTGATCGATGGCGGTACGGTGCGGCTGCCGCGGCTGATCGGCATGAGCCGGGCCATGGACATGATCCTCACCGGCCGCCCGGTTCAGGCGCAGGAGGCGGCGCAGATGGGCCTCGCCAACCGGGTGGTGCCTGCGGGCCAGGCCCTGTCAGCGGCCTGCGCACTGGCGCGGGATATTGCGGCGTTTCCGCAGACCTGCCTGCGTGGCGATCGACGCAGTGCGCTGGAGCAATGGGGGCTGGACGAAACAGCAGCCCTGAAGCACGAATTTCGCTATGGCATGACAACCCTGGCGTCCGGGGAAACCGTCAGCGGAGCGGGGCGTTTCAGGCAGGGAGAGGGGCGTCACGGCGACTTCAACTGACCGTTGCGGTCTTCGCAAGCGTTTCCTGTAAACGGCTGTCCTCATCGCATGGCGCGGTTATGCGGCGCTTCGCACAATCGCTGCCATGCAAATTGGCGAGATACTCAAAAAGCGGCGGGAAGCGCGCACCGAGACTCTGGAGGACGTAGCCTTCCGGGCCGGTACCGATGCCAGCAATTTGTCACGTATCGAGCGTGGTCTGCAACAACCCTCCCTGACCCTCCTCGAAAACCTTGCCTCTGCCGTGGGCGCTCGTATCTCCGAGCTCTATCTCGAGCTGGAGGCCGCACAACAGCGTGCCGAGCCGGACGATCCCCGTGAGCCCTGGGGCATTGATCTGATGCGTCTGCAACGTCACTTCCGTGAGCTCGATGCACCCCATCGTGCCTTGCTGATCGATATGGCCAAGATACTGAAGAAATACTGACCGCTCATCGGACTTGCGCGCATGATGATGGCATGGTGATATCATTTTCGCGCTACGCAATCATTCTGGTGAAGGTTGGCAAATGCGCATGGCGTGGTGCGGCACCTGCTCTGAAAATCGCGCCATGCATATGGGTGATATTCTTAAAAAAAGACGCGAAGACCGTTTTGAGACGCTGGAGGATGTCGCCTTTCGTGCGGGTACCGACGCCAGCAACCTGTCGCGCATCGAGCGCGGCCTGCAACAACCCTCCGTTGCCCTGCTTGAAGCGCTGGCTGCCGCCATGGATGTCCGCGTGTCTGATCTGTATCGGGAACTTGAGGGCGCGCCTGCCAGTGAGCCCAGACGAGTATTGCGTGGCGTGGCCGAGCCGGTCCAGCCCTGGAATGCTGACCTGACACGGTTGCAGCGTCACTTTCGTGCGCTCGATGCAGAGCAGCGCTCGATGTTGATCGATGTCGCCAGGTTGCTCTGCAAGTATTAGGGTGGCGGAGAGGGAGGGATTCGAACCCTCGTTACGCTATGAACGTAAACACGATTTCGAGTCGTGCGCTTTCAACCACTCAGCCACCTCTCCGGCGGGTGCATTATAGCCACATATTGTATCCGCATGTGATAGCCCGCCGCTATTGTTAAATAAGGTTTGATGGCTTTGAACTGCCTGATCTGCGGGCGTACCGTTAAAGGGTCGCGATCGTTCGCAGTATTTAACAGGAGGTTGATTCATGAACCGCAATCCCGAAGTGGCCGCAGCACTGGCTCGCCTGCTGGCGGAGAGCTATACCCTTTACCTCAAGTCGCACAACTTCCACTGGAACGTGAAAGGGCCGCAGTTCCACGCGCTGCATCTGCTTTTCGAGGAACAGTACACGGAGCTGGCCGTCGCCGTAGACACCATCGCCGAACGTATCCGCGCCCTGGGGCAGCGGGCGCCCGGCAGCTATGCGGAGTTCGCGCGCCTTTCCGCCGTCAAGGATGCTGAAGGCGAGCCCGATGCCGAGGCCATGCTGGCCGAGCTGGCCGCTGATCATCGCACCGTGGCCGAGCAGGCGGATCGTGTGCTGCGCATTGCTCAGGACCACAAGGATGAAGGCACCGCGTCGCTGGCAGGCGGTCGTATCGAAGTGCATGAGAAGGCGGTGTGGATGCTGTCGGCCCATCTGGGGTGATCCGGGCCTGTGCCCCTGCCGTCAAGGACAGGGTATAGTCAGGGACAGGAACACCAGAAAAAGACAGAGGAAGGAGGGCCGAGCGATGAGTAGTCTGCTGGTGAAGGATGTGATGGCCAAGCATCCGCCCGCGATTTCCGGGGGAACGTCCCTGAATGAGGTGGTGGAGACGCTGCTGCGGCACAAGCTGTCTGGCCTGCCGGTGATCAATGATCAGGAGCAGGTCGTGGGGTTTGTGTCGGAGCAGGATTGCCTGCGCAGCATACTGGTGTCCAGTTACCATGCCGAGGGCGATCCCAAGGTGGAGGACGTCATGCACACCGAGCCCCTGACCGTTGTGCTGGACGGCTCGGTGGTCGATGTCGCCGAGCAAATGGTGAAGCAGAAACCGAAGATCTATCCGGTGGTGGACGAACGCCGCCGTCTGGTGGGGCTGCTGATGCGCAGCCAGGTGCTGACCGCATTGAAGAACAATCGCAGCAACAGTTGACCATACCTCCACGATAGCGCCTCTGGTAAGGTCGGGGTTTTACCCTGGCCTGCCCGAGGACCCCCATGAACTATCAGGACATCCGCTACGACGTCAGTGATCGCATTCTGACTCTCACTCTGAATCGCCCCGACCGACTCAACGCCTGGACGCTGCAGATGCGTACCGAAATGCTGGACGCGCTGGCGCGGGCCAATGCGGACGACGACATCGGCGTCATCGTGGTCACGGGTGCCGGGCGCGCCTTTTGTGCCGGCATGGAGCTGGAACGCGAAGAGGGCAATATCTTCGGTTATGACACGCCCCAGGGTGAGACGCTCAATATCAACGAAATCCGCGATTCCGGCGGTGAGCTGTCGCTGGCCCTGTAT
>PNLU01000099.1 GCA_013823245.1 Alcanivorax sp.
CTGGTGATCACCACCCCGGAAGACCTGGACGCCTACCAGCGGTTGCTGGGGCAGGGCGAGGACTTCGGCATCCGTATCGCGTATCAGGTGCAGGCCAGCCCCGGCGGGCTGGCCGAGGCCCTGGTGCTGGGCGCCGGTTTTATCGGTGACGCCAGCGTTTGCCTGGTGCTGGGCGACAACATCTTTTACGGCCAGGGCTTCACCCCGGTGCTGCAATCCGCCGATGCCCATGCGGACGGCGCCACCGTGTTCGCCTACCCGGTGAAAGACCCGCAACGCTTCGGCGTGGTGGCCTTCGATGCCGACGGCAAGGTGATCTCGCTGGCGGAAAAACCCGCCCGGCCCAGTTCCCCTTACGCCATCACCGGCCTGTATTTTTTTGACAACGACGTGCTCGATATCGCCGCCGCCGTCAAGCCGTCTGAACGCGGCGAAAAAGAAATCATCGATGTGCTGGAAGCCTATCGCCGGCAAGGCCGGTTGCGCACCGAATTGCTCGGCCGCGGCTTCGCCTGGCTCGACACCGGCACCCCGGAAAGCCTGTTGGAAGCCGGCATGTTCGTGCAGACCCTGGAGCGCCGCCAGGGCCTGAAAATCGCCTGCCTGGAAGAAATCGCCTGGCATGCCGGCTGGTTGAGCGACGACGCCCTGCGCCAACGTGGCGAGGCCCTGGCCAATACCGCCTATGGCGACTACCTGTTGGGATTACTGGCATGATCGCGATTCCGTTTAATCGCCCGCTGCATGTAGGCACCGAAGCTGACGCTGTGGCCGAGACCCTGGCCAGCGGCGAACTCGCCGGCGGCGGCCTGCGCACCCGCGCCTGCGAGGCCTGGTTTCGTGCCCACACCGGCGCCCCCCTGGCGCTGATGACGCCCTCATGCACCCAGGCGCTGGAGCTGGCCGCCCTGGTGGCGGATATTCGCCCCGGCGATGAAGTGATCCTGCCCAGCTGGACCTTCGTCAGCACTGCCAGCGCCTTTGTGCTGCGTGGCGCCATCCCGGTGTTCGTGGATATCTGCCCGCGCACCGGCAATATCGACCCGTTGCAGATCGAAGCCGCCATCACCGAGCGCACCCGTGCCATCGTGCCGGTGCACTACGCCGGCGTGGCCTGCGACATGGACATGATCATGGCCATCGCCAGGCGCCGCGACCTGCTGGTGATCGAGGACGCCGCCCAGGGCGTGATGGCTCGCTGGCGCGACCGCCCCCTCGGCAGTATCGGTCACCTGGGCGCCTACAGCTTTCATGCCACCAAGAACTACACCAGCGGCGGCGAGGGCGGCTTGCTGCTGGTCAATGACGAACGCTTTGCCGCCCGCGCCGAAATCCTGCGTGAGAAGGGCACCGACCGGCGCGCCTTCCAGCGCGGTGACGTGCAGCGCTACACCTGGCAGGCCACCGGCAGCAGCTACCTGCCCAGCGAAGTGCAGGCCGCCTGCCTGTGGGCCCAACTGCAACAGGCCGAACCCGTGAACCGCCGCCGCCGTGCCCTGTGGGAGGCCTACACTGTGGCGCTGACCGGCGTGCCTGGCCTCACCCTGTTGAAGCCACCTGCAGAGGCCGAGCACAACGGTCACCTGTTTGCTGTGCGCCTGCCGGATGCCACGATCCGCGAACAGGTCAGGCAAAGCCTGGCCGACGCAGGCGTGGCCGCCCACACCCACTACGTGCCCCTGCACAGCGCCCCGGCAGGGCAAAAGTTCGGGCGTAGCGCGGGTGAGCTGGCGCATACGCAAGCCGTGGCGGAAACGTTATTGCGTCTGCCGCTGCATTACGCCCTGAGCGATGAGGAACAGGCGCAAGTGATTGAAGCCACTTGCCGCGCGGTTAAAGTTGCCTTGAACTGACACCACGGGCAGAATCCGTTCAATGACTGAACATAATGATGCCCGTATCAGCGAAGAGGCCCACCTCCGGTTGCTCCGACTGATTGAAGACGAACCCGAACTGTCGCAGCGTGAGCTGGCGGAGCGGTTGGGCGTGAGCCTGGGTAAAGTGAATTACTGCATGCGTGCGCTGCTGGAGAAGGGCTGGGTAAAAGCCGAGAATTTCCGCCGCAGCAACAACAAGAAAGCGTATCTGTACAAACTCACCCCCGGTGGCCTTCGCGAAAAAGCCGCGCTGACGCTGCGCTTCCTGCGCCGCAAGGAAGCCGAGCACGACGCCCTGGTGCGCGAAATCGCCGAACTGCGCGCCGAAGTCACCCGCGACAACTGAGACAGCCTACCCAGCCCAGGCACGCAAATACGCCGTTACCCCCTCGGCGACGCCCTGGCTCGCCACTAACTTGTCCTCCCCGGCTTCCAGCAACCGCTTCGGCACCGGCACCCCGGCCTCAGTGAGCAGCAGCGTCACCACCTCGCGCACCTCCGGCGAACCCTGTTTGCCCGAGAAAGAAAACACGGCACAGCGCTGGCCATCTTCCACCCGCCAGACCAACCGCAACAACGCCGTAAAATAGATCTGTCCGTGAAACAGCACGGCCTCTTTCTGCCTTACCTCTTCAACATCAAACAACTCCACATGCACGCCTTTCCAGTCGCGCAACGGGATGTTCGCCAGTACCTTGTCCAGATCATTCCAGGGCACCTCGCCCGCAGGCTTGCGCCCCGGCGCATCGACCGCCCGGCACAGTATCAGGCGCTGCGGCGCCAGCAACGCCATACTGAAGCCGTCGCGGCGCTTGATCGGCGGCTTGTGCACCAGCACCGGCGTGCCCTGCCCGGTGAGCAGGGGATGTCCCTCCGCATCCCACTGTTCCGTGCCCTCGTGGTACATCAGCGGCAGGCTCAACCCACTCAGGCCATAGTCGCGCCAGCGCCAGCGCCGAATGGCCGTGCGCACACCGCCCCATAACGCCATCAGCGGCCCCAGCACCCCGAACAACAATAGCCCCGTGAGCCACCAGCCATTGTCGAACCCGATAAATATCCCGACCACGAACAGCACCGCCCAGGTCAGCAAGATGCCCCCCAGCAACCCCCCGAAATGACTCAGATAACGCATGGCACCTCCTCAGCATGATGCCGGGTAGGAGGGACATCAGTGCCGAGATGGACAATCACCTACATCAGCTTCCGCCATGGCTGACAGACAGGCACTGCCATCGCTGTGAAAGTAACGTCTTCTTACATCTGGGGGGTCTATAGGTGACTTTTTGAATGATATCATTAGTGGTACTATTTTAAGGCATATCAGGTACGTCAGGTCCTGGCGGCGATAGAGCGTCTGGAGGCAGAGCATGGCGACATTTTTTGATCGGTATACCTACCGGCTGACCTGGTCCGAAGAAGATCAGGAGTACGTTGGTCTGTGCGCCGAGTTCCCCGGCCTTAGCTGGCTCGATGCCTCACCGGAAAAAGCGCTGGCAGGGATACGGCGTCTGGTGCGTGATGTGGTGATGGATATGCAGAAGAGTGGCGAGACGCCCCCCGAGCCCATCGCCACAAAACGTTTCAGCGGCAAGTTCCTGGTACGCGTACCCCCTGAGACCCACCGCTCACTGGTTATGCAGGCCGCAGAGGCGGGCGTCTCCCTCAATCGCCTTATCGCCAGCAAGCTTCAGCGGACGGTGTGAGCCCCCACTGACCTTGACTCAGTGCACAGGTGGCGGGCGGGGCGCTGCCGCAGACGCCTAGCCTGGCGTCTGGACGGAATAATCCTGACACAATAATGGTGGAAGTTGCTGATATTTATGATATAAAATGATACTACATGTTAAATAAACTGTCAGAGTTGATATAGCCATGTCGGTTGCATTGAAGGTCCTTGCCCGGATTAATCGCATGAAACGGGGTGTTCCCTTCTCCATAACAGGGTTTTACTCCCTGGGGAGTCGCACGGCTGTGCAAAAAGCAATCAGTCGGCTGACAAAGGAGGGCGTGATTGAACGGGTGGCCAAAGGTTATTACGTGCGCCCGAAACCCCTGCAGAGCATGCCATCGATTAAAACGACAGCCAGTGCTGAGCAAGTCGCCAAGGTTTGGGCGAAAGAGCACGGCTATAAACTGGTCAGTCAGGGGCAAGAAGCGGCTTACCGTATGGGGCTGCAAACCCAGGCGCCAATGAAAAAGGTCTATTGGAGTAACGGACCGTCCAGAGAATTCAGAATCGGTAATCAGGTCGTCCTGGTGCGCCATATCAGCAGTCAGAAGCTGCGCTGGGAAAAAGAGCCCGAGGGTGCGCTGCTGCGGGGGCTTTTGGTCACGCCCCCCGAGTCCGTAGAGGTGTCGACTTTAAAAAAAGCGGCCCAGCGGCTTTCCTTGACACCCGCCGAGACCAGAAGTGTAGCGAAAAAGCTTAGCATGCTTCCTTCATTAAATGCTTGGCAAAGTAAACTCCGACAACTGGAGGAAGCAAGCTGATGCATATACTGGATTATTATCAAGATGAAATAAAACGGGAGGAGCTAAAACAGATGCTAACGATTGGGGCTCAGAGCCACCCTGACGGATTACCGGACTTCTTTCTGGAGAAAGATCTTTGGGTGACCGAGATTCTGCGCCTGCTGTATGACGAAAATCTTTTGGGGGACTACGCTGTTGCGTTCAAGGGTGGGACGGCTCTCAGTAAGTGCTGGAAGGTGATTGACCGTTTTTCCGAAGATATTGATTTGTCGATTCACTGGGCCGACCTGGCTGAAGTGGATGATGAAGCCGCAGCATGGCAGCAATCAGTCAGAAGCGGGAGCCAGCGAAAAAAATTCCGAGACCAGCAAACTGGCCGCCTAACAGAGTGGTCGGAACAGCTTGTTCTCAGGCTTAACGAACGATTTGGTACTTATGGTCTTGACGAACTGGGGGCCTCTCTTGAGGAGGGCTCTCACGGAGAAAAGATAAATATTCACTTTCCCAGAGTGGCCACCACCGAAAATGGCTACCATCTGGATTACATACTACTGGAGTTCGGTGGGCGAAACCGAGGCCAACCAACCATAGCATGTGATGTTAGTTGCTATCTGGCGGAAGTGCCTGAACTGCAGGGTCTCATGTTTCCGGCGGCCAAGGTGCAAGCCTACGACCCTGCTTACATTATGTGGGAAAAGCTGACGGCACTTCATCAGTACGCAACGATGGAGAAAGAACCCAAGACACATCGTCTCGCGAGACATTGGTACGATGTGGACTGCATGCTGAGCAAAAGCGTCTTTGATCCTCTTTCGTCAGTACGGGCACGAAACGATGTAGTCGAGATGAAAGCGCAACGCTGGGCGGAGCGGGGTGTTGATTACAAGCTGGTTTTAACAGGTCAGATGAAGCTTGTTCCGGATGCTAATCGGCTGGAGGGCATTGCCAACGATCACCAAGATGCGGTCCAGGCGCGAATGTTCTTCATTGAGCGAGGTCCAAACAGCTTTGAGCAGATTATTGATCGGATATATGATGCCCAAAACACCATAAATAATGCCACAACCCTAATGAACAGAATAGAAAAAGAAGCCTATTGGGCATGTTCTGGCGCCTGGAAGCAGGCGGTATTTACTTTAGACGGAAAAGAAATTCGTTCTGAGATGACATTGATATCTGATCCAGAAAAAGCGGTAATCAACCTGGTGAAGAAAATAATTGACCGGCATGCACCGTAGGACACTGGGATCATCACGACCAGGGAGGTCACCCCATGCGCATTCTGCATCATGGCGCCGTGCGCGGCGTTACCGGCTCCGCCCATGAACTGCAATTCAATCCCACACACAGCCTGCTGATCGACTGCGGCCTGTTCCAGGGCGGCGACCGCAGCCCCCATGGCGCCGACGCCAACGATCTGTCACTGGATTTTGATATCAGCGCCATTCAGGCCCTGGTGGTGACCCATGTGCATATTGACCATGTCGGGCGCATTCCCTGGCTGTTGGCCGCCGGGTTCAACGGGCCGATTCTGTGCAGCGAGCCCAGCGCCCATCTGCTGCCCATCGTGCTGGAAGATGCCTTTCGCCTCAGCTTCAGCCGCCGCCCGGCGGATCTGGAGCGCTACCTGGCGGTGATTCGCCAGCGCCTGGTGCCGTTGCCTTACAACACCTGGCACACGGCGCTGACCGCAAAAGACAGCAGCGCAGACGGGGCAGGGCAGGTACGCGTGCGCTTGCAGCGTGCCGGGCACATCCTCGGCTCCGCCTATGTGGAGTGCGACGTGCGCCGTCCCGGCGCCGTCCCTCACCGCGTGGTCTTCTCCGGCGACCTGGGCGCTCCGCACGCCCCCATGCTGCCGGCCCCCAAGCCCCCGCACGGCTGCGACACCCTGGTGATCGAAAGTACCTACGGCGACCGCCAGCATGACAACCGCCGCCAGCGCACCCATCGCCTGCGCGCCGTGCTGGAACAGGCTCTGGCCGACGACGGCACCGTGCTGATACCCGCCTTCAGCATCGGCCGCACCCAGGAACTGCTGTATGAACTGGAAACCCTGGTCAGCCGCCTGCCGGGCCTGCCCGTGATCCTGGATTCGCCCCTGGCCAGCCGCTTTACCCAGGCCTACCGCGAACTCAAACCCTACTGGTCACAGGAAGCCCTCAAGCGTGTGGCCAACGGCCACCGCCCCCTGAGCTTTGAACAACTGCTCACCGTGGATGAGCACGATGCCCACGAACGCATGGTGGCGCATCTGCGCGACAGCGCCCGCCCGGCCATCGTGATTTCCGGCAGCGGTATGTGTACCGGCGGCCGCATCGTTAATTACCTGAAGGCCATGCTCGGCGACCCCCGCCACAATGTGCTGTTTGTGGGCTACCAGGGCGCCGGCACCCCGGGGCGCGCCCTGCAACAGGCGGGGCAGGGCGGCCACCTGACCCTGGACGGCGAACGCCTCGCCATCCGCGCCGGCGTGCACACCATCAGTGGCTATTCCGCCCACGCCGACCAGCGCGGCCTGGTGCGCTTTGTGACCGGCATGCGCCGCCGCCCCGGCACCGTTCGTATCGTCCATGGCGACCGCACTGCCCGCGAGGGTTTGCGTGAGGCGCTGCGGCAGGCGCTTGGCTCTGAGATCCGGCTGGAGATTCCCGGCAAGTAGCAAGCGTCCGCAAAGCGTGCGCTGTCAGCCCTGCCCACTTGCATGTTGTTTTATGACTGCATAGACTAGCAATTGAGTCGGGAGCGCTGACCACCATGCGGCGCGCTGGGAATAGATTCCCACCTGGCTTACCTAATTCAAACAGGCCGCCTATGCGGCCTGTTTTCGTATGGAGGGACCCATGCACCTTTTTTATGTCGATGAATCTGGTTCGGTTGCAGACCCGGCTCAGCAATACTTTGTTTTGGCCGGAGTAGCGATCTTTGAGCGCAAGACCCATTGGGTTGAACAAGACCTCAACAAGGTGGCAAACAAATTTTCTTCCTCAGAAACTCATGAGATAGAGCTGCATGGCTCCCCCATGCGCTCAGGCCGCGACGGTTGGAAAGCACACCCCCTTGAAGATCGCCTACAAGCAATAAAAGATGCACTGCATGTCGTGTCTGATCACTATCCACAGGGCGTAAGACTGTTTGGTGCGGCCGTTAAAAAAAGCAGCCTGACGGGCCAAGATCCTGTAGAGCATGCGTTTGAGCAGCTGGCGAGTAGATTCGATCTGTTTCTGAAAAGGCTGCATAACAAGCATCCCGGATTCCAGAGCGAAGTGCAATTTCTCCAACCTGAGTTAAAGGGGTGACGTGGTGTAGACTTCGTACCTCTTTAACCGCCAAGTTGAAGTTGCACGATGAACTATCACCACATCACCGAGAACGAACGTTACCAGATTTCCGCGTGGAAGAAAGCCGGTTGGACACAGAAAGACATTGCCGAGAAGCTTGGGCGACACCCTTCGACCATTAGCCGGGAGATACGAAGAAACAGCGGTCAACGTGGCTATCGCCCTCGGCAAGCGCAACACCTGGCACAGGGGCGCCAGGGACGTAGCGCCAGCAATGCCCGCTGTATTCCGGCATCGGACTGGCTCAAGGTAGAGGCGCATCTGCGCGATGACTGGAGTCCTGAGCAAATTGCTGGCCGCACAGGATTGGCCAGCCATGAGAGCATTTACTTGCATGTATATCGCGACAAGGCAGGCGGCGGAGATCTTCATCTTCACCTTCGCTGCCGCAAGAAGCGGCGCAAACGCTATGGCTCAGGCCGAGACCGGCGAGGCCAGATAAAGGGCCGCGTGCCGATCTCCGCGCGCCCCAAGGTGGTTGACGCCAGGCAGCGCTTGGGCGACTGGGAAGGTGACACGGTAATCGGCGCCAGTCATCGAGGCGCCTTGGTAACGCTGGTAGAGCGGCGCAGCCAGCTTGCCAGAATTCGACGTGTAGAGAGCCGGGATGCGCGACTTGTCAGCACGGCCGTGATTCGCGCCCTGAAGCCCGTCAGTCGATGCTGCCTTACGTTGACCTTTGATAACGGCAAGGAGTTTTCTGGGCATACGACGATAAGCGACAAGGTAGGCACGAAAGTGTATTTCGCCGATCCATACGCCTCCTGGCAGCGCGGACTTAATGAGCAGGTCAACGGATTGATCCGCCAGTACCTTCCAAAGGGGGCGAGCTTTGCCGCGATAGACGACAAGCAAATTGCCATGATCGAGAAGAAACTGAATAATCGACCACGCAAGATGCTCGGATATCAAACGCCATTGGAAGTATTCAACAAAATGGCAGCATCAAAAGGCGTTGCGCTTCGTTATTGAATCCGGGCATGGAGATACGCAGCGAGGGATCATGTTATTTGATGAGTCATCAACAGAGCAGCGTATTCAAACCTTGGCGAGGGAGTTCAAGTACTCAGGGCATACATGGGGAAAAACCAACAATTTTGCGGAGGTGCCTGTCTTCCTGGACTCACGTGCATCCCGATTGATTCAGCTTGCAGATTTGGTCGCATATTCCTTGTTTCGCTTCCATGAATACGGTGATTCGAGCTTCTATGATGTGATCCAGGGATGTTTTGATTCCGAGGGAGGGGTTGTGCATGGACTCTATGTACGGAGTTAGAGCCATGTAGTAGGTGGTCTATCCGCGCCACAGCGCCCACCCGCAAGGCCCGCTGACCTGATCAGATCGGCGCACCACACCTCAGAGCGGAGTTGGCTCCCGAACTTCTGACAGTAGCTCGGGGTGCTTGTCCAGCATGCGGAACAGATTGATGACCGCCGCCACGGGGCGTGCCTCGCCGCGTTCGTAGCGAGAGAACGCGTTAATGCCGCTTCGAACCGCCTTTAAGGTTGATTTACGCCAATCACCTACATCATTTTCGGCCACTGCTGACAGACAGTCGCCTGACCCACTGCCATGGTGTGGTTTTCGCAAGGATGCGCTGCAACACATGGATAATCATGACTCGGCTTATCGGAAGCTCTTTTCCCATCCGGAGATGATACGTGACCTGTTGCTGGGCTTTGTGTCCCAGCCCTGGGTCAGCCAACTGGACATGAGTACTCTGGAGAAGGTCAGCGGCGCCTTTGTGGCTGACGATCTGCGCACTCGTGCCAGTGATGTCATCTGGCGAGTGCGCTGGAGCGAGGAGTGGCTTTACATCTATCTGCTGCTGGAATTCCAATCCACAGTGGATCGCCATATGGCTGTGCGCATGCTCAGCTACGTCGGCCTGCTGTATCAGGATCTGGTCAGTCTGCTCGATGAGGGCGCCTGGGAGGGCCGGGAGCCGCAGGGCAACAATCTGGTATCGGCCATCTTCCAGCTTGAAAACAGCCGTTCCCCGGAGGATATTGAACGGGTGCTCGGCTTGCTGGTGGCGTGGCTACAGGCCCCGGACCAGGAAGACCTGCGGCGCAGCCTCACCGAATGGCTGCGCCGTGTCGTGTTACCGGCCCGACTGCCGGAAAACGCCTACCTTGAGGATATGCACACCCTACAGGAGATGCACAGTATGTTGGCCGAACGTGTTGAACAATGGCGGCGGGAGTACGAAGAACGAGGCGTTAAACAGGGCATCCGCCGAGGCGAGGCGCAATTGCTGCTACGGTTGCTCACCCGCCGCTTCGGCACCCTGCCCAACGAGATTCAGCAGCGCCTGGACCAGGCCAGCACCACCGAGCTCGAACAGTGGGCCGACAACATCCTGGATGCCACCACCCTGGAAGAAGTCTTCCAAACCCCCTGACGGCGCCCATGCGCTTTACGGCGCGCTAGGTCTGTCCACCGCACGGTGTCCCAGCCGCGCGACAGCGCCCATCAGATAATAGCCTGCAAGCCTTTGTCGGCGATGATATTAAGCAACTTGAGCGCAGGCCCGGCTGGGCGTGTTTCGCCCTGTTCCCACTTACGCACCGTCACGCGAAGCCTTGCTGTGCCCGTAGCGGGCATGGTGGTCCAGTAAGACACCTACAAATCCTTAATCCCTGACTGACAGACAGCCGTGCCTCGCGTTGCCATGCTCTGTGGATACTTCAGATGCCTTGATTGATACTGAAAAGTGGTACTATAATGCGACGAAAGCAGGCACGGACGCTGGCAGCGATATTCGCTCGCCCCACACAAGGCGGTATCCCATGGGCAGACATTGAGGCGCTTTTCAGGAGCCTGGGTGCGGCACTTCACCAACGCGAGGGCTCCCGTGTTGCCGTGATCCTGTTTGGCCAAGTCAGAATATTCCACCGACCGCATCCGACCCCGGACACGGACAAAGGGGCTGTGCGTAGCATCCGGCATTGGCTGGAATCAAACGGAGTGACGCCATGAAGAATATGATGGTGATTCAAGGCTACCGGGCTGTCGTTCACTACGATCCAGAGATCAACCTGTTTCGTGGTGAGTTTACCGGCCTCAACGGCGGGGCAGATTTTTATGCCGATAATGTGAAAGCCCTGCGTGAGGAAGGGGAGCGCTCACTGGCTGCCTTTCTTGAGGTATGCAAAGAGCACGGCATTACCCCGGAGAAGTCATTCTCCGGCAAGTTTCAGGTACGCGTACCTGAAACCCTGCATCAGCAAGCAGCAGATATCGCGCGAACGCGCGGCCAAAGCCTGAACCAGTTCGTGGCGACAGCCATCGAGCACGAAATCGCCACGAACCGTTAATTACAGCCAATCCCCCGCACGAGACCTCAGAGCGGAGTTGGCTCCCGAACTTCTGA
>PNLU01000100.1 GCA_013823245.1 Alcanivorax sp.
CCGGTGATCTTCGATGTCGAGGGCGATACGGCATTCTTCGAGCAGACAGCGGCGTTCACCGCGCTGCCTCAAACCGCCAACGGCACTCAGGTCAACCGCGGGGTGGTGACCGCAGCGCGCTCTGTCTCTCCGCAGGGTCTCTTGGGTATTGCCATTCTGGATCAACTGACAAACGTCAAATCTGCCAGCGATCCCTTCGTCGCCGCGCCGGGATCAGAGTTTCTGGTGGTGGCGATCGGCGACAATGCGGGGTCTTCGGGCTCGGTGGGGCGGCTGCCCTTTGCGTCTGACCGGCGCACCCAGGCCGGTGTGGCGCGCCTGCGGGTGGTGCACGTCGGCCGGGATATTGGTGAGGTGGATATCTATGAGGTGACTCCGGGGAGCGATATCAATGCCGGCATCACCTGCCCGCCCGGGGGTGTCGGCTTCTGTATCAGCGTTCCCTTTGCCAATCCGTCAATCTCTGGCCTCGGGAATAGCGCCCAGACGGCCTATCAATTGCGTACGCCGGGAGAGATTGATCTGGTCATCGCGGATGCCACGACCTTCTTCCCGAATCGTAATGAGCTGGCGCGGACCACGGTAGAGCTGCAGGCGGGCGAGACCTACACCGTGATACTGCGTACCGAGGGTATGGCTGGCGCCAGGGCTACGCTGCTTCATGAGTCGGCCGCCCCCGCGCTGATCCTCCCCCTTTTCTGATTAATCCGTTTGGACGGCATCCGGTGCCCAGTGTGCACTGAACGGGGTGCAGCTGCCGGTGAGCCGCGAGCGAATCATCACCGGATGCTGCTCGCCTGCCTGTACCGGCGCGGCCTGTGGCTGGCGCAGCATGAGGGTATCCCCGGGGCCCACGGTGGCCGGGCCGTCAATGTGCAGGATGCGGGCCAGCACGTGACCGTTATCCAGGGATTCGACCTGAGCCAGTGCCTTCACGGGCTCGCTGTATTCGCAGGGGCCGCCTACGCTGGGGCCACAGCCGCTGATGGCCAGTGCAAGGGTCGGGAGCAGGAAACGGATAACGGGTGGATAAGCCATCAGGATGTCCGCTGGTGAGGGGTCTTCTGGTACTATCGCCTCATATAACGATAAAACAGTTCCGCTTGTGATGTCAGGACAGATCGCGTTCCTCAATACCGACGGTGTTCGCCAGCTCGGCGTAACGCCGCTCGCGCGCTTCCCCCGCTACCGGGGGCTCGCCCTGCTATGCCCGCAAGACCATGATCAGTTGTTCCGGCACGAGCTGGTCGCAGCGCTGGAGGCTGGGGGCGTGTGCGCTACCCTGAGTGATGATCAGGGGCTGATGGCGGTGTGCGCAATCATGCCGCTGGCCTGGGACTCTGCGCACTTCGGCCTGCCGATGGCGAGCCTGGTGGTGGCGGCGGCGCCGACCTGTGCCCGCGACGGTCTGGTGGGGTTGCTGCGCGAGGCCTTGCAGCGGGCGGCGGCGTTGCAGCCGATACAGCATGTGTCGGTGGACCTGGATATCGATGACTACGGCTGCCTGAATGCGCTGCTGGCGTTGGGGTGCGAGGTTGTGGATATCAAGCGCGCCTTTCGCTGGTCGTCGCTCAAGGGCGTACGCTCGCCCAAGTTCCTTTCACAAGTCAGAGACTGCACGCCCGCCGACCGTGAACGAGTGCTGGGGTTGCTGGCGGAGACCCGGTTCGAGAGCCGTTTTTCCCGCGACAACCTGTTGTCGGCACAGCGTGTCGGCGCGCTGTACCAGTCCTGGTTCGAGCAATTGCTGGTGCGTGACGACCCGGGCGTGATCGCGCTGGTGTTCGAAAAGGCGGGCCAGGTGCAGGCCTGTGGCGTGATTGCCGAGCGCGATCTTGAGCCGATGGGTGTGCCGGTGCGGTTCATGGAGAAGGGCCTCTATGCCTCCAGTGAGGCGGGTGTGGGAGGCTATTTTCCGGTGATCTACGCGCTGGCGGAGCGGGCATTGGCACGATATGACGCGGTCCAGACCAGTGTTTCCCTGAATAATCATCGGGCCGTGCGGGTGCTGGAGCGCATGAACGCGGGCACCGAGTCGACCCGCTACGCACTGCGGCTTGATTACCGTTAACCGGAAGCAGACAGCTATGTTTACTGACCCGAACCTGTATCCATCATTGCGACGCCTGAGTGAAAAGGTGGAGGTCATCGCGGCGGAATTTCGGGCGGCGATGGCGGCACACGAGCAGGTTCGTATGGCCATGCAGGCCGGTATGGTGATGGATTTTCCGTCGAATCAATGGGCCTGGGATAATGGCATCAACCGGGAGACCGTGGGCTATGATCTGCGCGACGGCGGTTTTTCGATGCTGGCGCTTTACAAGCGCAGTGAGGCCGGAGAGGTGCGCAACCTGGAGGACGCATTTCCGGAAACGCTGCGCCTGGTGAGTGCGATCGACAATCTGCATTACGTCGCGCTGACCGCACTGCTACCCGGCGCCCATATTCGTCCGCACGCCCATGTGCGCAGTCATCTGGTCTACCACCTGCTGCTCAATGATCTGCACGGGGGCACATGCGAGATGCGTTGTGCCGCCGATGCGCGAATCCTGCGCCGGGCAGGCGACTGCGTGCTGTTCGATTACAGCCATACTCATGAAAGCACCAACCGCGCTGCCAGCACGCGTTTCAATCTGATGATTGATTTTGCGCCGTGCGATGCTGCGCAGGCGGTGTAGGGTGGCGGCGGTGAAAAAACGGGTGCTGGTGACCGGTGCCTCCGGTCTGATCGGCCATCACCTGGTGATGCATCTGCTCGATCAGGGTTTTACCGTGATTGGGCTGGCCCGCAGCTATCCGCTGGCCTCCCTGTCGCCAGCGCCCTCCTACTATGACCATCCTGACTTTGTGCCGGTGCCCGGGGATATTCGTGATAGTGCAATATTGAATGCCCTGTTTGCGCGTTACCGGCCCACGCATCTGGTGCACCTGGCGGCGCAGCCGATTGTCGGCACGGCACTGAGCTCGGCTGAAGACACTTTTGATATCAATATCCGTGGCACCTGGTGCGTGCTGGAAGCCGCCCGTGACTATGGTGCCTTGTCATCCGTGGTGGTCGCTTCTTCTGACAAGGCCTATGGTGCGCACGAGGAACTGCCGTACCGGGAAGACCATGCGCTGCGCGCCTGCTACCCCTATGACGTCAGCAAGAAAATTACCGAAGAACTGGCGCTGAGTTATTTTCACAGTTACGGGCTGCCCGTCACCATCACCCGTTGCGGTAATGTGTTCGGTGCTGGCGACCTGAATATGAGCCGTATCATTCCCGGCACCATTCTGTCCTGTCTGCGGGGTGAGGACATTATTGTGCGGAGCACCGGCGAACATCAGCGCTGTTATGTGTACGGAGAAGACGTGGCGGAAGCCTACCGGGCGATACTGGATGCTGACGCGCATGAAGTGGCGGGCCAGGCGTTCAATATCGGCAATGCCGATGCGGTATCGGTGCTGGACCTGGTGGCGATGATTCGTGACGTGATGGGTGCCGACGAAGTCGGTGTGATCGTTCAGGGGCAGGCGCCGGGTGAGATTGTCCATCAGTCGCTGGATTGCGAAAAGATACAGCGCACCCTGGGATGGTCGGCGCGCACGCCGTTGCGCCGTGCCCTGGAGCAAACTGTGGCCTGGTATCGCTCGCATCAGAAGGCGCTCGAGGCGCTGTGCAACGAGGCCGGGCCAGCATGAGTGACATGCGTGCGCCGGTGTTGCTGATGACCTACAGGAAGCAGGCGTTCCTTGAGGATATTCGCGTGGCGCTGGAACGCTACGCACCACCACGGCTGTATATTTCTGGCAACTATCCGGCTCATGATAACGAGATGGCCACCGTGCAGGCGGTGCGCGACACCCTGCGGGCCTGGCGTCTGCCTTGCGAGGTGGAGTATCTGTTTCATGATCGCTACCGGGTTATCAACGACGCCTTTCTCACGGCGCTGGATCATGTGCTGGCGCGGGAATCCTCAGTGATCGTGCTGGAGGACGACACCGTTCCCTCGGCGTCCTTTTTCTCGTTCTGCAATCACATGCTCGCACGCTATCGGGATAGCGCGGAGGTGGGCAGTATCGTGGGATGCAATCTGGGCGCGGCAGACGAAGACGGCGTCGCCTTTCTGGCGCCGTTCAATATGTTTTACTGGGGCTGGGCCACCTGGGCCGACACCTGGCATCGCCATCGGCGCACGACCTTGCCGTGGGGCCAGCCGGAGCCGGTGCTGGACACACTGTATCGCCGGGACAGCCTGATCGGCTCCTTCATGCAGCGACTGGATGCGCGCGCGACCTGGGATGTGCAATGGGGCTGGTCGCAGGCGCTGCATGGTCTGCGCACGGTGTTGCCGGGAAAGAATCTGGTCACCAACAAGGGCTTTGTGGCGGAAGGGTCCTACATTCGCTTCACGGAATCGGCCTTCAGCCATCTGCCCTGCCATGACATGAACACGGAAGCGTTGAAGCCGGTGATGCACCCTGAGTACGGTGCGCGCTATGAACAGCACACGGCGGCGATGCTGGCAGAGATTCTGCAGGACCGTGGTGAGCTGGAGTACTACGCCGGTCTCAGCGACTAGCGTCGGGGCCCCGGATGGTTTCAACAATCCGCAGGTCGTGTCCCGGCGTGTGTCGCGCGTGGTGTCGGCGAGCCAGCACGCTGGCGCCGAGCGACAGCGCCGCCACGATGCCCAGTGCCTGCACCGCAATGCTCCCGCCTCTGCTGCTTGCCGACAACAACATGGCCAGGGACATCAGCCCGAGGCTGATCACCAGTAATCCCCGGGGCAGATGTCGTGAATACCAGGCGGAGCGCACCGCAAAGCGCAGCAGCCGCGGCAGCGTGTAGGACGAGGTGTTGTGCTTTCTGGGGTGATGCGGGGTATCGACCAGGCTGGCCCCGGGCGCGAACCAGGAAAAGGCTTCATCAATATTGAAAATGTGTTGGCTGTCGGGTCTGACCCGGGCGTCAAAGAATGATCGGTCCAGCGCACGAAACGAAGACGCATGGGGTAGCGATGTGCCCAGGGGGGCGACCAGCAAACGGCGCATGACGCTCAGGGCGCGCCGGAACAGTCCGTGACCGTCGCGATTGCTGGCATAGGCCAACGGAAAATTTGTGGCCGTGAGCGCACTGAGTAACGCAGGAATCGATTCGGGCGGATGCTGCAGGTCGGCGTCCAGGGTGACCAGATAATCGCCGCGGGCCAGCAGCAAGCCCTGAAGCGTCGCCAGTGACTGGCCGTGATTGCGGTTCAGCCGCACCAGCGTCAGGTCGAGGTCAGGCATGGCGGCGGGCAATGCCTTCTCGCGCGTCCAGACCTCGTCGCGGGAGCCATCGTCAACGAGGATGACATCCAGTGCCCAGGATTGCCGGTGAGCGGTTGCCTGCAAGCGTGTCAGCAGTTCGGGCAAGGCATCGGCGTCATTGAAAACCGGAATGATGACAGAGACCTTCATGCCGACGGGTCCGGTCTGCCCTGTTCGAATGGCAAAGGGGTGCTGTCGAGTTCCACATAGTCCTTGTAGGTGTCCAGGCTCTTCCAGAAACCGTCGTGCAGGTACGCGCCCAGCCGACCTTGTGCGGCCAGCTCGGGCAGCGTCTGATGTTCGAAATCCGTGTCGTGACCCAGCGTCGCGAGCACCTCACGATTCAGCACAAAAAAGCCGCCGTTGGTGCGCTGGGTCATACGGGGCTTTTCCACAAAGGATTGCACATCGCCCCGTGGGCCGAGTTCCAGCAGGCCGAACGGCAGCCGGGGCTGTACGGCGGTCAGGGTAACGGCCTTGCCGCTGTCGCGATGTCGTGCACACAGTGCCGCAATATCGACATCGGCGATGCCGTCGCCGTACGTCACCAGTACTTGATCGTCCTCGTCCAGCATCGATGCGGCCTGGGCAATCCGGCCCCCCGTCGGTGTTTCAGCGCCGGTTTGCAGTACCTGGATATCGGCGCCCGGCACCGACCCGGAATCGGCAAAGGCGCGGAACGCGGCTTCATGGTGCCCCACCAGCAGGATAAATGACGACACACCATAACGCTGATAATGGGCGATGATGTGTGCCAGTATCGGTTGGTCATGCACGGTAATCAGCGGCTTGGGCGTGGCATCCAGATTGCCGCGCAACCGCAGTGCATGGCCACCGCACAGAATGACTGCCTTCATGTGCGCTTTCCGGCCTTGTCGACTTGTGAGGAAATATAACGCGCAAACAAGGGGTAGGTCAGGGACAGCGACCCGTACAAAGGTTTGCTGAGCACCCGCGCCAGTCTGCAGCGGCTGAGCATGCGCGCCGCGCTTTGCCGATAAGTCTGCGCGACATCCAGATCCGCCAGAATGGCGGCGGCAGCCAGTTGCCCGGTCAGCACCGCACCGTAAATGCCTTCACCGGTATGGGCGTGTGCAAAACCCCCGGCGTCGCCCGCGAACAATACACGTCCGCTACTCATGCGCGATCCGGCGCAATCAATGCCGAGGGGAAAGCCACGAATCTCCGTCAGCCGCTGTGTGCCGAGCACTTTGTCGGCATAGGCATAAAGATTTCGCCGATTGATGCCGGCGGCAAACCGGCTGCTGGACGTATAAAGCCCGACATTGACGTGATCTCCCTTGGGAAACACCCAGGCATAGCCGCCCGGCACCACGCCGAAGTCGACCCGCGTGGGCGCTGTCGCGTCGGCGAAAACATGTTCGGCGTCCACGTCTGCCTCGATCGAAAGCGCCTGAAGGCGCGTATTCTCGTGTATCAGCTGGCGGCGAGTAGGACTGCCCGCGCCATCCGCCGCCACCACGTAGCGGCTATGCAGGGTAAAGTCCCTGTAGCGGATGGTGACGCGCTGTGCATCCTGGGTCACGGTGTGCGGGCCCGGACAGATGAACAGCGGACAGCCGGTGGCCTCGACAGCACGAAAGCCCAGTTCGTCAAACTCGCTGCGCCGGGTCATGGCGAACACCGGGCGCTGGGCCACGGCTGTCACCGGCTGATTGAAACAATGGCTGACCTGCATGGCGGACACCTGGACACGAATCGCCGGTGCGGGATCATACTTCAGCAGACGGAGCGTGCCGTCTGACAGGCCGCCCGCGCAGGCCTTCTGTCGCGGAAACGCCTGCCGGTCGATCACGGCAATGCGCGCGCCGCCGCGCATCAGGTCCAGCGCGGCCGACACGCCAGCCGGGCCAGCGCCGATCACCACCGCATCAAAAAGGGTTTCTTTCAACGTCTGCGCCCCTGAATGTGCCCTGATCAGTCCTGGCGACTGAAACGTATGACCGCATTGCCCGATATATCGGGAAAATCCGGATGAATGTCGTTGTCCTGCAGGATCTGCGTGGAAAAACCCTGTTGTTCGAAAATACGAATAAATTCATCTTGCGACCGGGTCTGCGGTACCCAGCGATGGTATTCCACCACATAGTGCCTTGCCTTGCGCAGCGCCTGGCCTTCGGCAAGCCGCTCCACGATATCGCACTCGCCGCCCTCGATATCCAGTTTGATCAGGTCGATGTCGCCCAACTCGTTGACCACGCGAAGCACGTCGGCGCCCTGCACGGTCAGCGGGCGGTTGGCCCGTGCGTTGGGATACAGCGACGCGACGGGAATTTCCATGCCCGGGGCCGAGAAGCCATAGAACGCCCGCGGACCGTCTTGTCGACCGAGTGCCTGTGCACGGATTTCCACATCCGTGAGGGCATGCAGGGCCACGTTGGCATGGGCCAGGTGAACATAAGCGGGTTCCGGCTCATACGCGACGATCCGCGCTTGCGGATAGCGGCGTTTGAAGTACAGGATGCTGAGGCCGATATTGGCGCCGCCGTCGAGGATGACAGGAGCCGACTTGTCGGTGTCGAACGCATAGAGCTCGTCGTCAAAGATCTCGTTGGCCAGGAAGCGGTTCATCTGATCATGATAATCGCTGAAAAACGACAGCGGGTTGCCCTGGTGTGGGTGGTGAAGATAACGGGGGGTCATGTTTTTTTCACCAGCACCGAGAAAGACGAAAAGCGTTGCAGGCTGACTTCATCGGCCAAAGATCGCTCGCGGATAAAATCGTCGGTGGCCTCACGACAATGGACCAGGTCCAGAAAATAATCATCGATCACGATAATGCCACCGGGGAGTACCCGGTCATAGCACTTCGAGAGAGCCGCCCGGGTCGGCTCGTAAAAATCCACGTCAATATGCAAAAAGGACAGCGGCGGCAGGGTCACGCCAGCGTTGTCATCGGTGATATCGCAACGGATAACGCGGGTGTTGTCCTGGTGACCGAAGCGCGTCAGGAGCTGCCGCGCATGGGTTTCGTTATCCATGGGCGCGCCGCCGCCCAAAGCCTGCACGAATGCGCGATCCCCGGGCCTGGACAGCGCTTCGGCATCCAGCTCGGAGAAGGCATCAAAAAGATGCAGCAGGCGATCCCCCAGGCCCAGATCATCCATCAGGGCGCGCAGGAACAGCGCGCCGCCACCGCGCCAGACGCCCACCTGTGCCCAGTCGCCGCCCGGCGGCAGATCCAAGTCGCCGGCTTCCTGCAACATGGCCTCAAAAAAATCACGCGTCAGGAGCGTATGCGGCGGGAACTGCGGCAGCACGGCCTGCATCGCTTCCAGCGATGGCAGGGCTTGCAGATCCAGTGGCGACAGCCACGTCATGGCCTCGCGGGCTCGGGCCAGATCAGGCATCGGCGGCCACCTCTTCGAGCAGCCGGTCGAGGGCAAAGGAGTCACGGAAGTAGACGCCCTCCCCCGGCTCGAAATAATGAATGGAGCGGACATCAGATCCCAGATAGCGCCCCGGGGACACCGGGATCAGGCCCAGCTCACGGGTCACCCAGGCGTGCATGGCCAGAAAGGCCGGGGAACCGGTGCGCGCCAGATAGCCTTCGGTCTCGTCCACGCTGGTCATGGCGGCCAGGATCTTTTTCTTGTGCTGGAAGGTGGAGTATTCCAGCAGATTGACCGCGTCGGGCCGGGTTTCCATGGCAAAGCGTTGCAGCAGGGTTTCGATGTTCCGGCGCTGCTTCAGGATGTAGTAATGCTTGCGGTAGCGCTTCTGGCCCGAGGCTTCGATGGCCAGATAATCGTCGACCACCTTGTCCTCGTGTTCCAGCCCCGGCTGATCAATGGGCGGATTGAGATCGCCCGGCATGCGCATGCCGAAGGTGTACATCGGTGGTTCCGTCAGCGCCAGCTTTTTCACCAGCACAAAGCCCATGCTGTCCGGGGTATAGACACGGCTGTCCCGGTAGGTCGCGTACGCGTCCAGAATGGTGTCGGAGCACGGGAAAAAACCGCTGAAGTGGCTGGCCGGCACCTGCTTGAAGCCGGTCACATAGAACTTGGCGTTGAGCAGACGGTCGTCGGTGTAATTGATGCCCAGGTAACTGCAAAAAGGGTAGCCCGGATGATAGAGCGCCTCGCCGGACTGCCGTATGAAAGACTGCGCCGCATAAGAGCGAATCAGTGTCATCAGGTCGCGCAGCATGTGATGTGCCTTCTTGTTGGATTATGCACTGTGGACGATGGTACACGATGCGCTCCGGCGGGAGCAGGCGTTACCGGGTAATTGGCCCGTTGGGCCGCTCACGGCAGCGTGTCTGACTTGGCCTGGCGCCTGGATTGGCGGCCGGGTTGGCGTAAGTGCCGGAAAACTCTGTCCCTGCGGCCAAGTGGTGGCAAAGTCGCCAACTGTTACATTGGTCAATGTAATAATCACAACAGCTTGCAGGAGCCGCTTATGTTAGGGCGTTTGGACCCGGACCGGGTACTCAGATTGAAAAAATGGGGTTATCTGGCGTTCTGGCTGGCCGTGCTGCCGATTCTGCCCATGAGTGCCACCATTGGCCGCGAATCCGGCACCCAGGATTACTGGGCCTGGTTCATCTACTTTGTCGTCTTCGGCATCATTCCGATTCTTGACTATATTGTAGGCAAGGACCCGTCCAACCCGGACGAAGACGTGCAGGTGCCCGCCATGAGCGAGGAGCGCATCTACCGGGTGCTGACCCTGCTGATGGTGCCCATCTGGCTGGGCGTGCTGCTCTACAGCGGCTGGGTGTTCGTCAACAACGACTACAGCTGGTTCGGTATGCTCGGCTGGATCGTTTCCATCGGCACCATCGGGGGCGTGATCGCCATCAACCTGGCCCACGAGCTGATCCACAAGGACCCGAAGATCGAGAACTGGGCGGGCGGCCTGTTGCTGGCCAGCGTGACCTACGCGGGTTTCAAGGTGGAGCATGTACGTGGCCACCACGTCACCGTGTCCACGCCGGAAGACGCGTCGTCGTCCCAGTACAACCAGGGCGTGTACAGCTTCCTGCTGCGGGCCTTCCCGCACAACTTTATCAACGCCTGGAAGCTGGAAGCCGCTTACCTGAAGCGCAAGGGCAAGAAAGTGATCAGCCGGCATAACGAGCTGATCTGGTGGTATGCGATTTCGGCCGGTCTGGCGGTGCTGTTCGGGCTGCTGTTCGGCTGGATGGGCGTGCTGTTCTTCCTGGGCCAGAGCTTTGTGGCAGCGTTCACGCTGGAAGTGATCAATTACATCGAGCATTACGGCCTGCATCGCCGGGTGCTGGAAAACGGTCGCTACGAGCGGGTTACGCCGGCGCACAGCTGGAACTCGAACTACTTCCTGACCAACCTGGCGTTGTTCCAGTTGCAGCGGCACAGCGACCACCATGCCTATGCCAAGCGGCGTTACCAGGTGCTGCGGCATTATGAGGAAAGCCCGCAGCTGCCGGGCGGCTACGCCAGCATGTACGTGCTGGCGCTGATTCCGCCGCTGTGGAAGAAGGTCATGAACCCGCGGGTGGAAGCGTATTACCAGGGTGAGATGGATCAGTTGTTCCGGACCACCAAACGCGTGAATAACATCGCCTGAGGTCGGTGGGCGTGCCGGGGT
>PNLU01000101.1 GCA_013823245.1 Alcanivorax sp.
ATGCCTTCCAGCACGCAGTAGAACGCGATCAGGTTTTCCAGCAGTGCCTTGTCGGTTTCCACCGTGCCCGTGGTGAATTCCGGATCGGACAGCTCGCGGGTGTATTCGATACCCCACTGGGCTTTCTTGGCGACGGCCGGCAGCTCGCGATACATGTTGAAGATTTCACCCTCGTCCATGCCCAGCGACTCGATGCAGTACTGGTAGGCATGGGTGTGGATGGCTTCTTCGAACGACTGACGCAGGATGTACTGGCGGCACTCCGGGTTGGTGATCAGGCGATAGACCGCCAGCACCAGATTGTTCGCCACCAGCGAGTCAGCGGTGGAGAAGAACCCGAGTGAGCGCTTGATGATACGGCGCTCGTCTTCGGTCAGGCCTTCCGGGTTTTTCCACAGGGCCACGTCCGCAGACATGTTCACTTCCTGCGGCATCCAGTGGTTGGAGCAGCCGTCCAGGTACTTCTGCCAGGCCCAGTCATACTTGAAGGGCACCAGCTGGTTCAGGTCCGCACGGCAGTTGATCATGCGCTTGTCGTCCACTTGCACACGACCGGCCGCGCCTTCCAGTTCGGCCACGCCCTCGGCAGTGTCCATCTGGTTGACGCTGGCGCGGGCGCGCGCCACGGCATCCGTGGGCGGTGCGCTGGTTACGGTTCCTGCTCCTGCTCCGGCGTTGCTGCTGGCAGTGGTTGCCAGATCATCAGCAGCTGCTCGCGGCGCCGGTGCTGCAGCCGTGTCAGTCGCTGCCGGTTCAGCTGCCGCAGGTTTCTGCGGCGCTGTGGTTGCAGGCTGTGTCCGGGGGACTGGCTTTTCTTCCGCATGAAAATCATCCCAGCTCAGCATAAGGGTACTCCTTGATTCGTCCTGTTGTGTGCCGGTTACTGGCACGCCTCACAATCGGGGTCGTCGATAGAACAGGCCTGCGGCACGTCCGCGGCTTGCTCGAAACTCGCTGTGTCGCTGGTCGGTGCTGCCGACACGCTGTTCAGGCGGCCATCGCTGATGGTCGACTTTTCAGACGTGGTGGCACCGATGGCGCGCAGGTAGTAGGTCGTCTTCAGACCACTCAGCCAGGCCATCTTGTAAGTGATGTCCAGCTTCTTGCCGTTTGCCTGAGCGATGTACAGGTTCAGCGACTGCGCCTGGTCAATCCACTTCTGGCGACGGCTGGCCGCTTCCACCAGCCAGCGCGGTTCCACTTCGAACGCGGTCCGGTAGATCTCTTTCAGATCCTGCGGAATGCGGTCGATGGGCTGTACGGAACCGTCGTAGTACTTGAGGTCGTTGACCATCACATTGTCCCACAGGCCACGCGCTTTCAGGTCATTGACCAGGAACGGGTTGACCACGGTGAACTCGCCGGACAGGTTCGACTTCACATACAGGTTCTGATACGTCGGTTCGATGGACTGTGAAACCCCGGTAATGTTGGCAATGGTCGCGGTCGGCGCGATCGCCATGACATTGGAGTTACGCATGCCCTGGCGGGCCAGCTCGCGCAGGCGGTCCCAGTCCAGGGTCTGGCCACGATCCATCATCAGGAACTTCTCGCTGCCGCGAGCCTGGGCCAGCAGTTCGATGGAATCGATGGGCAGAATGCCCTGGCTCCACAGTGAACCGTCAAAGCTCTGGTAGCTGCCGCGTTCCTGCGCCAGTTCTGCGGACGCTTCAATGGCGTAGTAGCTGATCGCTTCCATGGAGCGATCGGCAAACGTCACGGCTTCCGGCGAGGCGTAGGCGATCTTCTGCATATAGAGCGCGTCCTGGAAGCCCATGATGCCGAGGCCTACCGGACGGTGCTTGAAGTTCGAGTTTTCGGCCTGCGGCACGCTGTAGTAGTTGATGTCGATAACGTTGTCCAGCATGCGCACAGCGGTGCGTACCGTGGTACGCAGCTTGTCCATGTCCAGGCCACCATCGGCACCGATATGGTGGGTCAGGTTGACCGAGCCCAGGTTGCACACTGCGATCTCGTCCTGATTGGTATTCAGGGTGATCTCCGTGCACAGGTTGGACGAGTGCACCACACCGGTATGCTGCTGCGGGCTGCGCAGGTTGCACGGGTCCTTGAAGGTGAACCACGGGTGGCCTGTTTCGAACAGCATCGAAAGCATCTTGCGCCACAGGTTCAGCGCCGGAATGCGCTTGAACAGCTTCAGGCGGCCGTCGCGGGTCATGGCTTCGTATTCGAGGTACTTTTTCTCGAACGCCTGGCCATACAGATCATGCAGATCCGGGACATCGTTGGGCGAGAACAGGGTCCATTCGCCTTCTTCCATGACCCGCTTCATGAACAGGTCCGGGATCCAGTTGGCGGTGTTCATGTCGTGGGTACGGCGGCGGTCATCACCGGTGTTCTTGCGCAGCTCGACGAATTCCTCGATGTCCATGTGCCAGGTTTCCAGGTAGGCACAGACCGCGCCCTTGCGCTTGCCACCCTGGTTCACGGCCACGGCGGTGTCGTTGACCACCTTGAGGAACGGCACCACGCCCTGGCTCTTGCCGTTGGTGCCCTTGATGTAGGCGCCCAGCGCGCGCACCGGCGTCCAGTCGTTGCCCAGGCCGCCCGCAAACTTGGACAGCATGGCATTGTCGCGAATGGCGCTGTAGATGCCGTGCAGATCGTCCGGCACGGTGGTCAGGTAGCAGCTGGACAGCTGCGGCCGCAGGGTGCCAGCGTTGAACAGCGTCGGGGTGGAGCTCATGTAGTCGAAGCTGGACAGCAGGTTGTAGAACTCGATGGCGCGCGCTTCACGGTCGTCTTCGCGCACCGCCAGACCCATGGCCACACGCATGAAGAAGCACTGCGGCAGCTCGAAGCGGGTGTCCTTGCTGTGGATGAAGTAGCGGTCGTACAGGGTCTGCAGGCCCAGATAGGTGAACTGCATGTCGCGTTCGCCTTTCAGGGCGGCGCCGATACGGTCCAGATCAAAACGCGCCAGCTCCGGGTCCAGCAACTCCAGCTCGATGCCTTTATGGATGTAGGCCTTCAGCGCGGTGCCGTACAGGGCTTCCATCTCGTGCTGGTCGGCACGCTCGGCCACGCCCAGGAATTGCAGGGCCTCGGCACGCAGGCTGTCCATCAGCAGACGGGCGGTCACCTGGGAATAGTTCGGCTCCTGCTCGATCAGGGTGCGGGCGGTCATCACCATGGAGGTGTTGACGTCGCGGATGGAGACGCCGTCGTACAGGTTCTTGACGGTCTCGCCGATGATCTTGCTGGCGTCCACGTCATTAAGGCCGCTGCAGGCCTCGATGATCAGGCCTTCCAGGCGCGCCATGTCCAGCGGCGCCTTGCTGCCGTCTTCCATGGTGACCGTGATGCCGGGGTGTGCATGTTCGCTGACGGCAGGCTGCTGCTTCGCTTTCTCGGCGCGCTTGCGGGCCTGCTCTTCGCGATACAGTACATAGGAACGGGCAACTTTGTGCTCACCGTTGCGCATCAGGGCCAGTTCGACCTGGTCCTGGATCTCTTCGATATGAATGGTGCCGCCGGACACCAGGCGCCGCCGGAAGGTGGTGCCCACCTGCTCGGTCAGGCGTGCCACGGTCTCGTGGATACGCGAGGACGCTGCGGCGGTGCCGCCTTCCACGGCCAGAAAGGCCTTGGTGATGGCGACCGCGATCTTGTCGTCGGTATAGGCCACGACCTTGCCGTTGCGCTTGATAACGCGCAGCTGGCCCGGTGCGGTGGCGTTCAGGCTGTCGTCGCCCGCGTTGTCGCGGGGCGTCTGGGTGCCGGTCTGGCTGGTGTGTTGAGTGTCCGTCTGCATGATGACCCGCTCTCCGTTATCGGTTGTCTGTTAACGCATGGACCCCGGCGCACGAGGTGCGGGCCGGGGTCCATGTGTTGAAACACAAGATGTAGTGTTCATGTGCTGTCCTGGTGCTGTCCTGTCCTTGCCCGGCTGGCGGCGTGGGCCGGGAGGGCCGAAGGCGGCGTATCCCGGTGTATCCCGCGCAGGCCCTGAAGGGCCGGGCATTGTGACTGGTCCGTTTTTCACAAGGTCTGGCAGCGTGACAAAACCCAAGATATGGGGTTTGTCCGTGTTGGTGGATACAAGGTATAGCGCTTTGCCACCTAATGCAAGGGCCTGCCTGTGGACAAGTCTGTGGGAAAAATGTGGGTTAGCGGTGGGTGTCTCCATCCCGGGATGCGGGGCCGCCCGGGGGCTGGAAAAACCCCTCCTGGCGGCCCCGTCAGGCGGGGGTGGCCGCAAGCGGGGAAACACAATATATTGTGCCGGTTACAGTTCGTATATCGACCGTAGCCTGGCGCTGCCGTAGTGTGTCGCCCGGTCGTCGGTTCGCAGCAGTATGGTTTTTCCGCCGTAAACGGCTGTATCAGTGTTGCCGCAGAAGTAACGGATGCGTATAACTTGTGTATGCGTCATCAGGACTGTGACGAACGCGACGATGACGGTAACGATAAAAACAGGAACAGCACGGAATGAGCTCAGTGCAGGACAACCCGCCGCGAATCTTGATAGTCGAAGACGACGAACGCCTCGCCACCCTGACCCGCGAGTACCTGGAAAGTAATGGTATGGACATCACGGTGGTCAACGACGGCGAGGAGGCGGTGCGCCGTATCCGCGCCGACCAGCCGGATCTGGTGGTGCTGGATCTGATGCTGCCCGGGGCCGACGGTCTGACCGTTTGCCGCGAGGTGAGGCCCGCCTTCCGCAATCCCATTCTTATGCTCACCGCCCGCACAGACGACATGGATCAGGTGCTGGGGCTGGAGATGGGCGCCGACGATTATGTCGCCAAGCCGGTCAAGCCGCGGGTGCTGCTGGCGCGGATTCGCGCCCTGCTGCGCCGGGTCGAGACCGAGCACGAGCGGGATCAGCCACAGATGCGGCTCGAATTCGGCAACCTGGTGATCGACAACTCGGCCCGCGAGGTGGTGCTGGAAGGCAAGTCCGTCGACCTGACCAGTGCCGAATACGACCTGCTCTGGCTGCTGGCCTCCAATGCCGGCAATGTGCTGTCCCGTGAAACCATCTTCGAAAAGCTGCGCGGTATCCAGTACGACGGCCAGGATCGCTCCATTGATGTGCGCATCTCGCGCATCCGCCCCAAGGTCGGGGACGACCCCGATAACCCGCGCCGTATCAAGACAGTCCGCTCCAAGGGCTATCTGTTCGTGAAGGAGGTGGGGCCCGTCTGACGGCGCCCACCCGCCCCCTTGAACAGCATCTTCCTGCGCATCTATGCCGGCATGCTTCTGGCCGTTCTGCTGGTCGGCACCTTTTCCTATGGCATGGTGCAACTGATTAACGGCTATCGCTCGGATGTCTACCGCGAGCGTATGGCCCACGGCACCTTTTACCTGATGGCCAAGGGCCTGCAACGCCAGGGTTCGGCGACCGAGCGCGAGGCGCGCCGCGAACTGCTCAGCCGCCTGCTCGGGGCCGAGATCCTGCTGCAACCGGAAGATCAGGTGGAACTGACCTACCGCGAGCGCCTGGATCTGGAGCAGGGGCTGGTGGTCATGCGCCTGAACCAGGCCGAATCCTTCGCTGATATTTTCTACCAGTTGCCGGGTGAGCCGGTGTATATCCAGACGCGCATGGACAAGGTGTCCGAGCAACAGGCGCGGGCCACCGCCTTGCTGCTGCTGGATGAACTGGCGCAGTACCCGCTCAGCGAGTGGGACACCGAATTCGCCCGTATCAGCAAGCGCTTCGGCTACCCGCTGGCCCGTGTGCCCATGGACACATTGCGTCTGGACGGCGAGCAGCGTCAGCGACTGGCGCGGCGCGAGGTGGTGCTGGTGCTCGACGAAGGTGCCACCCGGGCGCGTTCTTCGGTGATGGTCTACGCGCCCATCGGCAACACCGGCGAGGTGCTGGTGCTTGGCCCACTGGCCCTGTTCGACTGGATGCCGCTGGAGATGTCGGTGCTGGTGGGCGTGCTCGGGCTGTCCGCCATGGGGCTGGCGACCTACTTTCTGGTGCGTCCGCTGCAAACCCGCTTGCGCAAGCTGGATGCGGCGGTGCGGCAGCTGGGCAGCGGTAACCTGGATGCCCGGGCCGACGTGTCCGGGCCCGATGCCATTGGTCAGCTCGGGCTGACCTTCAATGGTATGACCGAGCATATTCGCCGCCTGATCGAATCACAGCGCGAGATGACCCGGGCGGTGTCCCATGAGCTGCGCACCCCGGTGGCGCGGTTGCGTTTCGGTCTGGAGATGCTGGCGGATTGTGATGCCGCAGACGAGCGCCGCAGCAAGCTTGACGAGCTGGACGGGGATATCGAGCAGCTCGATGAGCTGATCGATGAGATCCTGACCTTCGCCCGGCTGGAGGAAGGCACGCCGACCATCGATTTCAAGCCGGTGGACATGCATGACCTGTTTGGCCAGATCCAGCGGCAGATCGATCCGATCAAGGGCGACCTGATCCTGCGCGATATCACTGACTGGTCGCAATGGGACGAGGAGGCACGCCTGGCTGAGGGCGAGGAGCGCTACCTGCACCGCATCCTGCAGAATCTGGTCACCAATGCGCTGCGCTATGCTCGCCAGGAAATCACCCTGTGTTACCGGGTGCAGCAGGGCATGGCGGTGATGGAAGTGGGCGACGACGGCCCGGGTATCCCGGAGAACGAGCGCGAGCGCATCTTCAAGCCCTTCGCCCGCCTGGACAAGAGCCGCCATCGCGCCAGTGGCGGCTATGGGCTGGGGCTGTCGATTGTCCAGCGTATCGTCGAATGGCATGGTGGACGCATCGAAGTCGGTAGCAGCGAGCAGGGCGGGGCGCTGTTCCGTGTTTCCTGGCCCCGCGAGCAGCGCGCCGGACATGTTTTGGGAGAGCAACGATGAGCGGATACCTGCTGGCCCTGGATCAGGGCACCACCAGTTCCCGGGCAATCGTGTTTGCCGCCGACGGTTCCGTGCGCGGCCAGGCACAGAAAGAATTTGCCCAGCACTACCCGGAAGATGGCTGGGTGGAGCATGACGCCAGCGAAATCTGGACCGACTGCCTGGCGCTGTGTCGCAAGGCCATCAGCAACGCACATATCGATGCCAGCGAACTGGCGGCCATCGGCATCACCAACCAACGGGAAACCACCGTGCTGTGGGACCGGGCCACCGGTACGCCGCTGGCCCGGGCCATTGTCTGGCAGGACCGGCGCACCGCCGAGCGGTGCGAGCAGTTGCGTCAGGCGGGCCATGAGGCGCTTGTGCAGGAGAAGACCGGCCTGCTGCTGGACCCGTACTTTTCCGCCACCAAACTGGCCTGGTTGCTGGATCATGTGGACGGGGCGCGGCAAAGGGCCGAAGCCGGCGACCTGGCGTTCGGCACCATCGACAGCTGGCTGCTGTGGAAGCTCACCGGTGGCCGGGTGCACGCCACGGATGCCACCAATGCCTCGCGCACCCTGTTGTTCAATATCCATACCCAGCGCTGGGACGACGAACTGCTCAAGCTGTTCGGCATCCCGGCGTCGCTGTTGCCGGAAGTGCGCGACAGCGCGGCCGATTTCGGCCACACCGATCCGTCGCTGCTGGGCACACCGGTGGCGGTGGCCGGTATCGCCGGCGACCAGCAGGCTGCGCTGGTGGGCCAGGCCTGTTTCGAGCCGGGCATGGTCAAGAGCACCTACGGCACCGGCTGCTTCATGGTGTTGAACACCGGCGAGCAGGCGGTGACCTCGGAGAATCGCCTGCTGACCACCGTGGGGTATCGCCTGAACGGGCGCACGACCTACGCGCTGGAAGGCTCAATCTTTGTGGCCGGGGCGACGATCCAGTGGTTGCGCGACGGGCTGCGGCTGATCAGCCATGCCAGCGAGAGCGAGGCCCTGGCGCGCAGCGCCGGCGGCGGCAAGGGCGTGTATCTGGTGCCGGCCTTCACCGGTATGGGCGCCCCCTGGTGGGACCCGCATGCCCGGGGCGCCCTGCTGGGGCTGACCCGGGACACCGGGATTGCCGAGGTGGTGACCGCTGGCCTGGAAGCCGTGTGCTACCAGAGCCTGGACCTGCTGGAAGCCATGATCGCCGACGGCGCGGGGCGCCCCACGGCGCTGCGCGTAGACGGGGGCATGGTGGCCAACAACTGGCTGGCGCAGAACCTGGCGGACACGCTCGGCGTGCGGGTGGATCGCCCGGTGATTACCGAGACCACCGCCCTGGGGGCCGCTTATCTGGCCGGCCTGCAGGCCGGCATGTTCCCCGATCTGGAGGCCATTGCCAGTCACTGGCAGTGTGATCGCCATTTCTCCCCCTCGTTGCAGGAAGCAGATCGTCAGCGGCGTTACGCCGGGTGGCGCGAGGCCGTCTCCCGGGTGTGTCGCGCCCAGTCCTCGTCCGAACCCGCGTCCGTCTGAAAATATGTGACAGGCATCACGTCATCTAATACTATCAGGTGACGTGATGGCACTTTGTCATCATTAAGTGTGGTATCGGCCAAGGGTCGGTGAATCAGGCTGGGGGGCCTGACCGATCCCGCCCGGTGCCCTGGGGGGACTGACAGTGTTCAGGCGGACGGCATGCAGGGATGGTTGATCACAGGTGAGGCGGATGCGCACCAGGGGCGCATCCTTCAACGGGTACTGTTTGCCACGCTGGCGGGGGGCTCGGCGCATACCATCGTATGCTGGATCGCCGCGCAGCTGGATTTTTTCCGGGGCGGCGGTGATGCCTTCATGGCACTGTTCGCCTGGATATGGTCCGGCCACCTGGTGCTGATTGGCCTGACCCTGCTTGGCTTCAACCGCCTGTTTCGTGATCCTGCCCTGACGTTGCCACTGCTGTGGTGGTCCACCGCCGTGCTGCTGGTGTCGGCCTGGCATGTGGATCATGTGCGCCTGTGCGTGATGCTGTTGTTCTTCGCGATATTGCAAATGGGCGTGTTCCGTTGCCGCAGCCGGGAACTGGTGCTGCTCGGTGTTGTGTGTGTGCTCGCTTATCTGGGGATTGTGCTGTCGTTGTGGCAGATGTACCCGGAAGCCATGGACCTGACCGGCGAACTGATCCAGTGGAGCACCTTCGCCCTGATGACCGTGGCCATGATCATCCTGTCCGATGAAATCTCCGCCATTCGTATCAAGCTGCGCGAGCGCAACCATGAACTCGGGCAGATCGTCGAGCGCATCCAGAGCCTGGCGATTCGTGATGAACTGACCGGCCTCTACAACCGGCGCTATGCCATGGAGCGCCTGGGCAAGATCCGGGAAATGGCGGAGCGCGGTGCCTTTGGTGTGGTGGTGGCTTACGCCGATCTGGATCATTTCAAGCAGATCAATGATCGCCACGGGCACAGCCTGGGCGACGAAGTGCTGAGGGAATTTGCCCGTCAGGCGAGCAGTCAGCTCAGTGGCCGTGATTTCTGCGCCCGGTTCGGCGGCGAGGAGTTCCTGCTGGTGCTGGTCAAAACGGACGCGCCCCGGGCCCGGGAAGTGCTGGAGCAGGTGCGCCAGACGCTGGCCCATACACGCTTCGAACAGGCCCCCGGGTTGCGTGTCACCGTGTCCATCGGCATGGCTGCCTGCCATGCCGGCGAGCCGCTGGAGGACTGGCTGGCGCGGGCCGATGCGGCCCTGTACCAGGCCAAGGGTCTGGGGCGCAACCGGCTGGTGGCCGGGGAGGGCGACGAATGATTCAGGACATGAACAAGGCGCGGGCGCTGGCGCTGGATGACCAGCGGCTGGCTCGTCGCCACAGCCTTACTGCGGTGGCCATCAGCCTGTTGCATACGATGATCTGCCTGTTCTATTTCCAGGGCGGTTACTTTGTGGTGTCGGGCCTGGTGCTGGCGCTGTTGTTTGTCGGGATCTGGACCGGCAATCTGCTGCTGGCCAGCTGGGTGGTCAGCGGGCGCAGTGCCCACTACCGCGATCCGAGTGTGTCGCTGCCCTGGAACCTGTGGCTGACCCTGGGCTTCCTGGCCAGCGCCTGGTGCATGAACGAGTTCCGTATCAGTGTCATGATGCTGTTCTTTGCCGCCATGTTGCTGGCCTCATTCCGGCAGTCACTGCCGGGGCTGCTGGCATTGAGCAGTGTAGGCATGTTCGGCTACCTGCTGGTGGTCATTACCGCCTGGCAGACCCGCAGTATCAGCATGAACCTGACAGTGGAACTGTTGCAGTGGCTGGTGTTCTGCATGGCAGCGATCAGTCTGGTGGTGACCGGCGTGGGGATCAACGCCCTGCGCACCAGCCTGACCGCCAAGAACCGCCAGCTCAGTGATGCACTGGTGCAGGTGCGCGACATGGCCATCCGTGACGAACTCACCGGCCTGTTCAATCGCCGCCACATCATGGAGGTGCTGAACCAGCAACAGGCGCTGGCGGATTCCGGTGATTACACCTTCTCCCTGTGCTTTGTGGATCTGGATTATTTCAAACGCATCAACGACCGTTTCGGGCATGCGGCGGGGGATCAGGTATTGCGCCGTTTTGCCGCCTTGTCCGGGCGCTGCCTGCGGGAGGCCGATTACACCGGTCGGCTGGGGGGCGAGGAATTTGTGCTGGTGCTGACCCAGAGTGATCTCGACAGTGCCGTGCGGGTGGCAGAGCGTTTGCGGCGGGCGGTGGCGGTGGAAGATTTCAGCGATCTGGATGACGCCCTGAGCGCGACCATCTCGATTGGTATTGCCCAGTACCGCAGTGGTGAGTTGCTCAGTGCCACCCTGGCGCGCGCCGATCGCTGCCTGTATCAGGCCAAGCTGTCGGGGCGGGATCAGGTGGTGACGGAACGGGTGCTGGAACATCCGGAGCAGATTCTGGCGCCGGAATGATCCCCGTTTCAAAGGGGGCTGGCCTCATGCTGGCTCATCTGCCTGCGCCCGTTTCCTTTCATCCTGCTTTTCCTGCCAGCGCTGCTCAGACGGCTTCCAGCCCTCGGCGAGAGCCTGTTCCCTC
>PNLU01000102.1 GCA_013823245.1 Alcanivorax sp.
GTCACGCGCAGCCCGGTTAACCACTTCCAGCCAACGAAAGTCTGGTTCGTGCGTCGAGCCACGAAGTGCTGAGCTTGCAGTAACTACTGAACTGAGGCCTTGGTGCGGGGTAAGCCCTTCCAGAAGTGTGTGAGGCAGGAAGCCGAACGCAAGCCCCCAGGGATGGGTTCACGGCGGCTTCTGGAAGGGCTTACCCCGCACCAAGGCCGGACTACGAAGTCCTGATATCTCAACTGCCGCCAACAAACCCCAGTTGTCGCCATGCTTCGTAAACCGTGGCTGTAACGGCATTGGAGAGGTTCAGGCTGCGGCTGCCCGGCAGCATGGGCAAGCGTAACGGCAGCACGTCGTCGCGGTTCAGGAACAGCGCTTCCGGCAGCCCGCGGCTTTCTGGCCCGAACAGCAGCACGTCGTCTTCCGCGAAACGCGCCTGCGCGTAATGGCTGGAGGCCTTGGTCGACAGCGCCCACAGGCGGCGTCCGTTGCGCCACGCCGAGAATGCCTCCCAGTCTGCGTGTCGGGTCACCGTCGCCTGGTCCCGGTAATCCAGCCCGGCGCGACGCAGCAGCTTGTCATCCAGCGAAAACCCCAACGGCTCGATCAGATGCAGCTGGCAGCCCGTATTGGCGGCCAGGCGCATGATGTTGCCCGTGTTGGGCGGAATTTCCGGCTGGTAAAGGGCGATATGCAGCATCGGCGCATTATGCCCGAGTTTGCGGCGCGCGGAGAGCCTTTCACCCGGCCAGCACCGAAAACGGTTAGCATCGGAAGTCCATGTCCGGACAGGGAGTCATCACCATGAAAAACAGCGTCATCCTGGTGTGCGCAGGTGTGTTGTGCACGGGCTTGCTGACCGCCTGTGCCGGGGCTCCCCCGATGGACGAGGCCCTGCGGGCAGAGATGAAGGCGGCCGACGAGATGGCGGCTGGTGAACCCGAGGCCTTGCGGGCGGATTACGAGCAGGGGCGGCGTTACTTCGAGTCCGGGCGTGTAGAGCGTGCGCTGGTGGAGTTCGATTATGCCGCCTATTCCGGCTCGGCAGCAGCGGCCCTGCGATTGTGCGCGATCTACGGTGAAGGGCTGGGTATCAAGGTGGACCCGGTGAAGGGCGTGTTCTGGTGCCAGCGCGCCGCCCGGGCCGGGCATGCGCCGGCGGCGGCACGTTCGCGGCATCTGTTCCAGACCTGGTGGCAGGAAGAAGACGTATGACGTTGCCGCACGGCCTCAGCCTGACAGCAAGGTAGTGTCTTCTATCGAGGCAGCACTTTCCCGCGCCAGTGCGGGTTTTCTTCCACGTGGATATCTCTGGCCTCCACCGCCTCGCCGCAATGACTGCACTGCAGGGTGGCCTCCAGCACTCCACCGCAGTGGGTGTGGATGCGGGTCACCGGAGCGCCCAGGGGGTGGGGCAGGTATTTGTCGCCCCACTGGGCCAGATGAACGATGACCGGATACAGGGCGCGGCCCTTTTCGGTCAGCCGGTATTCCTCCCGGAGAGGTCGTTGCTGATAGGCCACTTTTTCCACAATGCCGCCGTCCAGCAGCTTGCGCAGCCGGTCGCTGAGCACATGGCGGGTCACGCCCAGGCGTTGCTGGAACTGATCAAAGCGGCGCACGCCGAGAAAGCAGTCGCGCAGCACCAGTAGCGTCCAGTTGTCGCCGATGATGGCCAGGGTGCGGGCCACCGAACAGGGATGTTGATCTATGTCTTGCCAGCGCATAACGCCTCCACAGAGAAACACCATCATAGCCGCTTGACGGGTTCCAAAAAAGAACCTACATTGAGTTCCAAATCGGAACCCTCACCGGAGCCTGTTATGAGTCAGCCCGCCCTGTTGGTAATTGGAGCTGGAGACGCCACGGGAGGTGCCATCGCCAGACGGTTTGCCCGCGAAGGCTACGTGGCTTGCGTGGCGCGTCGCACGCAGGAGGCGGTGATGCCGCTGGTGGCCGAGATAGAGCAGGCGGGCGGCCAGGCCCGGGGGTTCGGTTGTGATGCCCGGGATGAGCAGCAGGTGGCGGACCTGTTTGCCACGATCGAGGCGGAGATCGGCCCGCTGGAGGTGGTGGTGTTCAATATCGGCGCCAATGTGTATTTCCCGGTGGTCGACACCACCGCCCGGGTGTATCGCAAGGTGTGGGAAATGGCCGCCTTTGCCGGATTTCTCACAGGCCGCGAAGCGGCGCGAGTGATGCGGCCACGCCAGCGGGGCACAATCCTGTTTACCGGGGCGACAGCCTCGCTACGTGGCGGCAAGGGCTTTGCCGCCTTCGCCGGGGCCAAGTTTGCGCTGCGGGCGCTGGCCCAGAGTATGGCGCGCGAACTGGGACCGCAGGGCATTCATGTGGCCCATCCGGTGATCGACGGCGCGATTGATACCGCGTTTATCCGTGACAACTTCCCCGACCGTTATGCGCTTAAAGCGCAAGACGGCATTCTCAATCCCGATCATATTGCCGAGGCCTACTGGATGCTTCATCAGCAACCGCGTGATGCCTGGAGCCATGAAATCGATCTGCGTCCGTGGATGGAAACCTTCTGAACGGAGAAACATCATGAGCAAGCAAGTGGAATTCTTTTTTGACGTGGGCAGCCCCACGGCCTGGCTGGCATGGACGCAATTGCCCGCGATCTGTGCGCGCCGGAGCGCAGAGTTGGTGTATCGCCCGGTGTTGCTCGGCGGAATTTTCAAGGCCACAGGCAACAGTCCGCCGGCAGCAGTGCCCGCCAAGGGCCAGTACATGCTTCGCGATCTGGGGCGTTTCGCCAAACGCTATCAGGTACCGCTGACCATGAATCCGTACTTTCCGGTGAATACGCTCGGCGCCATGCGTATTGCCACGGCGGCGGCGGGAACGCCGGACCAGGACGTGGTGATTGCGGCGCTGTTCGATGCCATGTGGAAAACACCCTGCAAGCTGTCGGAGCCGGAAGAACTGATCCGGGTGCTCAATGAGGCGGGCGTTGACGGTGCGGCCTGGCTGGAAAAATCAGAGGCCGATGACGTGAAGCAGCAACTGCGGGAGAATACTGACGCTGCGGTGAAGCGCGGTGTGTTCGGTGCGCCCACCTTTTTTGTGGGCAATGAAATGTTCTTCGGCCAGGACCGGCTGGATTTTGTGGAAGAAGCACTATGAATTTTGATGACATTCTGGCCACGGTGGATGGCCGGGGCAATGCCGTATTTCCTGAAGGTTGGGGTCAGGGCAGGGCATTGTTTGGCGGTTTGGTCGGTGCCGTATTGTATGACCATCTGGAAAAAACAGTGGCTGCTGGTCGGCGCCTGCGGAGTTTTTCGCTGTCGTTTGTAGCGCCCGCTGCGCCGGGCGCCGTATCGCTCACCAGCCAGGTGCTGCGCGAGGGCAAATCCGTGATGCAGGCCATGGTGACCGCGCAGCAGGGGGAGCAGGTGGTGGCTGTGATGCTGGTGAGCTTCGGAGCGGCACGAGACTCGGCCATCGTCGTGCAGGCGCCGACGCTCGCGCCGATGAAAAGCAGCGATGACGCCATGAAAGTGCCGTTCATCCAGGGCATGATGCCCGATTTCCTCAAGCACTTTGATATGCGCTACGCGGCGGGCATGCCGCCCTACAGCGGCAGCAGCGCGCCTGATTTCGCGGGCTACATGCGTTTTGCGGAAACGCCAAAGGCAATGACCACCGCCGCGTTGATTTGCCTGGTAGACACCTGGCCGCCTTCTGTATTGCCCATGTTGAAAGGACCCGCAGCGGCCAGCTCCCTGACCTGGACCATGGAGCTGCTGGAAGAGCCGGATAACCGACCCGCCGATACGCTGTGGCAGTACGAAGTGATTACTGACCAATGCAGCGAAGGTTATGGTCAGAGCCGTGCGGTTATTTGTGATCAGGAAGGCCGCCCTGTCGCGCTTAGCCGCCAGACCATCACGGTATTTGCCTGAATTTATTTTTTCTGCCGTTTTTTTGAACTGGTTTTTTGACCCCCCTCTCCTGCGCCTGTTAACTGGGCCGCTCACACGAGCAGGGGGGAGCTATCGTGGGGGTAGCCAGGAAAAAAGCCTTTTTACCGGGGATGCGTCGCGCGATCGCGTTGGCGTTCATGCTGTTACTGGCAAGCTGTGGTGGCTCCTCGGGCGGTTCGGGCGCGCCAGGTGAGCAAGTACTTCATTACGACCTCAGGGCGGTACCCGAACAAACGCCACAGCATGTGCTGGTGAGTTGGGATGACAGTCACGATGAGGTAGAGCATTACGAGCTGTATCTGGCTCGCGAGCCTCTGGATGATCTGGCGCATTACGCGAGTTATCAGGGGGGCGAGCTGATTCAGGATGCCCAAAGCCCTTACACCACGCAGCTATCGCCGGGCACCTGGTATTTTCGCGTTGCTGCGTATTCCGAAGACGGCCGCTTGCCGGCCAGCCATCAAGTTTCCCTTTTTGTCCCTGTCGGTGGCCTGAACGATACGGGGATTACGTTATGCGCGGATCTGGAGCGCTACGACCACGATTGCGAGCATGAATCGGTGGCCGGATTCCCGGGGCAGGACGCGCGCACCGGGCGTGATGCGGATGGCGGCCTGATCAAGATCGGCGCAGGTGATGCCGGCTTCGACTACACCCGAATCTGTCGCAGCGGCGAGCTGGCTGGCGAGGGGAATTGCCCACCCGACCCGGTGCGGGGCTCGGCCGACAACGAATGGGGCTGCACCCGCGATAACGTGACGGGGCTGATCTGGGAAGTGAAGACCCCTGATCCGGACGATCTGCATTCCGAGGGCGGTGTCTTCACCTGGTTCAGGAGTGATCCGTCCCACCCGGAGGGTGGCCATGGCGATGTCAATGAGGGTGGGTCGTGTCCAGAGCTTGATCAGTGCAACACGGAAGCCTTTATCGAAGCCGTCAACGATAACGGCCTCTGTGGCGCCAATGACTGGCGTCTGCCAACCCCGAATGAACTGGTCGGTATTCTGCATCTGGGGAAGCCGACCCCGTTTATCGATAGCCAGGGCTTCGAGAACGCGCCGTTTTTTTTCTGGTCCGCTACGCCTGATACCGCGGAAACAGACCTGCCAGCGTTGTGGGAAGTGGGTTTCATGTCGGGCTCCGTCGAATCAGCAAGGCACGACACCCCTTATTATTATCGCGCACGGCTGGTACGTAGCCCTGACGAGCCAGCACCCACCTGCCCGGGTGTGCCGTCGTCAGATTTTGAAATCCACCACGATACTGTCACGCATATTCCCACCGGCCTGATGTGGCCGCGTTGCCCCGAGGGCACGGAAATCAACGCAAGCGCTGATGCCTGCGAGATGCGAGACGGCGAAGAGGGCCGTTACACCTGGCAGGCGGCGTTACAACATGCTGAAGGGCATGCTTTTGCCGGGTATGACGACTGGCGTGTACCGAACCACAAGGAGCTGCTGTCGATCGTGGAGTACTGCAGCGCGGATGTGCGGCTCAATCCGGATGCGTTCCCGTCTTTTGCAGCATTGACCCTGTCGGATGATGCGAGGTTCTGGACCTCCTCACCGCGTAGAAGTTGGTTTTTCTCAGGGACTGAATCTTCCTGGACTGTGAACTTTGACGGCTCGCTATTCAATAGCGCCAGCAGAAGGACGTCGGAGCAGTTTCTGCGTCTGGTGCGCGATGCGGAGTGAAGGATGAACATAAAAATGTGGTTCTGGTTGCCGGTGCTGTTGCTGCTGGCGGGTTGTGGCGGTTCTTCCGGTGGTTCCTCAGGTGGTGGGTCTGTGGACCCGTACGGCCTGACAGTGGCCCGGGGGCAGGTGCCGCAGGAGGTGGTGGTCAGTTGGCATGACAGGGACGGTGTGGAGCATTACGAGCTCCTGCTGGCCCGTGAGCCGTTGGAAGACCCGGAGCACTACGCGAGTTACGACAGCGGCGAGCTGATCATGGATGCCGAGAGCCCGGTGACCCTGCAGCTTGAGCCGGGCACCTGGTATTTTCGTGTGGCCGCGTTTGCGGACGAGGCTGAGTTCCCGATCAGTGTTGAAGTGTCCCTGTTCAATCCCGTGGGCGGCCTCAACGACACGGGCATCACTCCCCGTGCAGATGAAGACGACGCTGACTTTGATTGCAGTGACGAGCTGGTATCCGAATTTCCCCGCCAGGATGGCCACGTCGGGCGTGATGCCGATAGCACTCTGATCAAGCTCGGCGCGGGTGATGCGGGTTTCGATTACACCAGAATCTGCAACAGCGGCGAAGCAGCGGGTAAGGGCGACTGCCCGCTTGATCCGCAACCTGGCGCTGGTGATAACGACTGGGCCTGCACCCGCGATAACGTGACGGGCCTGGTCTGGGAGGTGAAAGTCGACGATCCCGAGCACCTGCGTTACAGCGGCCACGCCTACACCTGGTACAGCAATGATTTGCCCGAGCATGATGGTGAAGTGGGGCATGTCGGGCGCGATTCGGACTGTGTCGGCCTGGCGCACTGCAACACGCAGGCTTATACGCGCAGCGTCAACGAGACGGGGCTGTGTGGTAGACACGACTGGCGCCTGCCGGAAATCAATGAGCTGGCCGGTATCCTGCACATGGGGGTCACTCAGCCAGCTGTTGATGAGCACGCTTTCGATGCGACAGGAGGCCTGTTCTGGGCGGGTACGCCCAGCCTTCCATTGGGCAGCACCCATGATGCCTGGGCGGCGGAATTCGACGGCTCGTCTGTCGCCACGGAGACGGCGACCGAGTTCGCGCGCCTGGCGGTGCGTCTGGTGCGTGCTGACTCAGCGCTGACGGCCCGCTGCCCTGCAACGCCGACCGACGATTTTGAGGTGGGGCATGAGACGGCCACTCATTTGCCCACGGGGTTGATGTGGAAGCGTTGCCCTGAAGGGTCGGCCGTGAATGCCGCTGGTGATGCCTGCGATGTGCAGGGCGAGGTAGAAGACAGTCGATATAGCTGGCAGCAGGCGCTACAGCACGCTGAGCAGCAGGTCTTTGCCGGGCACGGTGACTGGAGAGTGCCCAATCGCAAGGAACTGCAATCCATTATGGAGTATTGCTCCCGGCCTCGACTTAACCAGGAGGTCTTTCCTGATTTTTCAGGGTTGGGCTCCTCGGTATTCTGGTCATCATCTCCGCAAACGCCCCAGTGGAATGTATCAAGCAGTTCCTGGCCCGTGCAATTTCAGAGTGGCCGGTCGTATCCCGCAGGCAGACATAGCGAGCACCTTATACGCCTGGTGCGTGACGCTGCCCCCTGAAGGCCGGAGCGATTAGCTGATCAGGATGCTCCGATGCCTGATTGAACGAGAACAAGGGTCACCCCTGCGCGCTAAAGGCTTCGTGGTAAGTGACGATGCCATGCGGCAAGGGTGGCTTGAAGGCCAGAGCCTGGAAGTACTCCGGCGGCACATCTGGCAGCACCAGCTCTGGCGTGGGCTTGAACCCGAAGCGTGAGTAGTAGGCCGGGTCGCCCAGCAAGACGCACCCGGCCGCTCCCTTATCCTGAAGTCGCTGCAGGGCCTCCTTCATAAGAAGGCTGCCAATGCCCTGCCCCTGAAGTTCAGGGATAACCGAAATAGGACCTAGCCCATACCAATGCGACGAGCCATCCGACACCGTGACAGGCGACACCGCCACATGCCCCACGATAGAGCCAGCCTGCTCTGCCACGAGGGAGAGGAACAGCGCCCCGGACTTGCGCAGGGCATCAACGATGAACTGCTCGGTGTGGGCGGTGTGCGGCGCATCCTTGAATGCCGAGACTGTTACGGCATGGATTGCTTCAATATCCGATGGTGATTCTTCACGTACGGCTGTGATCATTACATCTACCTTTGGAATTTGGGAGGTTCACATCTTTCTCATTCTCTGACGCCTCAAAACTTCCTGTACCTGATCTTCAAAGCTATCGTTTGGCTCGTCTGCTTCCGATAGAAGGTCCGCTTTCCTCTTCTTTTCAGTGAGTGAATCAATAAGTACGCCAGGAATCATTATGAGCCCGGCAGAAAAACTCACCATAGAAGCCACAATAATAAACGCCGAGATGATGTCAGGACTAACGAAGACAAATGATAGCGCCAGCGGAATCACTACGGCCAATGTCAGGCCAATATCCATCCTGGTCTTGTAATGGCCGCCTAGCAGGTTGCCAACCCTGCGCATTCTAAAGTAGAAAACTATCAAGGACAGGGGGTAAATCACAAGCGCTGCCCAAACCAGGTATTCCGGCATGATCTTCCTTCCATCGATTGGTCAAGCTGCGTCACGCAGCTTCTGCGGCCATGCCGCTCGCTCCTTCATGCTCCAGGCCATCCTGGAGGCCAAGAAACAAAGTAAAGCAATCACCATAAACACGAAGGCAGCATGAGCGAGGCCGCCTGCGACCGCAAATGCCATCCGCAGCCCAACAATGGCAGCATATGTATACAGTCAAACGACTGAGCCTTGGTTGCGTGATGGCGGTTGATGTCGGGAGTAACCACTACCTATCCTCCTTCATAAGCAAGCGATGCAGGGCTTTGCCATGCCGTAAAAAATAAAAGGAAAAGGCAAACAAGGCTGCGGAATGAAGGAGTGGATCCCATCGCAGATTTGGAAGTCTCAGGGTGGGCTCGCCCTCATGCGGTATGCCTGCACTTAATCGCACTGCTGCCAAATTTAGCAGAAACTCGTATAAAAAGGCCGCGCAAGCTAACAGTATGACTAAGCCCATTGAACGTATGACCAGCCATGCTGTTTGATCTTTGTTCATTGGTGCTCCTGGCGGGCATTAAGACTCAGGACCGATGGATAGCACGAACATGCTGCCGTGGCCAGCGCTCACGCCCTTCGCGGAGCGCGCGCAGGTGCGCAGTGCTAGATGGTTCTGGGTACCCGGTCTGCTTGCGCTACGGTTTGATTGAGTTGCCGGAGCTTATTAAGAGAGACTTGAAACTGACCATTGCTCGGTAGCCGCTTTCCCTCGAACTGCTGCCATACAAGGCTTCCTGGCCCGTTATAGATTTCCTCGAATGTACCATCAGGCAGGATCTTGATGACGATCGTATGCTGCGGAGGACTGCGGAATGCTACAGAATTTGACTGCGTGGCCTTGATTTCAACCTCCAGGCCGGTCTTTGTGACAGCGTCATAGCCTTTGTTGGAGGCAGTCTCCAGCTTCAGATTATAGGCATCTGCGACAAGGCATTCTCCCAGGCTGCCAACCATGTGGCCGTCCGGGGTGAAGTGCCTGCCGGGGAACATGTTCTCGAGTTCATGCACCGTGGCATAAAGCTGTTTGATCAAGGTCCGGAATTTGTCGTGATCAATCATGGATTTTCAATGCCTTACAAGAAAGAACTCTCGGGTATATGACATCAGAAGCCACCATCACGGTTGCGTCTAGCGGGCTGATGGCTTGCGGATTCCCAATCGCGCCAGATATGCTCATTAACTGAGAGGCCATGGCTTTTCTTTGCTCAAGGATAGGCGAGCTAGAGACGGTAATCAAAATATCTGCGTCGCTATAGCGCTTTAATCCACCAACCACGACGGAACCGAAGAGGTAAATAGCGACGATAGAATCACCAAGAATGCATTCAACGGCTGTCTGTGCCAGTTTCGCTTCATTCGGTACTTCAATGTGTGCCATGTAGTCCGGGAGCTCCTATCCCACCATTGTTTTGCTTGGCGGCACGAACCCACTAAACGCACGCTCCTGGGAGCAGCCTCCTTATTTTCCACAGCAAAGCTCCTAGTGAAAAACGGAAGACATGCCATAGTTATTCAAGATTATCCATGCGCCGCCAATTTCCTATTGAATTTTCTACCTCGGCATTTCTGCGTTCTCTCGGTTAGGAGAAGGTGTCCGTCAAAGCGAGGGAGCTACAGTATCCATACGCAGAAACCTATTATGTGTTGCCTTCAGCAAATGAAAAAACATACTTTTTTGTGAAGATATAGGGGTCTGATACATAGTCTTCCGCAACTTCAGTAGGATCATCAAACCAAGAGTGGTGAGACCATTTCCATTCTTTTGTACCATCGAATCCATTGAATGAATCCCAGCTGGACCTTTTTTCGTAAGAATTGCATGTCAATATCAAGCACTCTGTTAAGCGAGGCAGAAATACTATCTCGGAGAAAACCCGATTCAGAGCCATAGATTTTGGCTCGAAATAAATCCCCACATGAACGGATTGCAATTTGCTATGATTCCAAATGTTATAAGTCGTATCATAGTCATCTTCTGATACAAGCATGGCTGCGGCTAGAGCTGCACTCATGCCAAATGGATGCCGCCGTTTCCTTACTTCAACATCGCTCTCGACAAATGAATCCGATCCGCCTCGACGTCTAAGAAGATCAATCACTGAGCGTTTATTCTTGACTCGCTCAAAATCATCGTATTTCACAGTTCGAATATCAAAAAAATCATTTATTTCTGGCGTTTTTCCTGAAGCGCTTACAGTGTGCTCGAACACGCCATTGATAAATTCCTGCGCTTTGCTCATCGATGGGATCAATGATTCTATTTCCCCAATAGCCAATTTTGCACAATCAAACTCTGTAACCGGCGGTGACACGGTTTGGTTATTGCTATCGGGTATGGCAAAAAAATCCTCTCTTAAATCTTTTAAGTATGCGGCGTCGGAGCAAAACTTTTCTTGCGAAGTGCCTTGGCGTATGAAATGCGGTGTTTGACTAGTGTTCCTTAAAA
>PNLU01000103.1 GCA_013823245.1 Alcanivorax sp.
GACTTCCAGTGTCAGACAAGCACCGTCGCCCGCCACGCGCACCGTGATGCGTGACGGCGTGGCATGACGCAATGCGTTGGTCAGTGCTTCTGACAGAATACGGCGGATGTTGATGTTGTGCCGCACCGACAGGTGCGCCCCGTCAGCCTTCACGTCCTGAAGCCACTGCAGCGGCAGCCGCATTTCATCACAGCGCGCCCGGCACTCCATTTGCCAGTCTTCCAGCGCATCGCCGAGACGGCTGCTGGCGCTGTGATCCAGTGCCCGTGAGGCTTCACGCAGGGACTGCAGCGCATTACGCGCCAGCACCTCCTGCTGTTCATCCGGGGCATTGCGTAACAGGCTGAGAATGCGACCGCCGACATCATCATGCAGATCCCGGGCAATACGCTGGCGCTCTGCTTCCGCGCCCAGTTCACGGGCACGCACGGCTTCCGCCGCCTTGTCGGTCAGGTCGCGCAGCAGGCGGGCCACACGCAGGTCCTCAGGCCTGAACAGGCGTCCGCCACGATCCGGGTGTTCCAGCATCAGGTCCGCATCGGCCGGGGTCAGCGCCCGCAGATAAAGCCGCGCACCGTCCTCGGACACGGCGATATCGCCCGCCACCGGCATATGCACGGGGCAGCATTGCAGTGGATTGAACATGCGCCGCAGCAGGTCGGGCCAGGCGTCGCTGATGCGCGCTTCACTGTCGGCGGCAAACAGGTTGTTGACAAGTTGCCGCAATGTAGAATCCAGCGGGCGCTGGTCGGAGCGGCCCAGCAACCCCATCAGCCACTGACGCAAAGGAAAGTAGACCCAGCTCGCGATCGCCAGTGACAGCAGCAGCGCCATGCCGCCCACCAGGCCGCCGAGAAACCAGTCCCAGACCCGGAACCACCAGCGCTCCAGGTCAAACAGCCGGTACCGGGCACGCCGACGGCAAACTCGATGTACAGGGTATAGGCCACGCCGGCCATCGCCGCCTGAGGAAAGATCGTGTGGCCGGTCAGCGCGATAGGAACAAAATAGATCGCCAGGCCAAGCCCCATGGCAATAAAGATCGACAGGAACAGCAGCATGATCGGCACATAATAGGTGTGCAGCGGAAATTAAAAGCCCTGGAATATCTCGTTGAGCTGATACACCAGTAACAGGCCACCAGCACCAGCGAGGCAGGCCATCGTGTCAGGCGGCGCGGGTAATACACCAGCAGCAACAGCAACGACACCCGCATCAGCGCCAACCCGATATTGTTCAGGCGAGACAGGAACAGGAAGCTGCTTTCCGGCAGTGCCAGTTCACGCCCCAGATAAACGCTGTTGAACAGGGTCGCGATAAAAAAACCGGCACCGGACAGGCACAGCAGACGTGCAGGCAGCTGACGCGGCCGTGTAACCCACACCGCCAGGCTGATGGTCCAGGCGATCATGCCGAACAGATTGAACAACCAGAAATCCAGCGGCACGCTGGGCAGGGGCCGGTCTTCCCGTTCAAGGTAGGCGTTGTGTTCTGCGAAAGTGGGAAAACCCGGGGGCTCCTGAAGCGGCACAAAACCCTGCAGGGATATTTCATCACCGGTCACGGGATGAATCATGGCCACGATGGTCTGCCCCGGGCGCAGGGTCGGAGGCGCCTTGCTGAGGGGGTGCACACGCTGGACGACGGGGTACCCGTTCTCTCCGGCCGCCAGCGTGACGCCCATCCATGGCTGCCCCAGCACCGCGAACAGCGCCAGCAGCATCAGGAGCAGCGCCAGCACCGCCCCGACCAGCATGGTCGGCAAGGGCGCCACGCGACGACCACGGCGATCCTGCCGTGCCTCCACTCCCGCCTCGGACATCACCTGGCTCCGGTTCACCCCGCGCCGCTATCGGCGAGGCAGGGACTGGGGCACGATGCCCATCTGCACGGCTTCCAGGGTGGCTTCGGCACGACCGGACACGTTCAGTTTGCGATAAATCGACTTGATATGACTGGCCGCCGTGTTGACCGACACATTCAGCAGCTCAGCAATCTCGCTGCGCCCCAGCCCCTTGGCCAGCAACAGCAGCACCTCGACTTCTCGCTCGGACAGCGGGTTCTCCACCGCTCGCACCGGGGCCTGCTGGAAATGCCGCAGGATGCGCCGCGCGATGGCCGGACTCAGTGGCGGGCGACCACTGGCGATGCCGGACAGGCTGTCCACCATCACCTGGCGCGGCTGGTCCTTGAGCAGGTACCCATTGGCCCCCGCCTGCAAGGCATCGAACAGATGCCGGTCATCATCAAAAATAGTGGTCACCACCAGATAGGTTTCCGGGCTGGACTCCTGCAGGTGCTGCAGCAACTGCATGCCACTGCCATCGGGCAGGCTCAGGTCCACCAGCGCCAGCGACACCGTCCGTTGCGCCAGCAACGCGCGCGCCTGCTCCAGCGTACCCGCCTCCAGCAAATCAGGGGACGCAAACGCATCCCTGACAATCCCGGCAAGCCATTGTCGGGTTTCCTCGTGATCTTCCACGATCAGTACTGTCTGCATGGACCAGCCCCTGCGCATCTTGCGTCATTATCAAACCCTCAGGGCCATTGTTGCCGCTGCGCGCCCGCACCTCAACCCGAAACACCCTCAGGGAGCCTGAGAGCATGGGCGAAACGAGCACTCTGACCAATGCCCCAAACGGGCTAACCCCCGGGCGAATTAGCCCAGACAGGGGATTCCCGCAGGACGTCCCGACAGGTAGTCTCAGCAAACCAGTTAAAGGAAATGGAGCCTGTCATGAAAACATCCGTCGCCCTGCTCGCCGGCGCCTGCCTGTTGGCCCTGCCGTTTGCGGCCCTGGCCGAACGCCCGAACATCCAGCCCGGCGAGTGGGAGTACTCGAACGTGACGCGGATGACGATGGGGGACCAGAAAATGCCGCCCCAGGAAGACAGCCACCGTGAATGTGTGACCGCAGAAGATCTGGACAACATTGATCTGCTGGCCGGTGAGGGCATGGAAGACTGTCAGGTGTCCGATCTGAACATGCAGCGCTCGCGCATGCGCTACACCGTGGAGTGCGCATCAGACGATGGCACCCAGTACACCATGAAGGCGGATATGCGCATGAATGGCACGACGTCTGAGGGGGTCATCAAAGGCGATATGGACACCCCGATGGGCCCGATGAGCATGCATATCGAGGTGTCTGGTCGGCGCCTGGGCGACTGCTGATCCCTGCTGCACCCTGAAGCATCGCTGGTCAGCGCGGCAACACCGCCTCCACAGCGCTGACCAGCCGCTCATCCAGCGGCGCCACCTGACTGGGAAATTGCGCCACCACCTTGCCTTCGGCATCCAGCAGGTATTTGTGGAAATTCCAGCGTGGTGGCGTGCCGCCCTGCTGCGCCAGCTGGCGGAACAGCGGATGCGCGTTACGCCCGCGCACCGACTGCGGTGCCGTCATGGTGAAGGTCACGCCATAGTTGGCGAAGCAGACTTCTGCCGTTTCCGCTTCATCACGCGTTTCCTGATTAAAGTCTCCCGAAGGCACGCCAACGATCTCCAGACCCGCCTCGCGATAGCGCTGGTACAGTGACTCCAGCCCGGCAAACTGGCCGGTGTAGCCGCAGAAGCTGGCGGTGTTCACCACCAGCACCGGTTTGCCTGCCAGGCTGCACAAATTAACCTCGTCATCGGCGTGCAACCGCTTGAAGGTATGATCCAGTGTTTCCGGGCAGGTGGCTGCCTGGGCCGTCGCCGCCAGGGTGAACAGCATCAGCGCCGCAAAACTCTTGTGCCAGACTGTCATCATGGGCTCCCGCCTGTGCATGGCCAGACCGCAGTGTCGTTCAGGACTCGCCATTAACCTGTGAAGGCGGCAAGGGCATGCCCCGGGTCCAGAACTGCATGGGCTTGCTCGTCTGCACCGTGGCGCCGATATCGCGCCACGGGAAATGCGTCACCATACCCGGCTGGCGCTGATACCCGCGCCCCTGCCAGAAGGCATCCAGAGGGCGGTAATGGGCAGGACGCGCCGGATGATCCGCCGGGCGCTGCACGGCGCAGAAGGTGGTGATGGCAAAGCCGTGCACACCGGCAAAGGCCTCTCGCTCATCAAAAAAGCGATGCCCGAGCCCATGCCCCCGATAGCGGGCGTCCAGCACCGATTCACCGAAATAGAAGACGTCATCGAGCGCCACGCCTCGCGCCGTGAAGGGCGCCTGGAATTCCGCTTCCGCATCCACCAGCGGCAGGGCGCTTGAGGCACCGATCACCTGCTCGCCATCCAGCGCCAGCACCATCAGGCTGCGGTCAGAATCGGCGTACATACCCAGATACTCACGCTCGTAGGCCTCACTGCCTTCATACAGGTACGGCCACTCACGGAACACCTGGATGCGCAACCGCGCCAGTGCATCCAGCCAGGGCAGCAGTGCCTGCCCGGAGACGGTTTCGATGTGCAGATCGGGCATGCTCAACCCCAGTACAGCGCGAACGGACGCCCAGTATAGCAAGGGAATCCGGCTCGCTTCAGACCAGCAGGGCAACCCCGGTTACCAGCAGCATGACGAACACCAGTTGCCGAAAGCGCTGTTCGTTGACGCGCTGGTGCAGCCACTCTCCCAGCAACACCCCCACCACCAGCAACGGGATATACAGCACCAGACGCGGCGCAGCCGCGACCAGGCTGCCGTCGAGCAGGAAGATCACCGTCAGCATGCTGTTGAGGGCGAACCACACGGCAATCAGCGTGGCACGAAAACGGGCCTTGTCGAGCGTGGTGCCCGCCAGGGCATACACCAGCAACGGCCCCCCGGACGCGAACAGGCCGTGGGTCACGCCGGCCCCCAGCATCAGGCCCCGGGTCAGACCGGCAGGATGCGCGCGCGGCACATGTTTGTTTGCCATGCGCCACAGCTCACGCCCGGCAAACCAGATGATCAGGATGCCGAACAGCACCTGCAATATGCTGGCACTGATCACCGGACGCACCAGGTAGCCCGCCAGGGTGCCCACCGCCATCAGTGGCAGGATCAGCCGCAACAGCGTGGGCCAGTGAATATGCCGCCGGTGACGCACGCTCAGGTAGCCGCTCATCAGAATGTTGAGCGGCACCAGCACCGGCAACAGCGCCGGAATCGGCAACAGGATCGCCCCCAGCGACAGCGCAATCACAATGCTGCCGAAGCCGGTCACCGCCTCGATGGTGTACGCCACCAGGATAAACAGCGCCAGCCACAACCACGGGTCCATTACTGCTCCAGTTCCACCGCGAATTTTTTCATCATGATGCGCTGGTACAGGTCCGGTGCCAGCCGCCACAACAGGCTGCCGAACACCGACAAGCGATCCGAATAGACGCGCTTGCGGCGTTGAATACAGGCATCAACGATGCGCTCGGCCATCCATGAAGCGGATTTCATCTTGCCGACCATGGAGCGCGCATGGCGTGCCGGTTTGCCATCAAAGCCCAGCGCATGTTGCTCGATCGGCGTGTCGATAAAACTGGGGTAGACCATCAGTACGTGCACACCATGGTGCTGCTGTTCGCAACGGATGACCTCGAAGGACTGCGCCAGTGCCGACTTCGCCGCACAGTAGGCGGTGCGGCCAAGCACCGGCATCCAGCCCGCCATGGAACCGATGTTCACCAGGCTGCCCTGATGCGCCCTGATCTGCGGCAACGCACGCAAGGCCAGTTCCAGCGGGGCCTGCCAGTCCACCTGCATGACCTTGCGCAGCACCGCCGGATCGGTTTTCTCCGCCAGCGAGCGGTGCGTGATCCCGGCATTGTTGACCAGTACGCGCACGCCGCCAAACTGTTCTGCCGCCAGGGCCATCAGCGCTTGCTGGTGGTCCGCATCGGTAATGTCGCCCGCCAGTGCAGCGACCCGCTCCGGCGTCCCCAGAGAAGCTGCGCGGGTCGCCAGTTGCTCGCCGTTCATGTCCGCCAGCAACAGGGCATCCCCGCGGCGATGAAAAACCCGCGCCATTTCCCAGCCCAGGCCACCGGCAGCACCGGTAATCAGCACACAGCCCTTGTCCATGGTTACAGGTCTCCCCGCGCACGCGCGTGTTCCAGGTAATAACGAAAGGTTTCTTCAGAGGTTTTTCTCGGCTGGTAGCCGAATTCTTCTTTCAGACGACGATTGGCCAGCACCGGCCGATAACGCAGGAAATTGACCTGTTCCGGGCCGTAGCGCCCAACCCTCAGCAGCCGGGCCATCCACAGGGCAGCCTTGATCAAACCGGCCGGCAATGTGCGCACCGGCTTGCCCAGCAGTGCGGCAATCTCATGGATGGTCAAGGCACCGTCACCAGCCATATTGAAGATGCCCGCCGCGTCTTCACGAATCCCGTATTCCATGGCAGCGATCACGTCTTCGTCCCAGATAAAGACAAATGGCGAGTCACTGCCACGAATGGCCAGCAATCGCTTGCCGGTAAACAGGTTGGTAATCAGGTTCTGCGTTTCCGCACCCAGAATCGTTCCCGGCCGGAAAATCAACTGACGCAGGGCGGGATGCTGCTGGCGCACCGCGGCCAGCATCGCTTCGACCTTGCGCTTGTGGTCCGCATAAGGCATGTCCGCATTACCGCGCAGCGCATCCTGCTCGTCGATCCAGGCCGGATTATCCGCATGATAGCCGTAGGCAGCGCCCGAGCTGGTCACGGTCAGGTGCCGTACGCCCGCCCGCACGCAGCAATCAATGACGTTGCGTGTGCCGTTGACGTCGATATCGTAATCCAGCGCGCGGTCGCCGGTACTTTCGAGTACCGATGCCAGATGCACAACATGGGTAATCCGCGCCTTCACCATCAGGTCACGCAACGCCGGGTCACGGATATCCATGACCGTAACCGGAAAGCCGAGGTCGTCCCGTTGACGGATGTCCGTGCCCGTCACCGGGTAATCGGCCGCCAGCCGTGCACCCAGCAGGCTGCCCACATACCCTGCTGCACCGGTAATCAGAATACGTTTTTCAGTCATAGGCTGTTTGCTCCCGGGCCGCGCGGGTGCGCGACCATATCAATGCCAGCGTCAAACCGGACACCAGATGCCACACCCCCCAGAACGCGGTGATCAGCATCATGCCGCCCGCTTCGGGGAAGAACGTAAACAGGATCACCAGGCCGAGGCCCGAGTTCTGGATGCCCACCTCCATGGTGACGGCACGGCGATCATTCACCGGCAGGCGCAGCAGACGCCCCATGCCGTTGCCCAGGCTCAGGGCCAGCAAGTTATGCGCCACCACCAGCCAGAAGAAGGTGTGGAATCGTTCGATAAAGAGCTCGAAATTATTACTGAAGGCAATGCCGACAAACGCCAGGAACACCAGCAACGCAGCAATCCGGAACGGCTTCTCGCTGCGCGCCGCCAGGCCTGGAAACCGACGCCCCACCCACATGCCGAGCACCAGCGGCACCGCCAGCACCAGCGTGACCAGCAACAGGATGCTCAGCGGGTCCAGCGCAATGGAGGTGAAAATTTCCCGGGTATGCGGATTCAGATAACCGTATAACGCGAAGTTGAAGGGCGTCATGATCGTCGCCGCCAGACTGGAGACGGCTGTCATGCTGACCGACACCGCGACATTGGCGCGGCCGATCCAGGTCATGATATTGGAGAAGCTGCCCCCGGGGCACGAGGCCACCAGAATCATGCCCAGCGCCAGTTCCGGCTCCACCCCCAGCCACCAGGTGGCCAGGCAGGTGATCGCCGGCAGCAATATGAATTGCGCAACCAGACCCGCCGCCGGGGCAACAGGCGCCTTCAGTACACGGCGAAAATCATCAACCCGCAGATTCAGTGACACACCGAACATCATGCAGGCCATGATGACGTTCAGCAGGATCAGGCTGGCCGGATCAAACTGTATCGGTAACGGACCTGACATGATCAGGCCGTGCGCAGGCTACGGGCATTACCCGACGCTGCCATGTCACGCTTCAGGGCGTCACGATGGCGCTGCATCGTATCGCGGTAAGTGTCCTTGTGGACATAGTAGGCCATGCGCTCCAGCTTCAGGTAAGCGTAGCCCCCGTCCAGCACATTTTCCGCTTCACGTTTTTTGATCTCGTTCAGCTTGAGCGCCGCTTCACTGCCCGCCGCCAGTTGGCGAATGTACAGCGCCACCATTTCCGCCTGCTCGTTACGCCCCTCCCAGCCCAGCCCGGCTGCTTCGATCATGCCCATCATGAACAGGTTGTCGTATTCGGGGTGAAACACATTCATGTACAGATGCGGCGCGCCCGCATCCCGGGGCCAGTTCAGATGCTCACGTTCAATGAAGGGGTAATGCAGCTTGTAACCCGTGGCCATCAGGATGATGTCGTAGTCTGCCTGCTCGCCGTCTGTAAAGGTGACGGTGTGCCCGCTGATGCCGGAAATATCACGACGCGCACGGATATCACCGTGCCCCAGATGATGCAGAATCAGGGAGTTCATCACCGGGTGCGATTCATAGATCCGGTAATCGGGATCAGGCAGGCCGTACTGCGAGGGCTTGCCCATCACCGTACGGATCAGCTTGCCATCGAGCCATTGCTTCAATCGCCGGGGCAGCTTCATCTTGCCGCCCAGTGTGTCGATGGGTTTACCGAGCAGAAACTTCGGCAGGAAGTAGTAGCCCCGGCGCACAGACAGATCAACGCTGCGCGCGTGATGCACTGCGTCCACGGCGATATCCGCGCCGGAATTGCCACAGCCGACCACCAGCACCCGTTGTCCGTCGAACGCCTCCGGGCTGCGATATTCGCTGGAGTGCATGACACGGCCGGCAAATTCGCCCGGCAGCGCGGGCATGTTGGGATGATGCAGCGTGCCGTTGGCAATCAGTACGCCCTGGAAGTGCCGCGTCCGCACTTCATCACCACACCGGGTGCTGACCAGCCAGCCGTCGCCGTCCGGCTCCACCGCCAGCACGCAGGTCTCGAATTCATAATGGCGGTACAGATCGAAGTGACGGGCATAATCCCGGAAATACTCGCGCAGCTCGTCATGGCGCGGATAGGGCGCGACCTCCGGCTTCATGGGAAACTCGGCGAACTCCGTCATGGTCTTCGACGAGATCAGATGCGCGGTTTCATACATGGTGCTGTGCGGATTATCGATATCCCACAGTCCACCGACATCCTTGCTCAGCTCGAAACCGGTAAAGGGTATGCCGTACTTGTCGAGATTGCGGGCAGTAGCCAGACCCATGGGCCCGGCGCCAATGACAGCGTACATGGGGCCTCCTTCTTGTTATGCTCTGTTAACGTGAAATCAGGGTAGGCCATCGCGCCGGGACTGTACCGGCTCGAACGGGACTCGCGCCGGTTAATTCGGGACCCTGCTCACGCCCCGTATCACTGGCAGGAAACCGGATGTCGAGTAATCCCACCATCACGCTGCGATTCAGCCAGGCCGTGGTGCAGGCCGCCCAGCGCCTGGGCGTGGCGCTGCCCGACACCACGCTGGGCAAGCTGGACCCCGGCCAGGATCGCGTGCCGCTGTCTGCACAGGATGCCATCTGGCAGAACATCTGCGCCGCCAGCCAAGACCCGTTGATCGGCCTGCGCCTGGGCCTGGAGATCCAGGTGGGGCACCTGGACAGCGCGGGCCTGATGCTGATGAGCTGTGACACGCTCGGTGATGCCGTGGACACCCTGCTGGAGTATTTCCCGATCATCAGTGAGGGCAGCCACTTCGATACCCGGCTGGAACGCGGCGGGTTGCGACTGCGCTATGTGCCCGGCTACAACACCGCCCTGGAAGTCCGGGCCGAGGCCGTGCTGGGGTGCCTGGTGCATCTTTCCCGCTGGATCACCGGCGACCGCTTCAATCCAGCGAGTGTTCACCTGCGGCACGCCCAGCGGGACAACGCGTCCCGCTATGCCAGCCTGCTGGGCTGCCCGGTACAGTTTGACTGCGAGGATTACAGCCTGCTGCTGAGCGATGCCGACCTGTCGATCCCGTTGATTCAGGCCAACGCCGCCATGCGTGAACACCTGCGCAAGGTGGCAGACGAAATGCTCGCCAGCCTGACCGAACAGAGCCTGGCGGCCCAGGTGGAGGCCCTGATTCGCGCACACCCCCACTGGGGCAAGGAGCGGGTCGCGGAACAGCTCGGTATCAGCGGCCGGCACCTGAACCGACGCCTGGCGAACGAGGCCAGCTCTTTCAAGCTGCTGCGCGATGCGGCTCTGTACCAGATGGCAGAACAGCGCCTGCGCACCGACCAGCGCCTGGCGGACATCGCCGAAGCCCTGGGGTTTTCTGACGAAAGCGCCTTCGCCAAAGCGTTTCGCCGCTGGGCCGGCGAAAGCCCGGC
>PNLU01000104.1 GCA_013823245.1 Alcanivorax sp.
AAGGGAACAGGCTCTGGCCGAGGGCTGGAAGCCGTCTGAGCAGCGCTGGCAGGAAGCGCAGCAACGCCGCGAACAACGCCAGGAGAACGACATCGCATGAGTGCTGCCGGGGTTACTCCACGTCAGCAGCACGCCAACTGATCCCGGCAGCCACCCCCAACGTATCCCCTGCCCCCACGAGTACGGCAGCATCAAGATGCAGCCGGCGCACGGCCAGCCCGGCGCCCAGGCTTACGGTGTGGGCCACGTTACCGTCGAGGTCATGCCGGTATCCGGCGGATACCCTGGCCTGGCGGCCCACGCGATATTCACCGCCAACGCGGGCCATGCGGCTGCTGTCCAGCTCGCCGTAGCCGGTCCGGCGGGTCACATCCACGCCCAGCTCTGTTTGCCAGCGATCGCCACGTTGTCCCACCGCAATGGCCACAAGCGGGCGTTGATGAAAGCGCACGCCGTCCGGCCCGGCGAATTGCTGTGGCACCAGGTTCTCCACCGTGGCCGCCACGGCCAGTGGGCGGGGCCCATCACTGTGCCACAGGGCTGCCAGGTCCATATTCGCGGTGTCGTGGTCCCGCCGTTCTGCGCCGCGCAACAGCTCGCTGATATCGAACCTTGAGGCGCGCTGGCTGCTGTTAAGCAGTGATACGCGCTGGTACTTCAGGGTGCCGGTGAGCTGCAGGCTCATGTCATCGGATTGCCAGCCCTGGCTGAGGCCCAGATCTGTGACGGCGACGCCGGTGGCGATCACGCGGGATTCGATATCATCGCGCTCGAACACGGGGGTCCCGAGCAGATCGCCAATCAGATCGATCAGGCCAGGGGTATTGGCAGCGCGGTTGAGGGTCTCGCGGTCGCGCTCGTCATAACGGAAACGAATCCCCACGCGGGTCTGCTGCCGCACCACCAGCGTCGGACTCCCTGCCCTGGGCGCTACACGGATCTGCCCGCCGATATCTACCTGCGCAATCTTGCCGTCCGCTGCTTCCATGCGGTCGGCCAGAACGTCGCCGTCGGCGAGCACCGCGTTCTGCTGGCGTTCCAGCTCCTGCTCAAATTCATCCACATCGCGCAGCAGGCGATCTTCGTCGCTGGCCAGTATGCCCAGTTGAAGCGTCATGGCATCCCGTGCGGGCCAGCGGCTGTCGCGGTCATCGAACGTCAGGCCTACGCCGCCCCGCCCGGCCTGACGGGCGTCGATCACGTCGACCTGCGCGCTCTGTACCACCGCTGGCAGGCAGAACAAGCCTGCCAGCGCCCAGAGTCGGCTACGGCGTGTTGTCATGAAAGCCTCCTGATCCTCACGCCCAGCTTAATAACAAAAAACCCGGCAGTACCGGGTTTTTTGTGGGGCTTGCGTAAGCCGCGTAACGGATTGCGGTGTCTCAGCAACCGTATTTGGCTTTCGCCTCGATGCGACGACGGTGCAGGACCGGCTCGGTGTAGCCGCTGGGCTGCTCACGGCCCTTGAACACCAGCTCGCAGGCTGCTTCGAAGGCCACGTTGCCTTCGAAATCCGGCGCCATGTTGCGATACGCGGGATCGCCGGCATTCTGCTCGTCCACGATCTTCGCCATACGCTTCATGGCTTCCATCACCTGCTCCTCGGTGCACACGCCATGGTGCAGCCAGTTGGCGATGTGCTGGCTGGAAATCCGCAGGGTGGCGCGGTCTTCCATCAGGCCAACGTTGTTGATGTCCGGCACCTTGGAGCAGCCAACACCCTGGTCGATCCAGCGCACCACGTAGCCCAGGATACCCTGGCAGTTGTTGTCCAGTTCCTGCTTGATCTCGTCGGCGGACCAGTTGGTCTCCGGCGCCAGCGGGATGGTCAGGATGTCGTCCAGGTTGGCACGGGGCCGGGATTTCAACTGCTCCTGAACCTCGGCCACGTTCACCTGATGGTAATGCATCACGTGCAGCGATGCGGCCGTCGGCGACGGGACCCAGGCACAGTTGGCGCCGGCTTTCGGGTGGCCGATCTTGGCGTCCATCATCGCCTTCATCTCGTCCGGCATGGGCCACATGCCCTTGCCGATCTGGGCGTGGCCTTTCAGGCCTGCGGCCAGGCCGATGTCCACGTTCCAGTCTTCGTAGGCATTGATCCATGCCTGCTGCTTCATGGCCGCCTTGCGCACCACGGCGCCCGCTTCCATGGAGGTGTGGATCTCATCACCGGTGCGATCCAGGAAGCCGGTGTTGATGAAGATCACCCGCTCTTTCGCTTCACGGATACAGGCCTTCAGGTTCACCGTGGTACGGCGCTCCTCGTCCATGATGCCGATCTTCAGCGTGTTGCGGGCCAGACCCAGTGCATCTTCGACGCGGCCGAACAGCTCAACCGCAAAAGCCACCTCTTCCGGGCCGTGCATCTTCGGCTTCACGATGTACACGGAGCCGGTGCGGCTGTTGCGCGCGCCGTCCTGCTTCTTCAGGTCGTGCATGGCGGCCAGCACGGTGACCATGCCGTCCAGAATACCTTCCGGCACTTCTTCGCCGTTGAACAGCACCGCATTGTTGGTCATCAGGTGACCGACGTTGCGCACCAGCAGCAGCGAACGGCCCGGCAGCACCAGGGCGCTACCGTCAGGCGCGGTGTACTCGCGATCGGCATTGAGTTTACGGATCAGCGTCTTGCCGCCTTTCTGCAAGGACTCTTCCAGATCGCCTTTCATCAGGCCGACCCAGTTGCGGTAGACCACGGCCTTGTCGTCCGCGTCCACGGCGGCCACGGAGTCTTCGCAATCCTGAATCGCGGTGATCGCGGATTCCAGCAGCAGATCCTTGATGTGCGCCTTGTCTTCGGCGCCAATCGGGTGGCTGGCGTCGAACTGGATTTCAACATGCAGGTTGTTGTTGCGCACCAGCACCGCCGTCGGCTTGCTGGCATCGCCACGGTAACCGGCCAGCTGCGCCGGATCCTTCAGGCCTGTTTCGCCGTTCTCGGTGCGAACCACCAGCACGCCATCAACAATGGCATAGCCGGTCGCCGCCTTGTGCGAACCGGACGCCAGCGGTGCGGCCTGATCCAGGAAATTGCGGGCATACTCAATGACCTTGGCGCCACGCTTCGGGTTGTAGGCGCCGCCCCGCTCGGCACCGCCCTCGTCGGAGATCACATCGCCGCCGTACAGAGCGTCATAGAGGCTGCCCCAGCGCGCGTTGGCCGCGTTCAGTGCATAGCGCGCGTTCATCACCGGCACCACCAGCTGAGGGCCCGCAACGGTCGCAATCTCGGCGTCCACGTTCTGCGTGGTCACCTCGAAGTCATCACCTTCCGGCAACAGGTAGCCGATTTCACTCAGGAACGCCTTGTACTCGTCCATGTTGATCGGCTGGCCCTGGCGCGCCTGATGCCAGGCGTCAATGCGGGTCTGGATCTCATCACGCTTGGCCAGCAGCGCCTTGTTCTTCGGCACCAGGTCGGTCAGGATCTTTTCCAGCTCGCTCCAGAAGTGTGCGGTATCCACGCCGGTGCCCGGCGCAATTTCCTTTTCCACCAGATCGTGGAGAACTGTGGCGATCTCAAGCGCGCCATGGGTGATGCGATCAGTCATAGTGCTGCTACCCTTTCGGTCAGGAAATGCGGAAAGCGCGGATTCTAGCGGAAAGCCGCCGTCAATTCATGCGCCGGGCCACGCCAGGCGTGACCCGCTGGTCAGTGCGCTGGCACTCAGTTGAACAGGTTGACCAGATCCAGCCGGTGCGCCTGGCTGCCGCCCCGGGCGACCCCCTGCTCCAGCGTGGCAAAATCAAACAACTGGCTGTCGGCCAGTTGCGAGGGCGACACATTCTGGATCGCCGAGAAAATACTCTCGATGCGCCCCGGATGCTCACGGTCCCACTGCTGCAGCATCGCCTTCACGGCCTGACGCTGCAGGTTCTCCTGCGAGCCACACAGGTTGCAGGGAATGATCGGGAACTCACGGTGCCGGGAAAACCGCGCGATGTCTTTCTCGCGACAGTACGCCAGCGGCCGGATCACCACATTACGACCATCGTCGCTGCGCAGCTTGGGCGGCATCGCCTTCATCCGGCCGCCGAAGAACATGTTCAGGAACAGCGTTTCGATAATATCGTCACGGTGATGCCCGAGCGCGATCTTGGTGGCACCGATTTCCTCGGCAAAGCCATACAGACTGCCCCGGCGCAGGCGCGAACACAGCGCACAGGTGGTCTTGCCCTCGGGCGTCTTCTCCTTGACGATCGAATAGGTGTCCTTCTCCAGGATATGGTACTGAACCCCTTCTTTTTCAAGGTAGTCCGGCAGCACATGCTCCGGGAAACCCGGCTGCTTCTGATCCAGATTCACCGCCACCAGCTCAAAGCGCACCGGCGCCGAGCGCTGCAGGCTGCGCAGGATATCCAGCATGGTGTAGGAATCCTTGCCACCGGACAGGCAGACCATGATCCGATCACCGTCCTGGATCATGTTGTAGTCTTCGATCGCCCGCCCGACCTCACGACGCAACCGCTTCTGCAGCTTGTTGAAGCTGCCGGAACGGGAGCTGGCCTCGGCGCGCGCGGGCGAGGCAGGATAGGCAAGATCGGCGGCGGACATCAGGTTACCTTTATGCGACGAATGACTTTGCGATAAAGCGACGGGAAAAAACGCTTGAGCCAGATCCCGGCCACTTCGCGGCCGCCAATGATAACCTGCTCGCGGCCGCGCTGCACGGCACGCACAATGCGCCCGGCGCAGACATCGACATCCAGCCCCGCCGCCTGATGATCATCCATCACCCCGTGCGACGAGCCATCCGCCGTGATGGCATTGATCGAGACATTCGTGCGGATAAAGCCGGGCATCACCATCAGCACCTGGATCCCCTTGTCATGCTCCTCGGCCCTCAGGGCTTCGAACCAGCCATGCAGCGCATGCTTGCTGGCGCAATAGGCCGACCGCATCGGTGTGGGCAACTCCCCCACCAGGCTGGAAATCACCACCACCTGCCCGCCCCCGGCCTGCCGCATGGCAGGCAGCACCGCCTTGGTCAGGCCAATGGCACCGAAGTAGTTCACTTCCATCACCCGGCGATCCACCGCCAGATCGGTGTCGATAATGCGCGATCGCTGGCTGATACCACCATTATTGACGAGGATGTCGATACGCTGACACTGGTCGATCACCGTCTGCGTGGCGGCGGCAAAGCTGTCGCTGTCGGTAAGGTCGAGAGGCAGGACGAGGTGCCGCTCGGGGTCTGAGAGACCGGCGCGGACGCGCTCCAGCTCATCGCTGCGGCGGGCAGACAGCACCAGCCGGGCACCCTGCTGGCTGAAGGCCCGGGCGAGGGCCTCGCCGATGCCGCTGGAGGCGCCGGTAATCCAGATAACCTTGTTGTGCAGTGCCATGGTGCTGTCCCCGCCTTGTGATCATTGGTGGGGGCAACAATAGGCAATCAGGCGCGGTTTCGCCAGCCGGGTGGCTCTTCCGACCTGGTTCACCCTCCAGCATAGGGGCGTTGATGCGGGGTGCGCCCTTCCGGGACCGCTCAAGCCATCCATGGGCGCTCTTTCTTTGGCCATCCATGGCCAAAGATGTCCCTACAGGACGCACCCCGCCTCAACGCCGCAGCGAGATTTGAAGCCCGGTGGCCATAGAACCTGCTGGAGGAACAAAACCATCCGCCACCTGCCAGCTTGAAGATCAGGCTGCGCGTGACGGCCCTCGGGGGGCGGGTAAGGGGTTTCAGGACTGTCGAGAGGCATGGATGCCGAACGCAAGCCTACATGGACGTATTTACGGCGTGTCCTGAAACCCTTTACCCGCCCCCCGAGGGCCATAACCACCACAACTGAACAGAATGGCCCAACCAAGGACGATTACTTGAGCTCGCGCGAAGACAACCCAAGCAAGTTACGGGCAACAATCAGTTGCTGGATCTGCTGCGTCCCTTCGAAGATGTCGATGATCTTGGAGTCACGCGCCAGCTTTTCCAGCAGCCGTTGCTCGCTGTAGCCCATCTCGCCACACAGCTCCACGCACTTCAGCGTCACATAGTTGCCCATGCGCCCGGCCTTGGCCTTGCACATCGACGCCTCCTTGGAGTTAGGTTGGCCGTTGTCTGCCATCCACGCCGCCTTGTAAGTCATCAGGCGCGCCGCTTCCAGGTCGGCTTCCATGCGGTAGAGCTCGGCTTCGATGGCAGTGCTGTTATAAAGTGATTTCGAGTAATCCGCCTTAACGCCTTCTTTTTCAAGGATTTCACGGGTTATCTCCAGCGCAGCACGGGCCACACCCAGCGCCATGGCAGCCACCGCCGGGCGGGTGTTGTCGAACGTCTGCATCACCCCGCCGAAGGCCTTCTTGCGCGCTTCTTCGGTGTCCGCAATCTCCGGCGATCCGAGGATGTTTTCCTTCGGAATACGGCAGTTGTCGAACGACAGCGCAGCGGTATCGGAGATACGCAGGCCCATCTTGTCCTCGACGCGGACCAGGGTCAGGCCGGGCGCGCCCTGGGGCACGATGAACGACTTGATGGCCGCCTTGCCCTTGCTCTTGTCCAGGGTCGCCCAGACAACAATGGCGTCGCCGCGCTGGCCAGCGGTGCAGTAGATCTTCTCACCGTTCAGCACCCACTCGTCGCCGTCCAGGCGCGCCGTGGTGGAAATGGCCGCCGAGTCTGAGCCGGCACCGGGCTCGGTGATGGCCATGGCGCAATAGAGCTTGCCGAATTTCTCTTTCTGTTCCGGGGTGCCCACCGCATTGATTGCGGCATTACCCAGACCCGAGCCGGGGATCGACAGCAGCAGGCCGACATCCCCCCAGCACAGCTCTTCACCACCGACGATGCCGGACAGGTTGGCGCCGTTCACGGTACCTGCATCGGCCGATGGCGCCTCTTTCTTGCCACCGCGCGCCGGGCGGATCGAGGCCATCATCTGCGCCACCGGCTTCAGTTCCTCCGGGGTGTCGCAGTGCTCGATACGGTCGTACTTGCGGGAAATCGGGCGGAAGACGCCACTGGCCAGCTGGTGTGACATCTTCTGGATATTGATCAGTTTCTGAGGCAGTTCGAGATTGATCATGACAATGAACTCCGTAATCAGACCAGCGTGGCGGCGTCGAGCAGGGCCACGGCGCGCAGGTTGCGATACCACATTTCCAGGGGGTAATCGCGCACGAAGCCGGCGCCCCCGAACAGTTGCACGCCGTTGGTGCCGATCTGCATGGCTTTTTCAGCGGCGTAGGTCTTGGCCAGATGGGCTTCGCGGTGGAACGGCAGCCCCTGTTCAGCGCGGCTTGCGGCGCGCCAGACCAGCAGACGCATGCCTTCCAGTTCGATGGCCATGTCAGAAATCATGAAGGCCACGGACTGACGCCAGGCAATCGGTTCGCCGAAAGCCTTGCGTTCCTTGACGTAAGGGATGCAGTAATCGAGTACCGCCTGGCAGCAGCCCACGGCCAGCGCGGCGCTGCCGATGCGGCCCAGATCCACCAGGCGCTCCAGATCGAAGTTGGCCAGGCGGTGGCCAGCAGGCACGCGCACGCCGTTCAGCGTGACGGTGGCGGTCTCGACCGCGCGCAGGCCCATATAGTCCTGCGCTTCGGCGCTCAGGCCGTCGCTGCCCTGCTCTACCACGAAAGCGGCCGGGCCTTCGCCCTCCAGGTCGGCAATCACCAGCAGCAGCTCGGCGCTGGCGCCAAGAATGACCAGGCGCTTCTCGCCGTCGATCACGTAGCTGTCACCGTCCTGGCGCGCCTTCGTGGCCAGTTGAGTCGGGTCGAAGGTGGCGCGGCCTTCGGTCAGGGCGACAGTGGCCGGTACGAAGTGCTCCTGGGCCAGGCGCGGCAGGAAGGCTTCCTGTTGCGCCTCATTGCCGAAATCCAGCACGGCGTTGATAAACGACAGCGGCGCCAGCGTGCCCAGCGCCAGGGAGATATCGCCGTAGGCGAGGTCTTCGGTGTTCAGCACATTGGACATCGGCGAGCGCGGCATGCCCGCCCCACCGTGTACTTCCGGGATCGGCAGCAGGCCAAGGCCCAGTTCCATGGTACCGGTATAAAAGCCTTCCGGGGCAGCGCCCGCCTCGTCCGCGTCGCGGGCGATGGCGCGCAGCTGGCGCTCGGCGTAACGGCGCATGCTCTCGCGGGTAATGCGCTGCTCTTCGGAGAGCGACAGATCAAACGGCAGGTCCTGACTCATGACCATGACTCCTGTACGGCGGATAGCCAATTAAACGCTTGTTTGAAAACGGTCCACATCGTGACACAGGCAACCAGAACCGGCAAGTCATGTGCAAAAGCGTGACCTGTGTCATGATAATGGCTGAGAAAAGCATCAACCGAGGGGCTCAGACCAGTGGACGGTTGATATCCGGGGGTAGCATCCGTGCCGCATCACAGTACCGCACCAGATCACCGTCGCACCCTGCGCCTGCGTCGCCAGCAGATGGCGATCTATTCCTATCTGCTGGTCTGGGGTGGCGTCATGCTGGGTATCGAGATCGGCTATTTCGACCCCTATACCCCCCACTGGTGGTTGTTCGGCACCACCCTGGCGGCCAACGGCGCCATCTTCCTGCTGATCCGCTCCGGCCTGTCCGAACGCCTGAACGATCCCAGCCTGACCATACCGCAGATGATGATCGGCATTATTCTGATCACCGCCCTGTTGCATTATTCGCGGGAATTGCGCGGCGGCATCATGGCAATCTATTTCATGGCCATGACATTCGGCGTTTTCGCCCTGCCCCGACAACGCATGATGCTGATGGCACTGTTTGTCATCGGCTGCTTTATTACGCTGGAAGTCTGGGAATATCTGGATGCACCGGAATCGAAGATCATCAGCCTGTCCATTGGCCACTTCGGCATTCTCGCCATGGGCCTGGCCTGGTTTGTCTATGTCGGCGGCCATATTCATAACCTGCAACAGCGCAGCAACGAGCAACGCAGCTCGCTGCAAGCCCAGCAGCGTCATCTGGAGCGGGTCAACCAGCAGTTGCATGACGCCATGGCACGGCTTGAGGAGGTCGCCATTCGCGACAGCCTGACCGGTCTGTTCAATCGTCGGCATTTCATGGAACGCATCGAGGAAGAGCTGGCGCGCAGTGACCGGCATCAGACCCCGCTGCACCTGGCACTGATCGACCTGGATCACTTCAAGCAGATCAACGACACCTGGGGACATCAGGCCGGCGACCAGGTACTGGCCCGGTTTGCGGAAACCGCACGCAGCACCCTGCGCCGCGCTGATCTGGTCGCCCGTTACGGTGGCGAGGAATTCGTGATCCTGTTTACCGATGGCAGCCCGGAAGATATTCGCCATGTGCTGGAGCGCCTGCGTTCGGCCCTGTCGGCACTACACTTCAACGGGCGTCCCGGTTTCAGTGTCACCCTGTCAGCCGGTCTTGCCTCGTGGCGCCCGGACGATACCGTCGACTCGCTGTTCCAGCGCGCTGACGATGCGCTGTATCGTGCCAAGGAAACCGGACGCAACCGGCTGGTGGAAGCCTGAATATATGGACAAACAGGTGGATAGTTGGCGTGGGCAGCCCTACACTCCGCAGCATTCACTGAACAGGACTCCGTCATGGAACACACCGACAATCCCGGCCTGCGTGCGCCCATAGACGCACTGATCAAGCGCCACGGCGAAGACGCCATGAGCTGGACGGAAATTCACGGTTTGCTGTGCGCCATGGCTGCCGGTCCTGGTCGCCCCGAGGGCTGGCATCAGGTGGTACTGGCTGAGGCCGGTCCGGTGGACAGCGGCGTGGTGGCTGCGCTGGACGCGCTGCAACAGCGCCTGGCGGCACAGTTGGGTGCCGGTGAACGTATCCAGTTGCCCTGCCGCCTTGACCCCTACGCCGAAGACGACCAGGGCGATGACCTGGGCGGCTGGTGTGCCGGTTTCATGACCGGCGTGCTGCTGCAGGAAGACGCCTGGTATGCCCCGGATGAAGCCCGTGCAGCCAACCTGCTGCTGCCGTTCCTGCTGATCAGCGGCTTCGATGACGAAGATCCGGAACTCGACGCCCTGTGGCAGGACACCAAGGTAGTGCGTGGCATGGCCATGGCCTTGCCGGAACTACTTGAAGAATTGTTTCTGTTCTTCAATGCCCCCGATGCCCCGGACGCCTCCGAGGACGAGGAGGACTAATATCAGCTAGCCTCAACTAGCCGCCTTCCTGTTTCGGCGTTTCTGCTTCAGGGGCGTCCGCCTGCTGGACTTCCGGGCCCAGCAGCACAGCCAGCCAGCGCGTCTCCGCACGGCTCTCCAGTGCG
>PNLU01000105.1 GCA_013823245.1 Alcanivorax sp.
GGTTCAGATGGCGGATAGCGTCCAGAATGCGGCGGCGCTGGTGCACGAACCCCTCCCAGGCATCGCTACGCCGGAACAGGCGCCGGTTGTCCGGAAACACCACCACCGGAGAGACAATCAGCTTGACCCGTTGCGGGTCACGGGCCAGCCAGTCGATCAATGCCTGCTCCTGCGCCTCGGAGATCATGCGCAGATCCCGTTTTTGGCCCTTGATCTGGCGCTCGGTACGCACGTCCATGACGAACACGTCGGCGCAGCCGTGGCTGAAGTGATACCACAGGTGATCAGGGTCGCGGTCGGGCCAGCAGCCTGTCGGGTCCAGTGGCATGGCGGGGCTGTGGGACGCCTGGTAGATCTGATAGGCCTTGATCGCGGCCGGAAATTTGCCGACATGATCCGACGAGGAAGCATGGGCGGGCCAGTTGTCCTCGATTTCATGGTCATCAAGGATCATGTAGGTCGGCGTGTTGGCCATCAGCTCGCGCATGCCGGGCTGGCCGAATACGCGGCGATACAACTGCAGGTAGCAGGCTTCCTCGCTCAGCGCGCCGAGGCGGTTCAACGGGTCGGCGTAGACCTGGTCGCCGCACAGCATGGTGAAATCCACCGGGCCATGCTGGTGCTGGTGAGCATGCATGGCCTTGAAGGTCTTGTCGGCACGGTCGTCGGAGATCAGCCCCCCGAGGTCGAAAAACCGGTAGCTGCAAGAGCCCAGCAAGAGACGGGTGGGTGTATCGCTGGCCGCTGGTGCACTGCGGAACCGGTACACTGGCAGGGCGCGCCAGTCGAGCTGCGAGGCGGGTACGTCCGGGTCGGTGACCCAGCCAGCCTGGTATTCATGCAGGGCGCCGGGGGTCAGGCCGTGGAGCACAACCACGCCGCTGCCGTCGAAGTTGGTGTTCAGACGGAACGCCTGCGCCGGTTGCCATGCGTCCTGCCCTGCCACGCGCCAGCGTACGCGCCCCAGCATGGCCTTGCCGGAGAGCTGGAATGAGGTCATGGCCGCGCGGCCGAACAGGCGTGCGGTATCGTGTGTGCAAGCCCCCAGAATCGGACCGACGGAAAACGGCTCTACCCGCATTGCTCCCCCTGTGCATTGTCTGCATGCGCCGCTGGGCCGCGGCGCAATGTCCTTGCTCTGTCCGGTAACCGACCGCTACCATAAACCGATAGGAATAAAGTACCAACCCCAACAGGAAGGAAGATGAGCCGCGAACCGCGGGGGCAGGATGCAGGTAATGAATAACGCGCGCCGGGCGGGATGGCGCCCGGCGGCATGGCTGGCGGGGTGCCTGGTGCTGCTTCTCGGCCTGTTTCCCGGCATCGGGGCCCGGGCCACCCTGACCTTGCTGGACCAGCCGCTGACCCATCGCGATGCCCACCGCCACGCCGTGATGGCGTGTGTGTCGCCTGACGACGGACCGCGCGCTGAGGCCGTACTGGCAGACCCTGATCTGCTGGACTGGCAACCGGTGGGGGAGCGCATTCCCAACCGCGGGTTCACCCGGGATCATTGCTGGCTGCGCCTGGCACTGGACAACCAGAGCGAACCCGGGCAACAGTGGCTGTTGCAGGTCGGTTACTCGCTGCTGGCAGAGATCGACTTCTGGTTGCGGCAGGACGACGGCAGTGTCATTGATGTGGCGCGCGCCGGGAATGACCTGCGCTACGACCTGCGCCCCTACCCTTACCAGTTGCCCACCTTCCCCCTGGCGCTCGACCCTGGCGACCGCGCCGACGCGTTCCTGCGCATCAGTTCCGTGTACAGCCTTCAGGTACCGCTGACGATCATGGAGCGCGGTGCCATGGAGCGCTCGGCCCAGAATACCCTGCTGCTGCAGGGGCTGTTCTTCGGCGCCATGCTGGTGATGATCCTCTATAACCTGTGTCTCTATTTCTCGATCCGCGAGCGGGTCTATCTGCTTTACGTGGCCTGGTCGTTCACCATCACCCTGTTCCTGGCCATCCTGCATGGCTTTGCCCAACGCTATGTGTGGCCCGGCAGCGCCATGATCAGCGCCTACGGCACCATGTATCTGTTGCCGTTGATCGTGCTGTTGCCACCGCTGTTCACCATCCATTTTCTCGACCTGAACCGGCGGGCGCCGCAACTGGCTTCATTGCTGCGATTCAATGTCGGTATCGGTGTGGGCCTGCTGGTCATCACGCCGTTTGTGGACCGCTTTATCATGCTGCCGATACAGGTCTTCGCCATTCTGATGATGGACCTGAGCATACTGGCTGTGGGCCTGCTGCGTTCACGGCAGGGCGATCCGGAGGCCCGGCTTTTCACCATTGCCTGGACCTGCTTCATCGTTGGCACGGCGGCCATGGCACTGAGCAAGTTCGGCTGGATACCGCGTAACACCCTGACTGAATATCTGGTTCAGGTCGGCGTCTTCATCGAGGTGGTCCTGCTGTCGTTTGCGCTCGCATGGCGCATCAACCGGCTCAAGGGGGAATACGCCGCATCAGTGCAGGAGCGCGCGCAGGCAGAAATGGAAGCCTTCAAGGCGGGCGCGCGCAATCAGGCCAAGAGTGAATTCCTGGCAACGATGAGTCATGAGATACGCACCCCCATGAACGGTGTACTGGGTATGACTGACCTGCTGCGGCGAACCCCGCTGACGCATCAGCAATCGCAGTACGTGGACACTATTTTTTCGTCGACCCAGTCGCTGCTCACGGTCATCAACGACATCCTCGATTACTCACGCATCGAAGCTGGCAAGCTGGAGCTGGAAACCACCGAGGTACGGGTCGAGGATCTGGTGGATGATTGCGTGTCCCTGTTCGCCCTGCTGGCCAGTGAGCGCAATCTGCCGATCCACACCTATCTGGACAGCCGCGTACCAGAGATGATTCGCACCGACCCGGTACGTCTGAAGCAGATCATCACCAACCTGATCAGCAATGCCTTCAAGTTTACCGATCACGGTCAGATCGCCCTGCACGTTGCCCTGCGACAACCCCCCGACAATCAGGGCCACTGCATCCTGCAGTTCGAGGTCTCGGACACCGGATGCGGGCTCGACGATACCCAGCAGCGCAATCTGTTCCGTGAGTTCGGCCATACTGAAGGCAGTGCCCCGCGACAACGGCGCGGCGCCGGACTGGGCCTGGCCATCAGCAAGCGCCTGTGCGAGATGCTGGGCGGCGATATCGGGGTCAACAGCTCACCCGGCCGTGGCGCCACCTTCTGGTTTACCGTCAAAAGCCGCAGCAGCGGCCTGCCGGCGCTGGTACCTGCACTGCAACGCAAACGCCTGCTGGTGGTGGACCCTGACCCGTCGTTCTGCCTGAGCGTATCGCAGATGGCCGCGCGGTGGGGCATGGAAGTGGATGACTGCCGCAACATGCAGGCGGCTCAGGAGCGACTGGAACGCGCCGCCACGCGGCAACCCATCGATGCGCTGCTGGTCAACCGGCGCTTCCGCGACGAGCTGGCCGCCCTTCCCGCCCACCTGAAACCCCGGGCCCTGTTACTGGCTGGCACCACCGGGGAACAGACCAGCACTGCCGAAGCTGCCACTGAACTGAGCCTGGCAGCGCCGTTACTGGAAACGCCGGTGCGGGCCCGGGCGCTGCGCGAGCTGCTGATACGACGACTGGCCCCGGAGCGCCGCACGCCACCGTCATCCCCGGCCCACACGCCAGACGAGAAACCCAGCGAACGCGATGAACTCAGTGACTTGCGGGTGCTCGTGGTGGAAGACAATGCGGTGAACCAGCTGGTTATCGACTCGATCCTGCGCACCGCCGATATTCGCGCCACGCTGGTCAGCGATGGCGATGAGGCCGTGCAGCAGGTCCAGCGGGCACGCCAGCCCTGGCACGTCATCTTCATGGATTCCGAACTGCCTACCATAGATGGTCACGAGGCCACCCGGCAGATCCGGGCACTGGAAACGTCAAAAGGCAGCGCCCGCAGCTGGATCATTGCGCTGAGCGCCCATGCCTCCGCCGAACATGTCCAGCAGGCCCGTGACGCGGGCGTCGACGACTACCTCAGCAAACCGGTGTCCCGTGATCAGGTGATTGAGGCCATTCGCCGCTCCCTGCGCCGCCCGATGGACGCCTGAACCGGGACGGGTGGCACCCAGCCCCCCCGGCCCTTATCATTGGGCGCCCTGAACCGCTAACGGATTCCCCGCGCCATGACCGATGCACCACGCAAGATTCTGGTGACCAGTGCCCTGCCCTACGCCAACGGCTCCATTCATCTGGGCCATATGCTGGAGCATATCCAGACGGATATCTGGGTGCGCTTCCAGAAGATGCGCGGTGAGCACTGCATCTATGTGTGTGCCGACGATGCCCATGGCACCGCCATCATGCTCAAGGCCGAAGAGCAGGGCCTCACCCCGGAAGAGCAGATTGCCCGGGTGCAGGCCGAACATGAACAGGACTTCGCCGGATTCCTGATCCGCTACGACCATTATCACAGCACCCACAGCCCGGAGAACCGCGCGCTGTCGGAGCAGATCTATCTGGCCAATCGGGATGCCGGCTACATTCTGGAGAAGGAAATCACCCAGCTGTACGATCCGGTCAAGGGGATGTTCCTGGCTGACCGCTTCGTGCGCGGGACCTGCCCCAAATGCGGTGCCGCCGACCAGTACGGCGACAACTGCGAAGTCTGCGGTGCCACCTATACCCCTGGCGAACTGGTGGACCCCTACTCCACCCTGACCCGCGCCACCCCGGTGGAAAAACCCACCACGCAGCTGTTCTTCGATCTGCCGAAGTTCGAAGCCATGCTGCGCGACTGGCTCGACAGTGATGCGCTGCAACCCAGTGTGGCCAACAAGTTGCGCGAATGGGTGGATGCCGGTCTGCAACCCTGGGACATCAGCCGCGAAGCCCCCTACTTCGGCTTCGAGATTCCCGGTTGGCCGGGCAAGTACTTCTATGTGTGGATGGATGCACCGGTGGGCTACATGGCCAGCTTCCGCCACTACTGCGACAAGACCGGCGAGAACTTCGACGATTACTGGAAAGCCGATTCCGATGCTGAATTGCACCACTTCATCGGCAAGGACATCGTCAACTTCCATGGTCTGTTCTGGCCCGCCATGCTTGAAGGTGCGGGGCTGCGCAAGCCGACCGCACTGCACGTGCACGGCTTCGTGACCGTCAACGGCGCCAAGATGTCCAAATCCCGCGGGACCTTCATCAAGGCCAGCACCTACCTGAAGCATCTGGACCCGCAGTATCTGCGCTATTACTTTGCCGCCAAGCTCGGCAAGGGCGTGGATGATTTCGATCTGAATCTGGAAGACTTCGTGCAGCGGGTCAACGCCGATCTGGTGGGCAAGGTGGTGAACATTGCCAGTCGCACCGGTAACTTCGTGCACAAGTTCGGCGGCACCCTGCCCGCCACGCTGGATAACGCGGAACTGGTGCAGACGGTACAGCAGGCTGCGGCGGACATCGCCGCGCTGTACGAAGTACGCGAGTTCGGCAAGGCCATGCGCGAGATCATGCTGCTGGCCGACCAGGCCAACGAGTACATCCAGACCCGTGCGCCCTGGAAGCTGGCAAAAGAGGACGGCCGCGAGGCCGAGGTGCTGGCTGTATGCGCCACGGCACTGAACGTGTTCCGCCTGCTGGCGCTGTATCTGAAACCGGTGTTGCCGGGCCTGGCGGAAAAAGCCGAAGCCTTCCTCAACATTGCCCCGCTGCGCTGGCAGGATGCCGAAAACCTGCTGAGCGAGCATCACATCAACCGCTTCAGCGCCTTGCTCAGCCGCGTGGACATGGCGCAGGTAGAGGCCATGCTGGCGGACTCGAAAGAAACTACCGGCGAAGAGCAGGCCGCCACGGAAGCCGCGCCGAAAAAGCAGGGCAAGCAGCAGAAGAAGGAAACCGCTCCGGCACAGGACGAGGGCCCGATCAGTATCGACGACTTCGCGAAGGTCAAGCTGCGTGTGGCGCGGATCGTTAAAGCGGCGCATGTCGAGGGTGCCGACAAGCTGCTGCAGTTGACGCTGGATATCGGCCAGGGTGAAACGCGCAATGTCTTCGCCGGAATCAAGGCCAAATACGCCCCGGAAGATATCGAAGGGCGCTTGACCGTGATGGTGGCCAACCTGGCCCCCCGCAAGATGAAGTTCGGGCTGTCTGAAGGCATGGTGCTCGCCGCCGGCCCCGGGGGCAGCGAGATTTTCCTGCTCAGCCCGGACAGCGGTGCCGAGCCTGGCATGGAAGTACGCTGATCCCATGAACAGAACACCCGCCCTGCGCGTCATTGCCGGCCCCCGGGCCCGTGCACACATCGAGAAGGAAGGCCTGCGCCAGCAGGACATCCGTGTCATGGTCGGCGCCAGCGGCGGACCGAAGTGGCTGGCCCTGGCCAAGCTGGATGAGTACCTGTTCGGTGACTTCTTTAACGCCCGCAGCGCACCGCTGCACCTGATCGGCTCGTCGGCCGGGGCCTGGCGTTTCGCCTGCTTCGCCCAGACCGATCCGGCAGCCGCGTCACGACGATTCGCCGAAGCCTATCAGAACATCTGTTTTGCGCCGGGCATGAGCTTCGCCGAGATTACCCGACATACCCATGGACTGCTGGATGCCGTGTTGCCCGATGACACGGCGATACAGCAGGTGGTCAACAATCCGGTGATCAAGCTGAACCTGATCGCGGCCCGGGCCCGGGGCATCAACGCCACCCGCCAACGCGCCCTGCAGGCTGCGGGGCTCGGCCTGACAGCCCTGGCCAACGCGCTCCACCGGCGCACACTGGGCAGCTTCTTCGAGCGTGTGCTGTTCCATGCTGCCGACGACCAGCCCCCCTTCTACCATCTGAACGACCTGCCCACCCGTCAGGTGGCGCTGGCCACCGACAACCTGCGCCCGGCCATCCTGGCATCCGGGGCCATCCCGCTGGTGCTCAGTGGCATCCCGGATATCCCGGGTGCCGGGCCCGGCATCTACTACGATGGCGGCATCACCGATTACCACTTTGATATCCCCTTCAGCCAGGACGGGCTGGTGCTCTACCCGCACTTCTACCCGCATGCCATCCCGGGCTGGTTCGACAAGGCGCTGAAATGGCGCCGCGCCAATCCGCGCCATTATGACAATGTGGTCATGCTCTGCCCGACGGATGAGTGGATCGCGCAACTGCCCAACGGCCGCATCCCGGACCGGCGAGACTTCAACCGCATGACGGACACGCAGCGTATCCACGACTGGGGCGAGGCCATGAAGCGCTCTGAGGCGCTGGTGGAGGATATGCAACGGCTGCAACAAGGCGACCTGTCGGCGCTGGACGCCTGAGCTGCACCGGTTCGGGGCAAACGAGGCGCTCAAAAAACAACCAGATCATCACCGCAACCCATTGAATTCACCGATGCCGCCCCCACCCCTGACGAAGCTGGTGCAGGGCTGCGCGAAAAGCGCGCGCTGCAGCGCATGTATTGGCAAAACCGATAGCAGCTATACCAGCTATCCATTATGAAGATCGGCCTGCAGGCCGTATGCTACGCACCGTCTGATCGACAACACCTTCGAAGGAGCTTAACGACATGTCAGTGATCAACACCGAAATCAAACCGTTCAAGGCACAAGCATTCAAGAACGGCGAATTCCTGGAAGTCAGCGATACCGATGTAAAAGGCAAATGGGCTGTGTTCTTCTTCTATCCGGCCGACTTCACTTTTGTCTGCCCGACCGAGCTGGGCGACGTGGCTGACTACTACGACGAATTCCAGAAGCTGGGCGTGGAAATCTACTCTGTATCCACCGACACCCACTTCACTCACAAGGCATGGCACGACGCTTCTGACACCATTCGCAAGATCAAGTACACCATGATCGGCGACCCGACCATGCAGATCAGCCGCAACTTCGAAGTCCTGCGCGAAGATCAGGGTCTGGCCAACCGTGGCACCTTCATCGTCGACCCGCAGGGCGTGATCCAGGCCGTGGAAATCACTGCCGAAGGCATCGGCCGTGACGCGTCCGACCTGCTGCGCAAGGTCAAGGCTGCCCAGTACGTGGCCGCCCACCCGGGTGAAGTCTGCCCGGCCAAGTGGAAAGAAGGCGAGTCCACCCTGGCACCGTCCCTGGACCTGGTTGGCAAGATCTGAGTCGGTCATCCGGCAAGGTTGGCGCCTGACGGCGCCAACCGGCACTGAATTCGCCCGGGCTGGCCATATCCCTCGCAACCGCCACGTCGCCACAAGCGGCCTGGCACAGGGCGCGACGGCTTTCCCGGGCGTTGCTGTATCTGAAACCCTGAAAATACACTGATTGATGGTGGAGACCCCGTACATGCTGGACGCAAATCTCAAAGCGCAAATGCAAGCCTACATGGACCGCATCGAGCAGCCGCTGGAGCTGGTCGCGTCCGTGGATGACGGCAGCAAATCACAGGAACTGCTGGACCTGCTGCGTGAAATCGAAGGCATGTCCGACAAGATCACCCTGAATACGGCAGGCAGCGATGCGCGCAAGCCGTCTTTCGCCATCAACCGCCCTGGAGAAGACACCGGCATCGTCTTTGCCGGCATTCCCATGGGGCACGAATTCACCTCGCTGGTGCTGGCTCTGCTGCAAGTTGGCGGCTATCCGCCCAAGGTCAGCGATGACGTTATCGCCCAGATCAAGGGCATTGAAGGCAGCTTCAGCTTCGAAACCTATTTCTCGCTGTCGTGCCAGAACTGCCCGGACGTCGTGCAGGCCCTCAACCTGATGGCTGTACTTAATCCGAATATCCGTCATGTGGCCATCGACGGCGCCCTGTTCCAGGAGGAAGTGGAACAGCGTCAGGTAATGGCCGTGCCGACCGTCTTTCTCAACGGCGAGCACTTCGGCCAGGGCCGCATGAGCGTCGAGGAAGTTCTCGGCAAGATCGACACCGGCGCCGCGGCCCGCGACGCCGAGAAACTGAACGCCAAGGATGCCTTCGACGTACTGATCGTCGGTGGCGGTCCGGCGGGTGCAGCGGCGGCGATCTATGCCGCTCGCAAAGGCATCAACACCGGCGTGGCCGCTGAACGTTTCGGAGGCCAGGTGCTGGACACCAATGCCATCGAGAACTTCATCTCGGTAAAAGAAACCGATGGCCCGCATCTGGCTGCGCAACTGGAACAGCATGTGCAGAGCTATGACGTGGACATCATGAACATGCAGCGCGCGCAGAAGCTGATCCCGGGCACCGATGGCGCCCTGCACGAGGTGGAGTTCGCCTCGGGCGCAAGGCTGAAGGCGAAAACCCTGATCCTGGCCACCGGTGCCCGCTGGCGCGAAGTAAACGTGCCCGGCGAGAAGGAATACCGGGGCAAGGGTGTCGCCTACTGCCCACATTGCGATGGCCCCTTGTTCAAGGGCAAGAAAGTGGCCGTGATCGGTGGCGGTAACTCCGGCGTGGAAGCCGCCATTGACCTGGCGGGCCTCGTCGAGCACGTCACCCTGCTGGAGTTCGACAGCAAGTTGCGCGCGGACGCCGTATTGCAGAAAAAGCTGAACAGCCTGCCCAACGTGACCGTGCATGTGAGTGCCCAGACCACGGAAATCACCGGTGAGGGCGGCAAGGTCAATGGCCTGGTGTACAAGGACCGGAACAGCGGCGAAGAACACCGCGTTGAGCTGGCCGGTGTGTTTGTACAGATCGGCCTGGTGCCGAACACCGAATGGCTGACCGGCACCGTGGAGATGAGCCGCTTCGGCGAGATCATCATCGACGACCGCGGCGCCACCTCGATCCCCGGCATCTTTGCTGCCGGTGACGTGACCACCGTGCCCTACAAGCAAATCGTGATCGCCGTCGGCGAAGGCGCCAAGGCCGCCCTCAGCGCCTTCGATCACCTGATCCGCAGTTAATCCGACGCAGGCCGGACCTTACCGCACCCGGTCCGGCCTGCGTTTTTGCCCTCATTTTCCGGCACACAAGCTATCGGCCTACAAGCATCATCCGTCCAGGCTGACAGACACCAGGCTGTCAGCTCGGCATGATCATCGCTGCCCAAACACATCACGGCGACGATCAAGGATGACAGCCCGATGCCGGACAGCCATGACCAGAATTTCAAGAACCTGATACTC
>PNLU01000106.1 GCA_013823245.1 Alcanivorax sp.
GGCCAAAGAAAGAGCGCCCATGGATGGCTTGAGCGGTCCCGGAAGGGCGTACCCCGCCTCAACGCCTCTTTGCTGGAGGGTGACCCACTCCGGAGAGTCCGGCCGCTAACGGACAACCGCCCAGCGACTCAGGTAGAATGCCCACTTTGCCAAACCCCGGAACACCGTGATGAACGCCCTGACCCTGCCCAAAGCCGCCAACGCGCTCTACGACTACCCGCGCTACTGGGCCGAATGCTTCGGCACCGCGCCGTTCCTGCCCATGAGCCGGGCAGAAATGGACCAGCTCGGCTGGGACAGCTGCGACATCATCATCGTCACCGGCGACGCCTACGTTGATCACCCCTCCTTCGGCATGGCCATCATCGGCCGCCTGCTGGAAGCCCAGGGCTTTCGCGTCGGCATCATTGCCCAGCCAGACTGGCACAGCAAAGACGCCTTCATGGCCCTCGGCAAACCGAACCTGTTTTTCGGCGTCGCCGCCGGCAACATGGATTCCATGATTAACCGCTACACCGCCGACCGCAAAGCGCGCTCCGATGATGCCTATACCCCCGGCGGCATGGCCGGCAAGCGGCCGGACCGCTGTTCGCTCGTATACAGCCAGCGCTGCCGCGAAGCCTACAGCGATGTGCCCGTGGTGCTCGGCGGTATCGAAGCGTCGCTACGCCGCATTGCGCATTACGACTACTGGCAGGACAAGGTTCGCCGTTCCATTCTGGTGGATGCTGCCGCTGATATCCTGCTGTACGGCAATGCCGAACGTGCCGTGGTGGAAATCGCGCATCGGTTGTCGCGCGGTGAGGCGATTACCGACATTACGGATGTGCGCGGCACGGCCTTTATGCGTCGCAATACGCCCGCCGGCTGGCTGGAACTGGATTCAACACGGGTGGATCGACCTGGCCAGGTGGATCGCATCATCAATCCCTACGTGAATACCCAGGAACTGGACAGCTGTGAGCTGGAGCGGCGCAACGCGCAGCAGATCGATCCCAACGCGGAGCAGGTGGTGCAGATTCGCTGGCATGCGCACCGTGATCGCGACCGCACGGTAATTCGTCTGCCGAGCTTCGAAAAAGTACGCAATGATCCGGTGCTGTATGCGCACGCCAACCGTGTGCTGCATCTGGAAACCAATCCCGGCAATGCGCGGGCGCTGGTGCAGCGCCATGCGGAGCAGGACATCTGGATGAATCCGCCGCCGATTCCGCTGTCCACGCCGGAAATGGACTATGTGTTCGGGCTGCCCTATGCGCGCGTGCCGCACCCGGCCTATGAGGGCGAAAAGATTCCGGCCTATGACATGATCCGTTTCTCGGTGAATATCATGCGCGGCTGTTTTGGTGGGTGCACTTTCTGTTCCATTACCGAACACGAAGGCCGCATCATCCAGAACCGTTCCCAGGATTCCATCTTGCGGGAAATCGGTGAGATCCGCGACAAGGTGCCGGGTTTTACCGGGGTCATTTCTGATCTGGGCGGGCCGACGGCCAACATGTATCGCATTGCCTGCAAGACGCGCGAGATTGAAGCGGCCTGTCGCAAGCCCAGTTGTGTCTACCCCGGCATTTGCGAGAACCTGAATACCGATCACAGTGCGCTGACGCAACTGTATCGGGAAGCACGCGCCCTGCCCGGCATCAAGAAAATCCTGATTGCTTCGGGGCTGCGTTACGATCTGGCGGTGCAGGACCCCGAGTATGTGCGTGAGCTGGTTACTCACCATGTGGGCGGCTATCTGAAAATTGCCCCCGAGCATACGGAAGAAGGCCCGCTGTCGAAAATGATGAAGCCGGGCATCGGCACCTACGATACCTTCAAGCGCATGTTCGAGAAATACTCGAAAGAAGCCGGCAAGGAGCAGTACCTGATTCCGTACTTCATTGCGGCGCATCCGGGCACGCGCGATGAAGACATGATGAATCTGGCCCTGTGGCTGAAGATCAACGGCTTCCGTGCGGACCAGGTGCAGGCGTTCTATCCTTCGCCGATGGCCACGGCGACGGCCATGTATCATACTCGGCGCAACCCGCTGCGGCGGGTCAGCTACAAGAGTGAACAAATGGAAATCGTGCGCGATGCGGATCAGCGCCGCCTGCACAAGGCGTTCCTGCGCTATCACGATTCGCGTAACTGGCCGCTGCTGCGCGAGGCGCTGAAAAAAATGGGTCGGGCCGATCTGATTGGCAATGGCAAGCATCAGCTGATTCCCCGCGACCAGCCGGATGCCGGTAACGACTACCGCGCGCCCCGGCGCAAGAATTCGCAACAGGCGCACAATACACGCCGTGGCCGCAAACTGCTGACCCAGCACACGGGTTTGCCGCCGCGCAAGCAACGCTGAGCTGAACACGCCATGTCGTTGCCGGTCACCCGCGATTACCTGAGTCTCTTTCTCACCGGGGCGCCGTTGCTCGATGTGCGTGCGCCGGTGGAGTTCGCCAAGGGCGCCTTCCCCGCCGCGCACAACCTCCCGCTGCTCAACGATCGTGAGCGGCATCAGGTGGGTATCCGCTATAAACAGGCGGGCCAGGACGCGGCCATCATGCTGGGGCATGAACTGGTTGGCGGAGGGGTGCGCGCGGCGCGCACGGCCGCCTGGGCCGACTGGTGCCGGCAGCATCCTGAAGGGTATCTCTACTGTTTTCGTGGCGGGCTGCGATCCCGCACGGTGCAGCAATGGCTTGCCGATGAGGGCATTAGCCTGCCGCTGGTTCAGGGCGGTTACAAGGCAATGCGGCGTTTTCTGCTGGAACGTTTCCAACAGGATATCGGGCGCACGCCGCTGCTGCTGGTCTGCGGGCGCACCGGCACCGGCAAGACCCGCGTGATCGAGGCACTGGACCGGGCGCTGGACCTGGAAGGCAGAGCGCATCACCGCGGTTCGGCCTTCGGTCGCCGCCCCGGCGGCCAGCCGGCACAAATCGATTTCGAAAATACGATCGCCATCGACCTGTTGCGTCTGCGCCATGCCAGTGATGGCCCGCTGGCGCTGGAAGACGAAGGTCGGCTGGTAGGCCGCTGTGCCTTGCCGCTGCCCTTGCAGGCCGCCATGAAAACGGCCCCACAGATCATGATCGAGGAATCGCTGGCCAGTCGCGTCAACGTCACCCTTGAAGATTATGTCATCGCGCCGGTGGATGAATACCTGCAAGCCAGCGGCGCCGGGCAGACCAGGGAGGATGCCCAGGTGCGACTGGGCGAAGACCTGCTGGCCGCGCTGGACAGGATTCGCAAGCGCCTGGGCGGGCTGCGCCATGGGCGCCTGCGCGCCCAGTTACAGGAGGCATTGGCGTTGCAGGCGCGCACCGGCAGCCCCGAGGCGCACCGGGTCTGGATAGAAAGCCTGCTGCGCGATTATTACGATCCCATGTATGACTACATGCTCAGCAAGCGCGACGGCAAGGCGCTGTTTACCGGCAGCCGTGGCGAGGTGCTGGCCTGGCTGAACGAACGCTGCGCATCATCCTGACCATGCACTGGCTCATGCACTGATTGCCGGACACAGTGCCTGAGCGCGATAACCGTCCGGCCTGACTCCCCATTGAACGGAGTGACAACATGATCCACAAGATCCGCGCCCGCTTGGCGGCGGCGTTGCTGCTGTGCGTTACCGGCGCCGCCCACGCCGACACCTTTGTCTTTACCGCCATTCCCGATCAGGACGAATCACGGCTGATGACCCGCTTTGGCCAGGTCGCCGACTACCTCGCCGCCGAACTGGGGGTCGAGGTGCGTTATATCCCGGTGAAGTCCTACGCCGCTGCTGTTACCGCGTTTCGCAACAATGAGGTGCAGCTGGCCTGGTTCGGAGGTTTCACCGGCGTCCAGGCACAACGTCTTGTGCCGGGCAGTCGTGCCATTGCCCAGGGCGTCGAGGACCCTCAGTTCATCAGCCACCTGATTGTTCATACCAGCACCGGCATCGAACCGTCTGACGACTTCCCTCTGGCGCTGCGCGGTAAACGCTTCACCTTCGGTTCCCGCAGCTCGACCTCTGGCCGGCTGATGCCGGAGCATTTCATGCGTGAAGCCACCGGTGAAACTCCGCAGCGCTTTTTCAGCCGTGTCGGTTTCAGCGGCGACCACAGCGCCACCATCGCGCTGGTGCAGAGTGGCGCCTGGGATGCCGGGGTCGTCAACTACAAGGTCTGGGAGCAGGCGCGGGCCGCAGGCCGTATTGATGACAGCAAGGTCCGCAAGGTCTGGAGCACACCGCCCTACCCGGACTACCACTGGGTGATTCGGGGCGATGTCGACGCCCGCTTTGGCAATGACTTCACCGATCGCGTTCAGGCCGCTTTGCTGGCGATCACCGATGAGGCCCTGCTTGCCGCCTTTCCGCGCCAGGGCTTTATCCCGGCGAGCAATGAGGACTACCAACTTATCGTCGACACGGCCCGCTCCCTGGATTTGCTCGACTGATGGACGTCCTGTTCAGCTTTCGCGGGGACCACCTGTATCAGGGCGCGCGCCCGGTGCTGACCGACCTCACACTGACGGTGCGACCTGGTGAAAAGGTCGCGCTGCTCGGACGCTCCGGCGCGGGCAAATCCACCCTGCTTGGCGCCTTGCGCTGTCAGCATGCTACACAGGTCGCCTGGTGCCCCCAGGACGGTGCGCTGGTCCCCATGCTGAGCGCTTTCCATAACATCTACATGGGTGCGCTGCCACGACATGGTGTGGGCTACAGCCTGCTTAATCTGGTCTGGCCACAAGCGCGTGAACGCCAGGCGATTCATGCACTGGCGAGGCAGCTGGGTATTGAAGACTGTCTGCGGGTCAGCATTGATCGCCTGTCAGGCGGCCAGGCACAGCGGGTGGCCCTGGGCCGCGCGCTCTACACACGACGTCCGGTGCTGCTCGGCGACGAACCTGTGTCCAGTGTCGATGAGCATCAGGCACAACGGCTGCTGGCACTGGCGCTGTCGCAACACGACAGTGCCGTGGTCGCCCTGCATGATCGCAGCCTGGCACTGTCCTGCTTCGACCGAGTTCTGGGGTTGCGTGATGGCGCGCTGGTGCTGGATGCCCCCACCTCGGGGCTGACCCTGGCTGACCTTGATGCGCTTTATGCCTGAAGCCGCCTGGAATACCACCGCCGGCCGTTTCCGGAGGGCCTCCCTGTGGCTCGGCCTGGTGGGCGTGCTGGCCTTCCTGCTGGCTGACCTCGAAATCACCACGCTGTCGCCGGGCACGGAACTGGCGCGTATCGGTACCGGCTTTCTGACGCCGGACTTCGCCGCCACCGAGTTCGTCTGGCAAGCGCTCGCCAATACACTCGCCTTCGCCTTCCAGGGGGTTGCTCTGGGTGTGGTCGCCGGATTCGTGCTGGCGCTGGGTTGGCGATTCCGCGGCGTGCGCGCGTTCAGCGCCGTGATTCGCGCTGTGCATGAACTGTTCTGGGGGCTGATCTTCCTGCAGATTACCGGTCTGTCGCCGCTGACGGGCGTGCTTGCGATTGCCATCCCCTACGCGGGCATCTTTGCCAAAGTGTTCGGCGAATTCCTGGAAGAAGCCGATGCGCGCCCGGCCACCGCGCTGCCCTCCGGCAGCACCTGGCTGGCCACCTTCTTCTACGCACGCCTGCCATTGATTCTGTTGCCCGTGCGCACCTACAGCGCCTATCGGCTCGAATGCGGTTTGCGCGCCTCCGCCATTCTCGGTTTTATCGGACTGCCCACCCTCGGCTTCCATCTGGAGACCGCCTTCCGTCAGGGCGACTACAGCGCAGGAGCTGCCATCCTGTATCTGTTCTTCCTGCTGATTGGCACCTTGCGCTGGTGGCTGCATCGCCATTTGCTGCCACTTTATCTGGGGGCGGCGCTGTGGTGGGCTCCACCCCTGTCCAGTGCTCCGGCGGGCACGCTGTGGCGATTCCTGAGCGAGGATATCGTGCCGGCCCCGCTGCGCCAGGACGGTGGATTCGAGGCCTTCATGCAATGGTGTTTGCGCCTGGCAAGCGAGCAGGCCCTGCCGGGGCTATGGCATACCCTGGTGCTGTCCAGTGCCGCGCTGCTACTCACCGCGTTGCTGTCACTCCTGCTTTTTCCGTTGGTGTCGCCACGCTTCGGTTCGCCACTGAGCCGGGGGCTGGGTCATATACTCCTGGTGATCCTGCGCACCACACCGGAATTCCTCCTTGCGTTTATCCTGCTGCTGTTATTCGGGCCTTCCATGCTGCCTGGTATCATCGCGCTGGCCCTGCATACCAGCGCCATCGTCGCCTGGCTCGGCGGCCGCTTCACCCTGCAGTGGCCCGCACGCTGCGACGGCGCCACCGGTTTGCGCGGCTACTGCTACGAGGTGCTGCCGCGTATCTATCCAAACCTGCTGGCCCTGCTGCTGTATCGCTGGGAAATCATCATGCGCGAAACCGCCATTCTCGGTATCCTCGGCATCACCACGCTGGGCTACTTCGTGGATGCAGCGTTCGCCGAGTTCCGCTTCGACCGGGCACTGTTCCTGATTCTGGTGAGCGTGTTGCTGAACCTTGGTGTAGATGCGTTTTCCCGCCGACTGCGTCAACATCTTCGCCTGTCACTCAACGAAGGACGCACACTGGCACGACTGCCGGGCGCCGACACTACCCCCCCACGCGGAGCCGCCCCATGAAGACAGTCCCGACAGTCGATGGGCCTCATCAGGATCTGGTGCTGGTGGGGGGTGGCCACAGCCACGCGCTGGCGTTGCGCATGCTGGCGATGTCTCCGCCTCCTGGTGCCCGCATCACACTGGTGTCGCCAGAGTCACTGACGCCCTACTCCGGCATGCTGCCGGGATTCGTCGCCGGGCACTATCGTGCGGAAGACATGCACATTGATCTGGCGGCACTCTGCCAGTGGGCGGGCGTGCGCTTTGTCCGTGCACGGGCGACCGGGCTGGATACCACTCAGAGACTGGTGTTGCTGGATCAGGGACCGCCATTGCCTTACGACGTGCTCAGTCTGGATATCGGTGCGCTACCGGATACCTGCGGGGTTCCCGGCGCAGAGACCCACGCTGTGCCGATCAAGCCAGTCAGCAGTTTCCGGCAGCGCTGGCAAACCCTGTTGTCTTCGATGCATGAACAGCAAGGGCCGATGCAGATCACCATCGTCGGCGCCGGCCCCGGGGGCACCGAGATGTGTCTGGCTGTAGACCATGCGCTGTCCGGGGCAGGCATCGCTGCCCAGGTGCGTCTGGTCGATGCCAGGACACTGCTGCCGGGACTGGCAACGGGGACACGACGCGCCATGCAGCGTCTGCTTGATGCCGCACAGGTCGAGCAAGTGATGCATTTCCCGGTGACCCGTGTTGGCCCCCACTGGATCGAAGGACCGGACGACCAGCGGCTGCATACCGATTTTCTGCTCTGGTGCACCGGAGCACGAGGCGCCAACTGGCTGGCAGCATCCCCGCTGGCCTGCACTGATGACGCCCTGGTGCGGGTTCATGACACCCTGCAAAGCATCTCCCATCCGAACATCTTTGCGGCCGGTGACTGCGCCTGGCTCGATCCCTACACGTTGCCGCGCGCGGGTGTTTATGCCGTGCGCCAGGCGCCGGTGCTGGCAGCCAATCTCCGCGCCGCCCTCCAGGGGGCACCGCTGAAGCGCTATCGTCCACAGCACAAGGTGTTGGCATTGCTGTCCGCCGGCAAACGCCATGCGGTCGCCAGTCGCGGCCGCCTCAGCCTGCGCGGCGACTGGGTCTGGCGCTGGAAGGACCGGATCGACCGGCGCTTCATGGCGCGCTTCACCGAACTGCCTGCAAGGGATATGGCACCCGGCCCCCAAGGCGATGACCATCAATCCGTGATGCATTGCCAGGGTTGCGGTGCCAAGGTTGGCGCACAGACCCTGTCGCAAGCACTCAATGGTCTCCAGGGAGTTCGGCACGACGAGGTCATCAGCGATTACCAGAGTGCGGAAGACGCAGCGGTGCTCCGCTGGCCGGCCGAGTCCTTGCTGGTGCAAAGCCAGGATTATTTCCCTGCGTTTATCGACGAGCCCTGGCTGTTCGGTCGTATTACCGCTCTGCATGCGCTCAGTGACCTGCACGCCATGAACGCGCAGCCGCATTCGGCGCTCGCCACCGTGGCCCTGGCTTATCAGCATCCGCGCCTGCAACACCGCGACCTGCGCCGCCTGATGGAAGGGGCTCTGCTGGAGCTGGACCGGGTCGGTTGCGCCTTGATTGGCGGGCACACCATCGAGGGGCCGACCATGGCAGCCGGTTTCATGGTCAATGGTCGCGCTCACCCGGACAGCCTGCTGCATAAACGCGGCGCGCGGCCCGGGGACCTGCTGGTACTGACCAAACCTCTGGGCACCGGCATCCTGCTGGCGGGACTTCAGCGCGGCCTGACCCGAGGCGCCTGGCTGGATGAGGCACTGGACAGCATGCTGGAAAGCCATGCCACCGCCGCCGCCCTGTTTGCGCTCCACGGCGCGACCGCCTGCACCGATATCACCGGCTTCGGCCTGATCGGTCATCTGCAGGAAATGGTGCACCGGCAACCGTGCGGCGCGCGATTGCACGCGCACTCAATCCCGTTGCTGAGCGGCTCGCTGACGCTGGCACAGAGTAGCGTGCGCAGCTCCCTGGCCGCCGCCAATGATCTTGCACTGCAACAGTGCACGGTGGCCGCATCACTGGCCGGAGATCCACTCCTGGCCATCCTGACGGACCCGCAAACCAGTGGCGGCCTGCTGGCCGCCATACCTGCCGACACTTATGCGCAATGCATGGCGTCACTGCACGCTGCGGGGCAGCGCGCCTGGGGCATCGGCCTATGTACTGATAACGCCGGTATCATCGAGATACAGGAATAAGATCACAGTCCGCACGGCAGCCGGTTATGGTACCGTCACGGAAACCTCGCTATCATCGCGGCATGAAACCGACCCAGCTGACACCCTCCGCCATCCTGCAAAGCCTGCGCAAAGTGACGCGGTCACCGGAAGCACCCGTTGAGCACAGCGGACGCAAGGAATTCACCATTGACGAACTGGCCCGCGAAGCCAGCACCACGGTGCGCAATGTGCGCGCCTATCAGGATCGCGGCCTCCTGCCGCCGCCGGAAAAACGCGGCCGCATCGGCATCTACACCGACGTGCATCTGGCGCGCCTGAAAATCATCGGCCAGTTGCTCAATCGCGGCTTCACCCTTGCCAACATTCGCGACCTGCTGACCGCCTGGGAGCAGGGCCGTGACCTGAACGACATTCTGGGCCTTGAAGTCGTGGTCACCAGCCCGTGGAGCGACGAAGCGCCGTCCTACATGAGCTACGAAGAACTGCTGGAGGCGTTCGGCGATGAACTGACTCAGGAGGTCCTGCTGAAAGCGGTCAACCTGGGTTACATGATTCCCGAAAGCAACCGGCTGCGTGTCCCCAGCCCGCGCATCCTCAACGCAGGCCGTGAGCTTGTGGACGCCGGTATTCCGCTGAACGCCCTGCTGGATGAAGTCAATTCAGTGCGCTCCGAAGTGGACCGGATTGCCGATGGCTTTGTCCGTATGGTGGTCACCCATCTGGTTGACGCCAAATACGGGGACAAGGAACTGCCGCGCGGCGATGACGTGCCCCGGCTGGCCCAGTTTATCCAGCGGGTGCGACCGATTGCCGACATGGTGGTCAGCGCCGAACTGGCGCGCGTTCTCGACAAGGCCATCAACAAGGTACTGGTTGATCGCCTGGCCACGGTTCTGACCCACCTGGAAGCCCAGGAACAGCAGGGCGACGACGAACCCACCTGAGCAAAGCAACACCCCAGAAAGCCCCCGGGCCTCCGATTGGCCTTCACGCGAGCAGACAGGCACACTGGCAGCCGTTGGCACGTGGAGAAAGGAGCCCCCTCATGCGCTTCAAGACCATTCATGAGGTGCTGGCGTGGACCGGCAGTTTCCACCAGCATCTGGCGGAAGAATACCAGCGCCTGTCGAGCGGTGAACCAAGGGAGCGGCTGCGACTGTTGCTGCAATACCTCGCTGACCACGAGCGCGCCTTGCAGCAAGCTCTCGCCGCCTATTGT
>PNLU01000107.1 GCA_013823245.1 Alcanivorax sp.
TTTCACGACGTGCACCGGGTGTAACCATGGATTTCAACGACGTTCTGCATCAGCGCCGCAGTATCCGCGCCTTCAGCGACCGGCCTGTAGCCCCTGAAACCCTCGACGCGCTGCTGGCGGATGCGCTGGCCTCGCCGAGCTGGTCCAACACTCAGCCGTACCGGGTGGCGGTGGCCACGGGCGAGCAGGTGGAGCGTTTGCGCCGGGTGTTGAGCGAGCGCTTTGCCCGGGTGGCCACGCTGCAACGGGCGCCGGCCTGGAAGAAGCTGGTGGCGGCGGTGCGAGGCGGTGTGCTGCCCGACGGTGATTTCAAGCCAATCCTGAAATACCCGGCGGACCTGCAGCCACGCCGGGTGGCCACGGGGCATGGTCTGTACCAGACGCTGGGTATCGCCCGGAACGATCATGCCGCGCGGGACGCGCAAATGGCGCGCAATTTCAGTTTCTTCGATGCGCCGGTGGCGATGTTTATCTTTGCGCACAAGGGGTTGGGCGCCTATTCGGCGCTGGATGCCGGCATTTTCCTGCAAAGTCTGATGTTATCGGCGACCAACCGCGGGCTGGGCACCTGTGCGCAGGGCGCGCTGGCGCTGTGGCGTTCGCCGGTGGAGGCCGAGTTCGAGATCCCGAAGGACTATCAACTGCTGTGTGGCCTGTCGCTGGGTTATCCCGCTGATGAGGTGGTGAACACCTATCGTCCGGACCGGCGCACGCTGGACGAACTGGTGCTGAGTAATAGAACGTAAAGTGACATTGAGGTGGTCAGGGCAGGGGCGCACACTGGAGGTACAGTCATTGCACAGGAGCGTGTCATGAGTGACCACCATACCTACCGCAAGACCGAGATCGTCGGCTCATCGAAAAAGAGTATCGAAGCCGCGATCGAGAATGCGCTGGCGGAGTGTGCCAAGACCGTGCGCCACATGGAGTGGTTTGAAGTGACCGAGACGCGTGGGCATATCGTCGATGGCAAACTCGGTCACTATCAGGTGTCGCTCAAGGTCGGCTTCCGGGTAGAAGGGAGTTGATCAGGCCGCCTGCTCCTCGGGTGCCATAAGGTAAGGCAGCAAACAGCGCGCCACATCAATGCGTGGCTGGTAATGCATGAACAGCCCGCTCAGCGACCCGAACACTCGCGCCAGCAGAATGAAATCGGCAGGCAGGGTGTCCACCGGGTCGCTGGATGCCTGATGCAACAGCTCCCGGGCGGTGGCCGCCAGCATTTCTGGCGACGGCCATTCGGCCCCTTCCGCACCGCGCATTGCGGCATCGCGGAACTGCTTCAGTAACGCTTCCGAAAACGCCAGCAGTGTGGCCGGGTCGCCACTGCGCGTGGCGAAGCCCAGGGTATTCAGTTGTGACGCGATGGTCTGGCTGTCGCCAATAATGGCGGCTTGCAATACCCGGAAATACCCCGCGCGCCGGTCACCGCTGACCGGGTCGCTGGAGAACAGCGCGGTGCAACCGAAATCCAGCAACACCAGATCGCCCTCATTGCTCACCAGCAAGTTGCCGGGGTGGGGGTCGGCCTGGAACATGCCCAGCCGCAGCACCTGATGAAAATACACATCCAGCAGGGCATACAGCAGGCGGTCCACGGTGGTGCTGTCGCCAGCGGCCCGCGCTTCATCCAGCACGGTGGTGAACTTGCGCCCGTGAATGAATTCGCTGGTCATCACCCGCGCGCTGCACAGCGCCTTGACCGGCTCCGGCGCACGCACGCCCGGCACCTTCGCCAGTTCATGATGCATGATCCGGGTCATGCGGGTTTCGCTGACATAATCCAGTTCGTCGCGCACGCTGCGTTCGATTTCGGCGACAATAGTGGGCGTGTCGGTGGGCGGCAGCAGGCTGCTGACGCTGTCCAGAAAAATGCCCAGCAACGCCAGATCCATCTCGATGATGTCGGCCAGACCGGGGCGCTGCACCTTGACCGCGACCTCGCGGCCGTCATGCAGGCGAGCGCGGTGAACCTGGCCGATACTGGCGCAGGCCAGTGGCTCGGCGTCGAACTCGGCAAACAGCTCGGCCAGCGGCTTGCCGAAGTCGGCTTCAAGTACCGCGCGTACCTGCTCGAAGGGTTCGGGGGCGGCCTGGTCCTGCAACACGGCCAGTTCATCCACCCAGGCCTGCGGCAGCAGGTCGGGACGGGTGGAGAGCAATTGCCCGATCTTGAGGAAGGCGCCGCCCTGTTTCAGCGAGGTATCGCGGAAACGCCGCGCGTTCTTGCGATGCAGTGCTTGCAGGGCAGCATCGCGCTGGGTCATGGGGATAAAGGCACTTCGCGTGCCCCAGAAGCGATAGCTGGCGGCGACTTTGGTGAGCATCCACCCGGTGATGCCCAGGCGCTTCAGACGCGCGGGCCAGCGGCCCACTTCCGCAGCGAGTTGCTGGCACTCGGTGGCCATATCGCTGGCACCGCTTTCCACCAGTCGCCAGGCGGTGCGCGTTTGCTCGGCGAGCGCGCGGCCCTGCCAGGCGGCCTTTTCCAGGGTGGTGATGCTGGCGTCCAGAATGGTCATCCAGGCGCGTAGGCCGCCATCGGTGCTGCGTTCGTCAGCGAAGTCGTGCAGTGCCTGCCAGCGATCTTCGGTGCGGGGCGTCAGGTCCTTGTTGCCGTGAGCCATGGGGCCGTCTCCGTCGAATAATCCGTCAAGGTAATATTTTGTAGTACAGTGTTGCGTCATAAAAAGCCGCCTCGCGGGCGGCTGCGGTGGTGCTACATAAAGCGGGCTACAACTTGTCGATACAGTCTGTGCACAGCCACACGGCGGGTGCGCCGGGCACGCTGCTCAGGCCACGAAAGGCTCGCTGGCCCCGGCCCAATGCCACACCGCAACGGATGCACTGGTCGGGCCGGTTGATGACCACGTCCTGCCAGGCGTCCACGGCCTCCATCAGGGCCGCCGCTTCTTCGCCGCCTTCAGTGGCGGGCACACGCGGTGTGTGGCCGCGTTCTCCCCGTGCAGAGGCGGCCAGACGGCGGGCATCGCGGGTCACGTTGCCCACCAGGCTGGCGGAATCCGCCACGATGTTGTCCACCAGGTTGAAGGTGTCCTCCAGCACATGGCGGATCAGATGCGACACGCTGACGCGTTCGCGCTCGGCGGCATCTTTCAGGGTGCTTTCCAGATCCCGGGGTACCCGGGTCTGGATCACCCGATCCTTGCGTTCGGTGTCATCGCTGGGCTTGCGGCCCCGGCGGCGCGGGCTGTCTGGCATGTCACTGTCCGGCTGTCATTTAATGTATTACAAAATAAGCCGAATACCCTGCCGCGTCAAGCAGGGTCTTGTTCAGGGTCTTAGCTGATCACGTGAACGGAAGCCTCGAAGGCGATGTGGTCCACCAGGATGGCCATGTCACCCGGGGCTTCCGGGGCATGCCAGGCGCCGTTCGGCAGGGTGATGCCGTCATCCGGGGAGCGCAGGTCGAAGTAGTGCAGGGGGCCCGCGACACGGTGGAGACCACGCTGTGCGTTGGAAACCAGGTAACGGTCATCAACGGTGGTGCGCGGGAAATAGTGATGACCACCGAGCACGATGGTCTGATTGCTCTGGGCAATCACTTGCCCGCGCCAGATGGCTTTCATGTCATATCCCCCCGGATATGTAATGGGTGGTTGTTGGGCACCTGATAATATTTGAATGTCATTCATGCGCCGCTGCCCGTCAAGAGGATGCTCGCCATGGACCTCACTATGGCGCGATGTGACAGGGCGCCCGGGGGGTATAATCCGCAGCCTTCCCCTTTTGCCATGTCCGGAGCCACTATGCACCGTCTTGTGATTACCCCCCGCTTTTACGAAACCGATGCGTTTGGTCATATCAACAATACCGTGGTGGCAGGCTGGTTCGAAACCGGCCGCGCGGCGGTCTTCGAGTTGTTCGCCGATCCGGATCGCCCAGCCGTGATGCCGCTGATCCTCGCGCGGATCGAAGTGGATTTTGTGGGGCAGATCTATTACGGCGCAGACGTGGAAATCCGCACGCGGGTGGGTGATCTGGGCAACAGTTCCTTCGAAGTGCTTCAGGAAGCCTGGCAAAAAGAAACGCTGGTGGCCCGTGGTCGCGCTGTGCAGGTGCATTTTGATCATGCGACGCAGCGCAGTGCCCCGCTGCCAGACGAAAAACGCAAGCTGCTGGAGGCTCTTCGATGATAGCCATGCAGATGGAACATTGTTACGCCTGAATAGTCTTATCTCCTGCGCTGGTTTTGTGCGATTTTTATGAAATTTTTCAGGAGAGCTTAATGATTTTGAGAAAAATTGCCGGGGTGGTCAGTGTCATCATGCTGTCAGGGCTTGCGCTATTTGCGATGGCCTCGGAAAAACTCCCTGCCGAGCTGGAAGTGGAGGGCACCACGCTGGTGATGAATGGCGAGGGCGTGCGCAACCGCTTCTTCATGGATATTTACACTGCCGGGCTCTATCTGAACGAAAAAAGCGACAATGCAGAAGACATCATTCAGGAAGATGAAGTGCAGGCGGTGCGCCTGAGAATCACGTCATCGCGCGTGACCCGCGCCCGATTTATCGATTCCATTGAAGAAGGTCTGCGCAAGTCGGCCGGCGATGATTTTCATCGCTATGAGCCATTTATTGATGAACTGCGCGAAGAAATGGACGCACAGGATATCCAGATCAACGTCGGCGATTTGTTCGGCTTCGATTACGTGCCGGGCGAGGGCACACGCATCCTGCGTAATGACGAAGTGATGCGCGTGATCGAGGGTCTGGATTTCAAACAGGTGCTGTTCGGCATCTACCTGGGCCGTGATCCGATCCAGGACTCCCTCAAGCGCGACATGCTCGGTAACGGTTGACAAACGAGCCTGCGTCGTTACACTCCCGCCCGTCTTTTCAGAGGAGGCATACGCCCGTGGAACCCAGCAGTTGTCATTGCTGTAACACCATGAAGCGACCGTTCGGTCGGCTGGCGTAGCCTCGTTCCTCCGGCTCCGCCCGCCCACCGACACCCAGGTGGGAAGCAGAGCCGGTTTGATGCCCCTGTTGCGGGCGTCCCTCCGGGTATGTTTCCGTTATTCAGAGTCATGACGCTGTAACGATACAGCGTCAGCGTGCGTTTGCGCGCCTGAAAAAAGGGGAATACCCATGATTCATACCATCAGGAAGATGTCACCCCTGCTGTGCGGGCCACTGCTGTGGTTCGGTGCGGCACCTGTCCATGCCGCAGGCGGCCACTATGCCGTGGATGATGCGACCCTGGTCGATCCGGGCCGCTGTCAGCTGGAGGCCTGGTACACCCATGCCGACAGCAACAACCGCAGCGTGACGGCACTGCCCGCCTGCAACGTTACAGGCAACCTGGAACTCACCCTTGGCATGGCCCGCGAGTGGCTGGAAGACGGCAACGACACCGAAGTGGAGTTTGCTGGCAAGACCCTGCTGCGTGACATGGAAGAGGGAGGCATCGGCGTGGCGCTGTCCGTCGCCACCTTCTGGCGCAATGAAACCGACCATTTCGAAGCGGTGGAAGTGGTGTTGCCTGTGAGCGTTCCAGTGAACGATCGGCTGCTCACCCACGTCAACGTGGGCTGGGGCCGGGAGCGCGGCGAGCAGGACGACGCCCTGTGGGGCGTGGGCGCCGAACTGGATCTGGTGCATGGCATCAGCCTGATTGGCGAGACCTACGGCAGCCACCGCGGTGGTACCCGGCTGGGCGCGGGCCTGCGCTACGGCATCGGTCCGGTAGACCTGGATCTGGCCTGGGATCGCTCGCGCGCAGAGCGCCGTGATGACGCGGTGATTGCCGGCTTTGCCGTCGCATTCTGACGCCGGAGCAGGGAGGACTTTTCAATGGAAAACGTACGTGAAATCCGTTTGCTGCGTGAGCTGATCACGCATGGCCTCTGGGACGAAGTGGCCGACACCTGCGCGCGCATGTATGTGCAGGACATCGCCGAAGCGCTATCTGGCGTGGAAGATGAAGCACTGCCAAAGGCGTTCATGATCCTGCCGGAAGACCAGCATGCCGGTGTGTTTGCCTACATTGAACTGCCGGTGCAGCATCGCCTGCTTGAAATGCTGGATGACGAGGCGGGCCGCAAACTTATGGCAGGCTTGTCACCGGATGACCGCACCGCCCTGTTGCAGTCGGTCAACAAGGAAGAAGCCGAACAGCTGCTGCGCTTGCTCAGCGCCGATGACATGCGTGTGGCGCTGGAACTGCTCGGCTACCCGGCTCACAGCGTCGGTCGCCTGATGACGACCCGCTTTGTCACCTTGCGCCCGGACTGGTCGCTGTCTGAGGCGCTGGCCCATGTGCGGCGTCAGGGGCAGGGCGAGGAAACCATCAATACCTTGTATGTCACCGATGCGCGAGGTCATCTGGCGGGCACCGTCAGTCTGAAACGGCTGGTGATGCTGGCACCGGAAGAAACCGTAGGGCAAGTGGTCTCCGGGCCACTGGTTACGGTTCAGGCCGCTGAGGATCGCACTGAAGCGGTACGCCTGATCCAGCACTACGACATTACCGCGCTGCCGGTGGTGGACAGCCGTGGCATTCTGCTTGGCGTGGTCACGGTTGATGACGTGATGGACGTGGCCGAAGCGGAAAACACCGAAGATTTCCACAAGATCGGTGGTGTGGGCGCTGTAGCGCTCAGCCTGCGCGACGCACGGCCCTCGCTGCTGTATCGCAAGCGCGTCGGCTGGCTGGTACTGCTGGTGTTCATGAACATTTTTGGTGGCGCCGGTATCGCCTATTTCGAAGAGACCATCGAGGCCGTGATCGCGCTGGTGTTCTTCCTGCCGCTGATTGTCGATTCCGGCGGTAACGCGGGTTCGCAGTCCGCCACCCTGATGGTGCGCGCGCTGGCCACCGGTGATGTGCAGTCGAAAGACTGGCTCAAGCTGTGGGGCAAGGAACTCGGTGTGGCATTGGCACTGGGCCTGACCATGGGGGCTGCGGTATGGGGCCTGGGTTTGTGGCGTGGCGGCTCTGAAGTGGCGCTGGTGGTGTCCCTGGCGATGGTGCTGGTGGTGATGATGGGCAGCATGATCGGCATGCTCCTGCCATTCCTGCTGACCCGTATGAAGTTTGATCCGGCCACGGCCAGCGCGCCGCTGATCACTTCGATCGCGGACATCGCCGGCATCCTGATCTACTTCTCGATCGCTACGGCCATTCTGACTATCCCGACAACCTGATGCATCGGGTGAATTCATTGCGTGATGAATTCACCCGATACCAGCGGGCGCATGGGCGCTTCGCAACGCGCCTGGCTCGACAGTGTGCTCAGGAAGATGCGCCAGACTGCCATCGGCACGCCAGGGTAGGGGTTCACGGTAACATCCACGCCACCCTGCCGAGTGCCCAGGTAGCGCATGGAAAACAGCAGATCCAGCGCGCCCCTTTCTGCGGGCAGCGGATCGCGGAACTGGGGCAGGTTCCAGCGGGCACATTGCGCCAGCACGGTGCCCAGGGTCTGGCCGTCGCGCAGGCGCGCCCCCGGGCCGAAGCCGCAGCCGTCTTCGCCGCACAGCACACTGCCGACGATCAGCAGCAGTGCATTGGTGCACAGATCATGCGGCGCCATGATGCTGCGACAGCGGGTAATCACCGACTGCGGTATGTTCAGTATGGCGAAGGGGTGATGGTACCGCAGCGTGTCGCGGCCAGGGCCCGGCACGGTGTAGGGCATGGACGGTGTGACCGTGATCGCGAGTGCGGAGAACAGGGCGTCGGCATCGACCGTGGCGGCCCGTTCCTGAGCACTGGCAGGGATGATGAGCCTGCGCATAAATAACCTCCTTGTCGGGTTCGGGATGCATCCTGCATCACCAGAGAGCCTACCCTAATGCATTTGTTCGCCGTCGTCACGGTGCGGGGGCAGCATTATGTGACGTGGTGACAATCCCAGCATGGTTGTTTCACCCTGATAGCGTTCGCCCCCGGTAACCGTGAACTCGAACTGGTACACGCGCCGCATGCGCAGACGGCCGTCGGCATCCCGCGCCAACCGTGTCTGGCGCAAGGCCACGGTCTGATCCAGCAACACCACGCCCTCGCGCTGGCAGCGCAACCGGGTTGCCAGCAAAGCGCGCTCGCGCACGCCCTGACCGCGCCAGATCAACGCCCCGGCGGCCACGGCCATCAACACACCCATCCACTGGAAAAAACTCATGCGCCACGCGCGCGATGCAAGGGGTTCAACGGAATACGGCCTCCAGCGACGGTGCGTCCAGCAGAGCGAGCGCCCAGTCATGCAATTGCGCGGCGTCGGCGGCGTTCAGGCGGTCCCCTACCCATTCAGGGATCTCGCCGAAGCGGCGCTCAATGACAGCCGTAACGAATGCTGCGGCCTCTTCCTTGCGGCCCTGTTCGAGGCCCTGCTCGAGTCCTTGCTCTCGCCCTTCCTTCAGCCCCTGTTCCCGCCAGTCGCGGGTCCAGTCCTTGACGCGTTCAGACAACATGGTATCGACCTCCTGCAAATCCTGTATTTCAGGTATCGGTGTATCGCGCATTCTGCGTGGAAGCAAGACCCGGCGTAGCCAGATCGTGATGCTGCGTCGCAAGTCCGTCTGCTCTGGTGTGTCCAGCCAGTCTATCAGAAGCCGGAGCACCTGCCGGAAATCCTCTTTGGTGCGGCTGTTTTCCAACTGGAACAGCGCGGCTACCAGATTACGTTCTTTGGGTAGCGCGGCATCGTCGTGGGCGCCTTCATCCAGCAGCAGATAGCTCACCGCAGGCCGCCAGGGGGCCAGGGCGCTCGGCCCGGTGTGTATCAGGTCTGCGATGTCCAGGGCAGCGCGCCAGCGTGGCTCGCCGTTGTACAGCACCACCGGCAGCACCGGAGGCAACAGGCGGTCACTCTCAAGCTGATCACTGCGGATCAGATCCTGATAAAGCAGGGCAACGTAAGCCATGATGCGTACCGCCATAAAGCGGTCTACCGAGGACTGGAACTCCAGCAGGATATACACGTATATCCAGTCGTCACCCCAGCGCACGCGCCAGATGACATCGTCACAGCGGCTGCGCAGGTCATCCGTGACATAGCTGGTATTGACCCGTTCGAGGGTGTCGAGATCCAGTTCATCCGTCCAGTTGCCTGGGGTAAAGCCCAGCAACAGATCTCGCACCATGGCCTGATGAGAGAACAGCAGCCGATAAGCGGTATCGTGGTCGTCCATGCCACACTCCCGTGTTTCCATTCAGAGGCATAGCCTGGCAGGCCAAGCTGCCGGAGGTTGTCAGCCTGAGCGGAAAGACAGGTAAGCGAATGCCCTCGGATGCTGTGCGCCTCAGGTGCGGCTCACGGGCCGGAATCGTTGGCGGTATTCGCCGGGTGATACGGCGACCTCCTTGCGGAACAGGCGCCGGAAGGAACTGACATCGGTGTAGCCCACTTGCGTAATGATGTGCTCCAGCGGCAGGTCTGTCTGTTCCAGTAATCGTTTGGCGGTGTCGATGCGCATTTTTTGCAGATAGTGGCCCGGTGGCATACCGGCCATTTCGCGGAAGCGGCGGATGAATGAGCGCTCACTCATGTTGGCCCACGCGGCCATGTCGCTGACCGACAGCGGCGTATCCAGCTGCTCGCGCATGCGGTCGATGACTTGCTCCAGCGCGCTGTCGCGGCTGGCGGTCAGATGTTCGGCGCTCAGATAAGGCGCCTGCGACGCACTGCCCGGGTCCACCAGCATGATACGGGCGCAGGCGCTGGCGACCTGCGCATTCATATAACGGGCGATCAGCCGCAGGCAGACATGCATCCACGACGCTGCGGACCCGCCGCACAGCACATTACCGTCCTCGGTGACCACATCCCGGGGATGCAGGTCCACCGCCGGATAGCGGCGCCGGAACGCCTTGGTGAGCCACCAGCTGGTGGTGGCGCGGCGGCCATCCAGCAAGCCGGCCTCGGCCAGCACAAAGGTGCCGCTGCAAATGCCGCACAGCACCTTGCCCGCATGATGCTGGGCCTTCAGCCAACTGAGGTAGCCCTCGGGCATGGCCGACACGTAA
>PNLU01000108.1 GCA_013823245.1 Alcanivorax sp.
ATCCTGACCCCGACCCGGAAGCCACCCCCAGAAGCGATGCCGACCTGTGGGATCGGGTTCGTGCCGGTTTTGCGCTGGACCTGGACGTGGACAACGACCGGATCACCGCACAGCGTAACTGGTACGCGCGCCATCAGGGCTATCTTGATCGCGTTGCCACCCGCGCCGAGCGTTACCTCTACCATATTGTCGAAGAAGCGGAAGCCCGCAATATCCCGCTGGAAATGGCCCTGCTGCCCATTGTCGAGAGCGCCTTCGATCCGTTCGCCTACTCCCACGGCCGGGCCTCCGGGCCCTGGCAGTTCATCCCCTCCACCGGCCGCCATTTCGGCATGGAGCAGGACTGGTGGGCGGATGGCCGCCGCGACATCATCGATTCCACCGATGCCGCCCTGACCTACCTGCAGCAGCTGGCCAACCGCTTTGATGGCGACTGGCTGCTGGCCCTGGCCTCCTACAACGCCGGCGGCGGCAACGTGAACCGTTCCATCACCCGTAACCGCAACGCTGGCCGCCCCACCGATTACTGGAACCTGCGCCTGCCCAATGAAACCATGGCCTATGTCCCCAAACTGCTGGCGCTGGCCCAGATCGTGCGCGACCCGGAAGCCTATGGCGTGACACTGCAGCCGATTCCCGACGCCGCCTACTTTGAGGTCGTGGACATCGGCGGGCAGATGGACCTGGCCCAGGCGGCCGAGATGGCGGACGTTTCGCTGGAAGAAATCTACATGCTGAACCCGGCCTATAACCGCTGGGCCACCTCACCCAACGGCCCGCACCGGCTGCTGGTGCCGGTGGATCGTGCAGAGGCCTTCCGCGAGCGCGTCGCGGGCCTGCCGCCGGAGCAGCGCATGCGCTGGGAGCGATACACCATCGCCCGGGGTGACAGCCTGATCGGCATTGCCAACCGCCACCAGACCACCCCGGAGATGCTGCGCGAAGTCAATCGCCTGCGCGGCAACACCATCGTTGCCGGCAACACCCTGCTGATCCCGCGCCCCGCACGTGATCCGGACAGCTATACCCTGAGCGCCGAAGCGCGTCTGGACGCACGCCAGAACCGTGCTGTCAGTGGCCGCCAGCAGATCACTCACCGCGTGACCAACGGCGATACCCTCTGGGGCCTGTCGCGCCACTACAAGGTGGGCGTGCGCGAGTTGGCCGCCTGGAACCAGATGGCTCCCGGTGACACGCTGCGAGTCGGTCAGGAGTTGTCCATCTGGACCACCGAGGCCGCACCGTCGGTGGCTGCCAATGGCAACCGCCCCGATATGGTGCGCCGTATCAACTATGCGGTGCGTCGCGGCGACTCCTTGCATGCCATCGCCAATCGCTTCAATGTGTCGGTAAACCAGATCAGCAGCTGGAACAACATTGATCGCAACCGCTTCCTGCAACCGGGGCAACAACTGACCCTTTACGTAGACATCCGCGACGCCCCCTGATCAGGTGCCACCCAGGCTCAAGGAGATAGCCGAGGATGACTGCCCAGCGCACCACCCTGCCCCTGTGGCCGGTTCTGGTCTGGCTGCTTGCGCTCAGCGCGCAGGCCGCCAGCAAGAACAACGACGACACGGTCCATCGCAGTCATGGTTACAGCCCGTTCGGCGAGTTGCGCTACGGGCCGGATTTCAGTCACTTCGACTACGTCAATCCTGATGCCCCCCGGGGCGGCACCCTGAAGCTGTTCGGCTTTGGCACCTTCGACAGCCTCAATCCTTATGTCATGAGCGGTCGCAGCCTGGCAGGCACCCCCGGCGCTTCGGTATTCGGCTTTCTGGAGACCACCGACACCCTGTTGATGGGCGGCGGCGCCCATAATCGAGTGGGCGACGAACCCAGCAGCGCTTACGGGCTGATCGCGCACACCGTGGAGTACCCGGACAGCCTCGACTGGGTCATCTTCCACCTGCGCGAGGAAGCGCGTTTCAACGATGGCACGCCGATTACCGCCGAAGACGTGGTCTTCTCACTGTCGCTGCTGCGTGAGCAGGGACATCCCCGTTATGCCCTGATGCTTGGCGATGTCACGGGCGCCGAGGTGCTGGACCGGCACCGGGTGCGCTTTCATCTGACCGGTGAGGGCCGCCGCGACCTGCCCCTGGTGATCGGCGACCTGCCGGTGTTGCCGAAACACTACTGGAAAGAGCGCACCTTCGGCGCCACGCTGGAACCGCCGGTGGTCAGCAGCCCCTACCGCGTCGCCCGCGTGCGGCCCGGGCGCCAGATCGTGTTTCAGCGGGTCGAGGACTACTGGGCCCGCGATCTGCCCGTCAATCGCGGGCGCTACAACTTCGATGAAGTGATCTTCGATTTCTTCCGCGATGCCCAGGTCGGCTTCGAATCCTTCAAGACCGGTGGTTACGACGTGCATCTGGATTACGTCGCCAAGCACTGGGCCACCGCCTACAACTTTCCGGCCGTGCGCCGCGGGCGCATCCAGCGGGCCGAGATTCCGCACAGCGTGCCCAAGGGCACCCAGGCGTTCTTCCTCAACCAGCGACGACCACCACTGGATGACCGGCGGGTGCGTGAAGCCCTGAACCTGTTGTTCGATTTCGAGTGGACCAACCGCACTATCTTCAACGACGCCTATGTACGATCGCAGAGCTGGTTCCCGAACAGCCACAACAGTGCCAGCGGCATTCCCCGGGGGCACGAACTGGCGCTTCTGGAACCGTTCAGGGAGCGTCTGCCGCCCGCGCTCTTCACACAGCCGTTCCAGCATCCGCAAAGCGACGGCTCCGGCAATATACGCGATCGCATGCAGCAGGCCATGGCCCTGTTGCAGGATGCCGGTTATCGCATCCAGGGTCGGCATCTGGTGCACCGCGACAGCGGGGAACCTTTGCGCCTGGAAATTCTCAATTATCAGACACCCGGGATGGCGCGCGTGGTGGAACCGTATCTGCGCAACCTTGAGCGTGTCGGCATCCAGGCGACGTATCGCGCCCTGGACCCGGCCAGCTACAAGGAACGGCTGGATCAGTTCGACTACGACATCACCATCTTCGTGCTGCCACAGCGCGCCTATCCGGGGCCGGAATTGCGTGACTACATGCACTCCTCCAGCGCGGAGCTGGCAGGCAGTCGCAACTATTCACGCATCAGTGATCCGGTGGTGGATGCCCTGATTGACGCCAGCATGGCCGCCGAGAGCGAAGCCGAATACCGCGCCGCCATGCAGGCACTGGACCGTGTGTTACTCTGGCAGCATTATTCGGTACCACACTGGTACATTGATCACCACCGGCTGGCATGGTGGGACAAGTTCGGTCGCCCGGATGCGCCCATGCCCTACATACTGGGTATCGAGACCTGGTGGAAAAAATAAACAGGACGACGTGATGAGACGATTTCTGCTGCCGGCGCTACTGGCCGGCCTGTTCAGCCATGGCCTGCACGCCGCCCCCGGAGAGCATGCGATTGCCATGCACGGGGAGCCCAAGTACCCCGCTGACTTCACCCATTTTGATTACGTCAATCCAGATGCCCCCAAGGGCGGCCTGCTCCGCCGCCATACCATCGGCACCTACGACAGCTTCAACCCCTTTATTTCTCGCGGCTCTCCGGCGGCCGGTCTGGGGATGCTGTATGACTCCCTGACCACCAGCAGCAGTGACGAGCCGTTTACCCAGTACGGCCTGCTGGCCGAACGCATCGAGATGCCGGAGGACCGGAGCTGGGTCATCTACCATCTGCGTGAAGAAGCCCGCTTCGCCGATGGCAAACCGGTCACGGCGGAGGATGTCGTCTACACCTTCAATCTGCTGACCGAAAAGGGCCAGCCGTTCTACAGCTTCTACTACGGTGATGTGGAAAAGGTCGAAGCGCTGGACGCACGACGGGTTCGGTTCAGCTTCAGCGAGGGCGATAATCGGGAACTGGCCCTGATTGTCGGCCAGATGCAGGTACTGCCAAAACACTACTGGGAAGAACGCAATTTCGAGCGCGGCACCCTGGAGCCGCCGCTGGGCAGCGGCCCCTACCGTATTGTCAGCCATGAACCGGGTCGGCGCGTGGTCTATGAGCGCCGTGACGATTACTGGGGCAAGGATCTGCCCGTCAATCGCGGCCGCCACAATTTCGGCCGTATCAGCTATGAGTACTTCCTCGACGACACCGTCGCACTGGAAGCGTTCAAGGGCGGCCGCTACGACCTGCGCCTGGAAAACGTCGCCGCCAACTGGGCCAACGGCTACCAGGGCCCAGCGCTGAGTCGCGGGCATATCATCAAGGAAACCTTTGATCACAGCCTGCCGTCCGGCATGCAGGCCTTCACCTACAACCTGCGCCGTCCGTTATTCCAGGACCGCACCCTGCGCAAGGCCCTGGCCTACGCCTTCGACTTCGAATGGACCAACCAGAATCTGTTCCATGGCCAGTACCGCCGCACCCGCAGCTACTTCCAGAACTCGGAGCTGGCCGCCGATGGGCTGCCGAGCAAGGACGAACTGGCGATTCTCGAACCGCTGCGCGAACAACTGCCGGAAGAAGTGTTTACCTCGGTTTATAACCCGCCCAAGAGCGACGGCAGCGGCCGCCCCCGGGACAACCTGCTGCGTGCCCAGACCCTGCTGCGCGAGGCAGGCTATACCCTGCGTGATGGCCAGTTGCACACGCCAGATGGACGGCCGGTGCGTTTCGAAATACTGATCGACAGCGCCACCTGGGAACGCGTCACCCTGCCCTTCGCCAACAATCTGCGCGGCCTTGGCGTGCGCGCTGAAGTGCGTCGCGTGGATCACACCCAGTATGTGGAGCGGCTGCGCCGCTTCGACTTTGACATGGTGGTGAATGTGTTCCCGCAGTCCAATTCCCCCGGCAACGAGCAGCGCGATTTCTGGCACTCCAGCGCCGCCGACCGGCCAGACTCGCGCAACCTGCTTGGCCTGGAAGATCCAGCCATCGACCGGCTCGTCGATCTGGTGATCAGCGCCACCGACCGCGACGCGCTGGTGACCCGAGTGCGCGCACTGGACCGCGCCCTGCAGTGGGGTCACTACGTGATTCCCAACTGGTACACGGACCACTTCCGCATTGCCTACTGGCGCCACCTGGCGCACCCGGGCAAACCGGCCCCGCACGGGCTGCCTCTGGATACCTGGTGGCACAAGGACGCTGAATGAGTCGCTATATTGCGCGCCGCTTGCTGCTGATCATTCCGACGCTGTTCGGCATCCTGTTGCTGAATTTTGTTATCGTCCAGGCCGCGCCCGGCGGCCCGGTGGAGCGCATGGTGGCCGAGCTGCGTGGTATTGAAAGCAGCACCGGCGGCCAGTTTGCCGGCAGCCGTGCCGACTTTGTCGGCTCGGGTGAAAGCGGCTATCGCGGCTCGCAGGGCTTGCCCCCGGAGCTGCTGGAACGCATCCAGAAAATGTATGGCTTCGACAAGCCCGCGCATGAGCGTTTCTGGCTGATGATTCGCAACTACGCCACGCTGGACTTCGGCGAGTCCTACTATCGTGACCGCAGTGTGGTGGAACTGATTCGCGAGCGTCTGCCGGTGTCCATTTCGCTGGGCTTGTGGAGCACGCTGATCACCTATCTGATCTCGATCCCGCTGGGCATCCGCAAGGCGGTGCGCCATGGCTCGCCCTTTGATGTCTGGAGCAGCAGCCTGATCATCGTCGGCTACGCCATTCCCAGCTTCCTGTTCGCCATTCTGCTGGTGGTGCTGTTCGCGGGCGGCAGCTATCTGGACTGGTTCCCGCTGCGCGGGCTGACGTCCGACAACTTTGAAGACCTGACCCTGGGCGGCAAGATCCTGGATTATTTCTGGCATATCACCCTGCCCACCATCGCTATTGTCATCGGCAACTTTGCCACCCTGACGATGCTCACCAAGAACTCGTTTCTTGACGAGATCAGCAAGCAATATGTGCAGACCGCCCGGGCCAAGGGGCTGACTGAAAACCAGGTGCTCTATCGCCACGTGTTCCGCAACGCCATGCTGATCATCATCGCCGGCTTCCCAGCCGCCTTTGTCGGCGTGTTCTTCACCGGCGTGCTGCTGATCGAGTACATCTTCTCCCTCGACGGCCTCGGCCTGCTCGGCTTTGAAGCCGTCATCAGCCGCGATTACCCGGTGGTGTTCGGCACCCTGTTCATCTTTACCCTGATCGGTCTGGTGCTGAAGCTGATCAGCGACCTGACCTACGTTCTGGTGGATCCACGCATTGATTTCGAGCGGAGGGACACCTGATGACGTTCAATAACCCGGTTCATCAGCGTCAGTGGCAGGCGTTCAGGGCCAATCGCCGGGGCTACTGGTCCCTGTGGATCTTCGCGGTGATCTTCGTACTCTGCATGGGCGCGGAGTTCATCGCCAACGAGAAACCCCTGCTGGTGAATTACCAGGGCAACTTATATGTCCCGGTGCTACAGAGCTATCCGGAAACCACCTTCGGTGGCATGTTCGAAACCGAAACCAACTACCGCGATCCCTTCGTCCGTGAACTGATTGAAGAAGACGGCTGGATCATCTGGCCGCTGATCCGTTTCAGCTACAGCACCATCAACTACGACCTGACCGTGCCCTCCCCGGCACCACCCTCCGCAGAAAACTGGCTCGGCACCGATGATCAGGGCCGCGACGTGCTGGCGCGTATTATCTATGGCTTCCGGACCTCGGTGCTGTTTGGCCTGATACTGGCCTTTGCCAGCAGCGTCATCGGCATCGCCGTGGGCGCCATTCAGGGCTATTTCGGTGGCTGGATCGACCTGGCAGGCCAGCGTTTCCTGGAAATCTGGTCGAGCATGCCGATCCTCTACCTGATCATCATTATCAGCAGTTTCGTCACACCGAATTTCTGGTGGCTGCTGTTGATCATGCTGCTGTTCTCATGGATGGCGCTGGTGGACCTGGTGCGCGCCGAATTCCTGCGCTGCCGCAACATGGATTACGTGCGCGCCGCCAAGGCACTGGGCGTGCCCACGCCCACCATCATGTGGCGACACATGCTGCCCAACGCCATGGTGGCGACGCTGACGTTTGTGCCCTTCATCCTGAACGGCGCCATCATCATGCTGACCACGCTGGACTTCATCGGCTTCGGTCTGCCACCGGGCTCACCGTCCATGGGTGAACTGCTCGGCCAGGGCAAGGCCAACCTGCATGCCCCCTGGCTGGGCATCAGCGCCTTCGTGTCCCTGGCGTTCCTGCTGTCACTGCTGATCTTTATCGGTGAAGCCGTGCGCGATGCCTTCGACCCCAGGAAGTACCTGCAATGAGCCGCCTGCAGATCGAAAACCTCAGCGTTCGCTTCGGCACCGGGGAGCCGGTCGTCAATCAGGTGTCCCTGACCTTGCAACCGGGGCGCATGCTGGCGCTGGTCGGTGAATCCGGCTCCGGCAAATCCGTGACCGCCCACTCGATCCTGCGCCTGTTGCCACCCCAGGCACATGTCAGTGCCGACAGCATGACCTTCGAAGGCCGCAATCTGCTCACCCAGACCGAACAGCAACTGCGCGGCCTGCGCGGCGGCCGCATCGGGATGATCTTTCAGGAGCCCCTGAGCGCCCTGAACCCATTGCATACGGTGGAAAAGCAGATCAGCGAGAGCATTGCCGTGCATCAGGGCCTGAGCCGCAGCGCCACGCGCCAACGGGTGCTGGCCCTGCTGGAAAAGGTTCGCCTGCCCCGCCCCGAGAGCCTGCTCGGCCGTTACCCACATCAGCTCTCCGGCGGGCAGCGGCAACGCGTGATGATCGCCATGGCGCTGGCCAACGACCCGACCGTGCTGATCGCCGACGAGCCCACCACCGCGCTGGACGTGACGGTTCAGGCCGGCATTCTGGATCTGATCAAACAGTTGCAGCAGGACATGGGCCTGGCTGTGCTGCTCATCACCCACGATCTGGGTCTGGTCAGCCGCTACGCCGAAGACATCGCTGTCATGCATCAGGGCTGCATCGTCGAACAGGGCCTCACCATTCAGGTGATGCAGGCCCCGGCCGCCGACTACACCCGCCATCTGCTGGCCGCAGAGCCTGGCGGCAGCCCGCCCGTTGCCGACCCGAATCGCCCGGTTCACCTGCGCACGAAAGACTTGCGTGTCTGGTTCCGCCAGGGGCCGAAAACCCTGTTCGGCCGCAAGAGCTGGTTCCGCGCCGTGGATGGCGTTGACAGCCTGGTGCGCCGTGGCGAAACCCTGGGCGTGGTGGGCGAAAGCGGCAGCGGCAAATCCACCCTGGCCATGGCCATACTCCGCCTGATCGAAAGTCGCGGTGATATCGAACTCGACGGCACCCGGCTGGACCCGCTCAACCGGCGTGCCATGACCCCCTGGCGGTCACGTATGCAGGTGGTCTTCCAGGACCCCTGGGGCACCCTCAACCCGCGCATGACTGTGGGCCAGATCATCGGCGAGGGCCTGCAGGTACACCGCCCCGACCTGAACGCGACCGAGCGCGCCGAACAGGTGGCGACCATGCTTGAGGAAGTGGGTCTGCCCGCCACCTGGCAACACCGCTACCCACATGAATTCTCGGGCGGCCAGCGCCAGCGCGTCGCCATCGCCCGCGCCCTGATCCTGCGCCCGGAACTGCTGATTCTCGACGAGCCCACCTCGGCCCTGGATCGCAGCGTCCAGCATCAGGTGCTGGAATTGCTGCGCGACCTCCAGGCCCGCCATGGCCTGTCGTACATCTTCATCAGCCACGACCTGAAGCTGGTGCGCGCCATCAGTCATCAACTGGTAGTCATGCGCGACGGCAAGGCGCTGGAACAGGGCCCTACCGAAGCCATCTTCCGGGACCCGCAGCACGACTACACCCGCACCCTGATCGATGCGGCGTTCTCTACCCGGGTGCATGCGCTGGGCTGAACAGGGCCTGCCCCGGGTGGAATTTGTTGCATTTGAGCAATGCAGCCGCTGCGGCTTTCCGCTACATTGCCCCCAGATCGCTTTTCAAGAGGAACCACCATGGGCTTTCTTGCCGGTAAACGTTATCTGATCGTCGGTATCGCCAGCACCAAATCCATCGCCTGGGGTATTGCCGAGGCCATGCACCGCGAAGGCGCCGAACTGGCCTTCACCTACCAGAACGACAAACTCAAGACCCGCGTTGAAAAGGCCGCCAATGCCTTCGGCAGTCGCCCGGAGCTGTGCTTCCCGTGCGATGTGGCGAGTGACACGGAAATCGAGGCGGTGTTCTCTGCACTGGGCCAGCACTGGGACGGTCTGGACGGCATCGTGCACGCGGTGGGTTTCGCGCCGGCCAGCGAGCTGGATGGCAATTTCGTCGAGGTGGCGACCCGCGAGGGCTTCCATATCGCCCATGACATTTCGAGCTACAGCTTCGTGGCGCTGGCCAAGGCCGGGCATGCGATGATGCAGGGCCGTAACGGCAGCCTGCTGACGCTGAGCTACCATGCGTCGCAGCAAACGGTGCCGAACTACAACGTGATGGGCATGGCCAAGGCCAGCCTGGAAGCCAGCGTGCGTTATCTGGCGGCGAGCCTTGGCCCGGAGGGCATCCGTGTCAACTGCATCTCGGCGGGGCCGATCCGCACGCTGGCAGCATCGGGCATCAAGAAATTCCGCAGCATGCTCGACCACAACGCCAACAAGGCGCCCTTGCGCCGCAATGTGACGATCGAGGAAGTCGGCAACGTCGCGGCGTTCCTGTGCTCTGATCTGGCATCGGGCATCACCGGCGAAATCACCTACGTTGATGCGGGCGCCAACACGTCGGCCATGTCTGGTGTCGTTGAAGAGGACTGATTGTCCATTCTGCTCTGGTGTGGTGGTTATGGCCCTCGGGGGGCGGGTAAAGGGTTTCTGGACACGCCGTAAACCCGTCCATGGGGGCTCTCGTTCGGCATCCATGCCTCTCGAAGGTCCAGAAACCCTTTACCCGCCCCCCGAGGGCCGTCACGCGCAGCCCGGTTAATAACTTCCAGCCAACCGAAAGTCTGGTTCTTGCGACCTGCTACGAAGTGGC
>PNLU01000109.1 GCA_013823245.1 Alcanivorax sp.
CCTGGCGGCTGCCATCACGCAGCCGCTGGAATGCTGGCTGGTGGGTCCGGGCAAGGGGGGCATCCGCGGTGCGCTGAAGCAGTTCGCCGCCGTGTGTGGCGAACCGGAAGCGCTGGACAGCGCGCGTCACTGCAAGCTGTTTCGCGGCACCCTGCCCCCCGGTAAACCGGTGCAGCTGGATCAGTTTGAACGCCGCTGGCAGCACGACGGCCTGACGCTGTGCAGCCTTCCCGGTGTCTTCAGCCACGGGCGCCTGGACGACGGTACGGCGCTGCTGCTCGACACGCTGGCCGACATCAGGCTGACCGGACCCGTTCTGGATATTGGCTGCGGAGCAGGCATCCTCACCGCCACGCTGGCGCGCCAGGGGCTGGAGGTCAGTGCAGTCGATGTCAGCGCCTGCGCCGTGGAAGCCACCCGGCGCAGTCTGCAGGCCAATGGCCTGTCCGCCGAGGTCTGGCACAGCGACCTGTACCGCGGCTTGCCCGAAAACACACGCCGCTTCCGCACGCTGATCAGCAATCCGCCCTTCCATGACGGGCTGGCCCATCACACTGGCATTACCCAGCGGCTGATCAGTGAAGCCCCTCGCCACCTGCAGCGTGGCGGCAGTCTGTGGCTGGTGGCCAACCAGGGGCTGCCCTATGGAGACTGGCTGGCGCAGCATTTCGCTCAGGTTACGGTGTTCCGTGAGAACCGGCGCTTCCGTGTCTGGCATGCGCGATTGCAGAATTGAGTTTTTACAAATTCGCTACTGTTGGTGTTCACTTACTTTTTCTACACTGCTGAAACCGCATGCATCAGGCTGTAGCGCTATGAGATTGTTCGCCCCCCTGTCTGGCAGACCGCGCCGGGGCCTGTGGGCCCTGCTCACCGTCGGACTTCTGCTGGTGCAACCCGGTTCGGCCGCCCCCGGCCCTGAAGCCGCCCTGAATCCGGCGATCGACCCCGCATTGTTCCGGGCCGCCCTGGAGGCCGCCCGTGACCGGGATTTCGAGCGCCTGGACGCACTCGAAACGGCGCTGGGGCCCAACCACCCGATGCAGGGCTATCTGGATTTTCACCGCCTGCGTGCGGCACTGCCCGGCGCCTCCCCTGCCGAGGTCAATCGCTATCGCGAGCGCTATGCGGACCTGCCCCTGGCCGCCAGCATGGAGCGGATCGCTATCAGCCAGTACGGCCGGGCCGGAGAATGGCGCAAGCTGCGCCAGTTCCGGACCACCCCGCCGGTTACCGATGAACTGGTTTGCTATTACTGGCGCGCCATTCACGATCAGGATCCGAAAAAAGCCTGGGCCGAGGTCCCCGGTCTGTGGCTGCATGGCACCTCGCGCCCGGCCGCCTGTGATCCCCTGTTCGATGCCGCCCGTCAGGCGGGTGTCATTGACGACAGCCTGATCTGGCAGCGCAAACTGCTGGCATTCCGCGCCGGCGACCCGGGCCTGATGCGTCACCTGGGCGATCTGCTCAGTGAGGACATGGCTGACGCGGGCCTGCTGCTGCGGCAGGTATTCAACCAGCCGGAGCGGATTCTGAACCTGCCCGAGGGTTTGACCCGGGTCCAGCGCACCCAGTTGATTGATGCCGGCCTGCATCGCATGGCGAGCACCGACACGGTGGCCGCTCTGAAGGCCCTGAACACCCTGATCGAGCACGAACCGGCGCTGACGGAAACTGCGCGCGCCAACGCCGAGCGCCGCATCGCGTTTTTCTCGACCATTCGTGATCTGCCGGAAAATCGCGCCTGGCTCGACCGCTGGCTGCTGGCCCACGGCAGCGATGCCCTGCTGGAGCAACGGGCCCGGCGTGCCATTGCCGAGCAGCAGTGGTACCACGTGATTGCCTGGATTGCGCGGCTGCCCGCTGACACGCAGCAGGATGCACGCTGGCAGTACTGGCTTGGTCGCGCCTACCAGGCCGTCGGTGAACCCGACCTGGCCCAGCACGCCTGGCAACAGGCCGCCCAGCGGCGCAACTTCTGGGCCTTTGCCGCCGCCGACCAGATTGGTGCGCCCTATGCACTGCATCACGCCAACGCGCCGGAGACCCGGCAGCCCGGCAACGAGGCCGCACTGACTCGTGTTGCGCTACTGCTTGCCATTGAAGAGCCGTCCCTGGCGCGGGATGAATGGCTGCGCTTGCTGCGGCAGGGCGATCACGCCAACGCCCATGCGCTGGCCAATTACGCGTTATCGCAAGGGTGGGATGCGTTGGTGGTCGATGCGGCGATTCACGCAGGGGCCCACAATGTACTCACTTGGCGATTCCCCCGGGCCTATCGTGATGCTTTCATGGCAGTGGCCCAGGAACGGGATCTCGACCCGTACCTCCTGATGGCCGTAGCCCGACGCGAAAGTGCTTTCCACAGTCATGCCATCTCGCCAGTTGGCGCGCGCGGACTGATGCAGATCATGCCAGGCACTGCCGCGCAGATTGCAGGCTGGCTGAAGGAAGACGCTCCGGATAACGACGCCCTGATGGTGCCGGAACTGAGCATCCGGTTCGGCGCCACCTATCTGGCGGATCTGATGAGTCGTTACCAGGGCAACCGGCTGCTGGCCCTGGCGGCCTACAATGCGGGGCGGCATCGGGTGGACGACTGGCTGGGCGACACCACCCTGCCGTTTGACGTCTGGGTGGAATCAATCCCCTTCCGCGAGACGCGAGAGTACGTGCAAGCCGTGCTGGCCTACCGGGTACTGCTGCAAAAGCTCGACGGTGACACCGATCAGCGTATCGCCATGATCGAGCCCCATGAACGGCATCCGGGCTATCACATGGCCCTGTTGCAACAGTCTGTGGAGCGGGCGGGACGCAACTGACGTCCCCGCCCCGGCACCTAGAACAGCCGCCGCACGGTATAACGCAGGTCTTCCAGGTCCAGCGCCCGGGCCAGCTCCGGCTCGGCCTGCACGCGGCGCCGCAGGCCATTGCTGCTGGAACTGCGCCGTGTCCAGGCGATCACAGCGTTATGACAGTCCGGTGTGGCCAGCCGGTAACCGTTGGCCCAACCCCGCGGTTTGCTGGCCGCCTCGCTGTCCCGATATTCGCGCCAGTCACCGAAGTTCATCACCAGCACCCCGTCATCACTGACCAGACGATCCAGCGCCTTGAGCCAGCGACGGTCTGCGGCCACCGCGCGAGTGACGTTGCGGTTGGCGGGCGCAAACAGATCCTCGATGACCAGATCGAACGGCGGCCCGTCGTAGGCTGCCACCCAGTCCACCGCATTGGCACAGAACGTCTCCACACCGAAATCGCCGACCCGAAAATGCTCCCGCGCCACCTGCAAGTGCAGCGGATCCAGTTCCACCGCAAAGAACAGCTCCGGGTCCACCAGCTTGCGCACCGGCGGCACCAGGCTGCCGCCGCCCAGACCCAGCACCAGCACCCGCCGCAACCGTTGTGGTTCAGTCAGCAGGGCCGGCAACCACAACAGGTCCCAGACGCTGCCGGTGACCAGGCGCCGGGGGTGGAATTCGGAATGCTGCACCCCGTTGGCGTACAGCCTCAGGGTTCGCCCGTGGCGACGCACTTCGTATTCAACACCGTGACGCCCGGCCTGCCAGATTACTGCCATGAAGATGCTGCCTCAGCCGGTAAATTCGCCGTAACTCTGCACCACCTGGGTGACATGACCGAAGGCTCCGGCCGTGTCAAACAGAGTGGCATGAACCAGGCCCAACCCGGTGGGCTGCAACTGGGTCTGGGCCTCGATCGCCAGCCAGTCGCTGTCCGGGTAGCGGAACAGACTGAGGTTGATGTCGGCATTGATGGTGCCGGTGGCATTGCCCAGATTGAGCTGCGCCACACCATTACTCAGATCACTCAGCAGCGCGGCCTGCACCAGCGGTGTCAGGGGCGTCTGCGCGACGATGGTCACCGGCAGGCGCAGCCAGCAGGTGCCCCGGCCGCTCTCGTTCCAGGGCGTTACCGGCCGCAGTTGCGCGCGGGAATGCAGCCCCCGGGGGATCTTCAGCCCCTTGGCATCCAGCATCGCCTGGATGCCGGTTTCCTCCAGCCCTTCCGGCCCGGACGGCGCCGCGGCTGGCACCGGTGCGTGCGCAGGCAATCGCACCTGATGCGCTTTCTGCAACACTGCGCTGGCGCTGGCTACCAGGGTATCGTCGTGATGCAGTGTCAGATCCATGACCTTGAGCCGTCCACCGTCGCGACGCATTTCGCAGCCCAGCGTCAGTGGTGCGCGCGGTACCGGCCGCAGCAAGTCAATGGTCAGGCGCCCCAGGCGGAACTCGGGCCAGGCCTGCGCCTGCTGCTCGACACCAAAGCCGAACAGCCCGGACACGGCACCGCCGTGCAGCATGTTCGGGTGCCACGGGCTGCCGCTGGCGGGCGTCGGCAGGTATACGTCGCCGTCACGGTCAAACAGCACTTCAGTCATAAGGATCCCCGGAGAACAAAGCGTCGGAGTGTAGCAGAAGTCCCTTCCCTCCGGCTTGACAGGCATGGACAATGGCGCACCGACAACAGGAGACCGCTTATGAGCGAGAAACCCAATCAGGTCATGGCCATGTACCAGAAGATGGAAAAACTGCCCGCTGGCAAGACCCTGTTCTCGCTGGCCATTTGCCGCAAGGCGCCCTACTTCGGTACCGTGCGTCCGCGCCTGCAGACGCTGCGCCCCAACTACTGCGAGGCCCTGCTGAAAAAGCGCCGCGCGGTGGAAAACCATATCGGTACGGTGCACGTGATCGCCATCTGCAACGGCCTGGAATTTGCCATGGGTGTGGTGGCGGAAGCCTCGATCCCGCCGCACCTGCGCTGGATTCCGAAAGGCATGGACGTGCGCTATACCGCCAAGGCCGAAACCGACATTCGCGTGATTGCCGAAGTGCCTCCCGGCGCCTGGGAGAACGGCCCTGAAGTCCCGGTGGCCGTGCGTGCCCTGCGTGACGACGGTACCGTCGTGGTCGAGGGCACTATCCACCTGTGGGTTACCGAGAAACCCGCGAAGAAAAGCAGCTGAATCATGGCCCTGAGCGCAACGGTCTTTCATGCCGACATCGACATCGCCGACACCGACCGCAACCATTTTGGTCATGAGCGGCTGACGCTGGCGCTGCATCCGTCGGAAACGCCACAACGGATGGTGGCGCGCCTGCTCGCCTGGTGCCTGTTTCCCCAGCCGGCCCTGACCTTCGGCAGCGGCCTGTCCACCCGCGACGAGGCCGACCTGTTCGCCCGTGACCTGCATGACAACATCAGCCACTGGGTCGATGTGGGCGAGCCGGACGCTGACCGGGTGCGCAAGGCCTGCCTGCGCGCCGCCCGGGTTACCGTGGTGCCTTACGGCCGCCAGTGGCCGCAATGGTGGAAACGGGTGGAAAAGGACCTGCGCAAGCAATCCCGCGCCCGTGTCTGCATCCTGCCCTGGGAGGCTGTAGACGCCCTGGCCAGCGATCTGCCGCGTACCTTTGCCTGGCAGGTCAATGTCAGCGACGGCAGCCTGTATATCGCCGACCATCGTGGCGAAATGATCACCGTGACGCCGTCCGGCACCGATTGATCCGGTGCCGCTGGCGGCGCGCGGCGGGGCAGGCTAGGCTTGAGCTGTTCCTCCTCTTGTTTAATGGGCCGGTTACACCATGCAGTCAGCTGTCTCGCCTTCCGCCCCCCCGTTCCCGCAAACCCATGACGGCACGCGCCCGTTCGTTGCGTTGGCCCGGGAGCTCGGTACGCTGCGCGAACACCCGCTGGCCGCACGCGGCCCGGCGGGTGAGGCGCTGTCCAGCCACAGCCTGTGGCGCGGCCCGACGGATGCCGCCCGGGTGCTGGTGCTGTTGTCCGGCACCCATGGTGTCGAGGGTCTGGCCGGCAGCGCGATCCAGCAGGATCTGCTGCAACGGCTGCGCAGCGACCTGCTGCCCCTGCCGCCAGACACCGCCCTGTTGCTGGTGCACCTGCTCAACCCCTGGGGGTGCGCCTGGCTGCGCCGCTGCGATGCCGAAGGCATCGACCTGAACCGCAATTTTGTTGATTTCAACGCGCCGCTGCCGGTGAACCCCGGCTATGCAAAACTGCGGGAAACGCTGCTCAGCGAAGATGCCCGCGCGCGCGCGACCGCCCTCGCGGCTTACGCCGACACCCACGGTCGCACCGCGCTGGAGATCGCCATCAGCGGCGGCCAGTACCAGGACCCCGCAGGCCCTTTCTATGGCGGCGCCGCACCGGCCCACGGGCGGCAACTGGTGGAGGCCCTGATCCGTGACCATGCCCTGGCGGGCCGCCAGCTGGCCGTGATCGATCTGCACACCGGCCTGGGACCCTATGGCTATGGCGAAATCATCTGCGATCATGAACTGGACAGCGATGGCACGCGCACCGCACAGCGCTGGTACGGCGATGCCGTCACCCTGCCCCTGGCGGGCACTTCGTCATCCGTGCCCAAGACCGGCCTGCTGGATTATGCCTGGCATGCGATCATGGATCACCGCAGCTGCTTCGTGACGCTGGAGTTCGGCACCTTCAGCACCGATACCCTGTTCGACGTGCTGTTGCAGGATCATCGCTTGCATCAACATGGCGTGCCGGACTGGCAGGCCGCTGCCACGCAAACCGTGAAACACGCCATGCGTCATCACTTCTGCCCCGCCTCCCCGCAATGGCAGGAACTGGTGCTGTTTCGTGCGCGGCAGGTCATCCGCCTCGCGCTGGCCGGTTTGCAGCACGACGGAGCCTCGACATGAGCCGGACGCCTCCCCCCATTACACTGCGCCGGGGCACCCTCCAGGACCTTGATGCCCTTGAGGCGCTGGAGAAACGCACCTTTGATACCGACCGCCTGAGCCGCCGCAGCCTGCGCCGCTGGCTGACCAGCGAACATGGCGCGCTGATCGTCGCCGAACAGGCCGGACAGCTGGCCGGTTATGTGCTGGTGATCCTGCATCGCGGCACCTCACTGGCGCGGCTGTACTCGATTGCCGTCAGCGATCAATGCCGCGGCCAGGGACTCGGCCGCAAGCTGGTTCAGGCAGCGGAAAAAGCGGCCCTGGACGCCCAGCGCATTTCACTACGCCTTGAGGTACGCAAGGACAATACCGCTGCCATCGCCCTGTACGAAAACATGGGTTACCTGCGCTTCGGCGAATACCGCGACTATTACGAAGATCATCAGGACGCCCTGCGCTACCAGAAGCGTATCCGTCACTTCGATGCCAAACTTTGGCAGAAACCCGTGCCCTGGTATCGGCAGACCACGGACTTCACCTGCGGTCCAGCCGCCCTGATGATGGCCATGAAAGCGCTGGATAACGACCTGAAGCTGAGACAGCGCGACGAAGTACAGATCTGGCGCGAAGCCACCACCATTTTCATGACCGCCGGGCATGGCGGCTGCCACCCCCTGGGGCTGGCGCTTGCAGCGGTGGAGCGCGGCTTTCGGGCAGAAGTCTGGATCAGCCGCAAGGGGCCACTGTTTGTCGACAGCGTACGCAACGAGGAAAAGAAACATATCGTCGAACTGGTGCACAAGGATTTCGTCCGGCGCAGCAAACAGGCCGGCATCACCGTGCACTATCGGGAAATCACCCAGCAGGCGCTGACAAAAGGCCTGGAGCAAGGCGCGCTGCCCCTCATCCTGATCTCCACCTGGCAGATGGACGGCAAACGCAGCCCGCACTGGGTGCTGCTGTCCGCGTTCGATGAAGACTTTCTCTACCTGCACGACCCGGACCCGGAAGACGGCGTGCAGACTGATCTGGATTGTCAGTACCTGCCCATCGCGCGTGCCGATTTCGATCGGATGGCGCGCTTTGGTCGTGATCGTCTGCGCACAGCGGTATTGATCCGGCGCCCCTGATCGCGCCAACGTCAGGGCAGACGCTGCAACCAGGACAACATCGCCTGTCCGCTGGCGGCCAGGTGATCAGCGCGGGTAAGGCCACTGGCCTTGCGTGGCGTCAGGTCGTGGTTGCCATCGGCCAGCCAGTGCAGCGTTACGGCTCCGGACAATAATCCCTCGCGGGCATACTGCTCCACCTCGGCACGGTTGCCGAAGGTGTCACGCTCGCCCTGGCACACCAGCAACGGCGCTCTCAGGTCGGGCCAATGGTCAAGACGCAGCCGCTCCGGCTTGCCCGGAGGGTGAAACGGATAACCGAAGCAGACGACTCCTGCGACCTCCTTCAGCAACGTCTTGCCCTCCGATGACGTATGCGCCCCGGCCATCAACAGCGTTGCCATACGTCCACCCATGGATTTGCCACCGATCAGCAGGCGGCCCGCCCGACGCGCATCTTCATGCACCGCCGCCAGCGCCTCGGCAAACGCCGCCAGCAACACCGGCTGCCGATCCGGGGGCCGACGCCGACCGTCTTCGCGACGCCGCACCATGTAGGGAAAATCGAAACGCACCACCGTGACGCCGACGTCCACCAGCGCCCCGGTCAGGGCCACCATCGCCTCACTGTCCTGCCCGGCCCCCGCACCGTGGGCCAGCAACAGGGTAGCGCGTGGCGACGCCGCCTCCTGCCATGTCAGTTCTGTCATGCCTCGCCTCTGTTATGATCAGCCACACCTATGATGGCACTGTGGAGTTGTCATGATCGATCTCTATACCGCCGCGACACCGAATGGCTGGAAAGCCTCCGTCACGCTCGAAGAGCTGGGCCTGCCCTACAAGGTCATTGCTCTGGATCTGATGAAAGGCGAACAGAAAACCCCCGACTTCCTGGCCATCAACCCGAATGGCCGTATCCCTGCCATCGTCGATCATGATGCCGATGACTTCGCCGTATTCGAGTCCGGCGCTATCATGCTCTACCTGGCGGAAAAAACCGGCCAACTGTGCCCGACCGACGCTCGTGGCCGTTCCCGGGTGATTCAGTGGCTGATGTTCCAGATGGGCGGTGTGGGCCCGATGATGGGCCAGGCCAACGTCTTTTTCCGTTACATGCCGGAAAAGATCCAGGTGGCCATCGACCGCTACCAGAACGAGTCGAAACGCCTGCTGGCGGTACTCGACGGGCAACTGAAGGATCACGAATACCTGGCCGGGGACTATTCGATCGCGGACATTGCCAACTGGTGCTGGGCGCGCACTCATGAGTGGTCCGGCGTGGATATCAGTGATCTGCCCCATCTGCAACGCTGGCTGAAGCAGTTGCGTGCGCGACCGGCGGTGGACCGGGGCGTAAAAATCCCGGGGGACCTCGATCCGGCGTCAGTGCTGGCCGCGGCGAAAACCATGGTTCAGCGCTAGCGTCAGACTACCGGCTGGACCAGCACGAAGGGGGCCACCACCACGGCCCACATGTCGGCCTCGGCGTCGAGCCAGGCGGCGCTCTGGGCATCGGTGACGACGGCCACACGGGCCTGGTCCATCCAGCCCTGCACGGCAGGTTTGTCGTCGTCGGCAAAGGCGGCGGCCACGGCCACCAGATCCAGGTCGGGGTCTACGGCGACGGTCTGGCCCCGGGCAAAGAAGGGCTGCAGCTCGCGCCAGCTGATCCGCGCGGTTTCGCGATTCAGGGTATCGATAAGCTCGGACATGCCGTCTCCGATAATGGCGGGTTTCCGGCGGCGCAGTATACGTCAGGGGGCGAGCATCGGCACGGCTGTCCATTCTTTCGGGGCGGTGGTTGTGGCCCTTGGGGGGCGGGTAAGGGGGTTCTGGACACGCCGTGAATACATCCCTGTAGGCTTGCGTTCGGCATCCATGCCTCTCGACAG
>PNLU01000110.1 GCA_013823245.1 Alcanivorax sp.
TATGCACCGGAGCGCGGCCACGCAGGTTTGGCAGTGCAAAGTTCGTTTGGCCGTTACCGCCATAGGTGGTGCCCATCAGGGCAAACAGCGCCTGATTCTGGTTGATCGGCAACAGCTGTCCATTACAAAGCGCCCACCCTTTGGGCGCAAAGTTGAACGAGAAGACCGCTATCTGGCCAAGAAAGGGTTCAGTCATGAAGGTATCCTCCAGCGTCGGCCGCTCAGGTCTGGGTGGGGAAAACGCCAAACAGGGAAATGATGAAACTGATCGCCAGATACGGCATACGGTTTTCATGCGGCTGACCACCGCCCACGCCATTGCTCAGGTTCGGTGTCATGGCGGAGGGAGACCCTGCCGTGGCATAGGCATTGCTGGCCGTCGCGGCCCAGACATGGTTTGCCGGGTTGGTGCTGCTCGCTTCCGCCGACGACGCCACAGGCGTATGGGTGTGCGCGGGAATCTGCTGCAATGTCAGTGTTTCCATTTCCGTGCCGCCCTGTTGAGCAAGCAGGAATGTCTGACCGTCGGGACCGGTGCCTTGATGCAACGGAAGCCTGCCACGCAGATCCGGCAAGGCAAAGGTCATTTCACCGTCACCGCCATAGGTGGTGCCGATCAGCATGAACAGCGTTTCGTTCTCGGAGATGGGCAGCAAGTCACCATTGCAGAAGGCCCATCCTGCGGGCGCGAAATTGCCGCCGAACATTCTTATCTCGCCTATATAACGGTCGCCCATAATGCTTCTCCCTTCAGTCTGTGAGGTGGCTGAAAAATGCCACGTAGCCTTCCCCGGCAACATTGTTGTGACTGCTGCGCTGCATGAACAGATCGAAGCTGCCTGCCTGAGCATGCTCTACGCGGTAGAGCGCGTCCTGCAGCGCACTGCCCGGCGGCAGCTCGAAGCGCAATGCAAACTGCTCCAGTTGTGCATCGCGCGTGTTGTCCTCCACGCCGACAAGGCGCGCATCCACTGACCCGTAGCGTGGGTGAGCGACATAAAAAATATCGCCCTCCAGTGCACCGAAGTCATGCCGTCGCGAGAGCCCCTGCGGCACAGAGGGCATCGGCGAGTGCCCGCCCAGCTCCGGACGATGATTGCCTTGACTGTCTGCACCGCAGCCCGTCAGCACCCAGGGGGCAGCTGCCAGACCCGCAACAAAAGTACGTCGTTTCATAATATTCCCCGGACAACGCTCAACCCTGGCAACTGCAAGCCGCCTCATAAAACATTTGCTCGTTATCCTTGCCCGTTGGCACAAGGAACAACGGTCCCTCACCCAGTTGTGGGTGAGAGATGAGATAAGTGCCCTGCATCAAGGGCGTGTTCAGCGGCCCGGAGAAATGCAGGGAGAACTGCCGGAAGCCCTGTTCACGGCGGGCCTCGGCCACGGTATCCAGGCGCAATGCCACCGGCGCGCCTTCAGCTACCTCGAAGGCGAAATCAGTGGCCTCCAGGGGCCGCAGCAGCTCAGGTGTCAGGATCATCGGCACTCCGGGTACCAGGCCATACGCGAATGGACGCCCGCATGCTGCTCGATCCTGAAGCCAAGACGCCGGTACAGGGCGGCCGCCGCCAGGTTGTCCTGCCGCACCGACAGCGTTACCGGCGCGGGCATGCGTGCCGCCACCTGCTGCATCGCACGGATCACAGCACTACCGTGGCCTTTGCCGCGCGCCTCGGCGCGCAACGACAGATCCACCAGGTGCACACTGCCCTCACTGAAGTCGAGAATCAGGCGACCGATATCGGTATCCAGTTCTCCGATGATGAAGTGCATGGCGTCGGGATAGCGCTGCCCGTAAGCGTTGCTCTGGGCAGTGAATTGCATTTCGATCAGGGATTCAGACAGGTCACGGTCGCCGATCAGGCGCAAGTCGCCCCGGGTCGAGCTGTACAGCCCGGCCAGAAAACCAGCGTCTGACGAACGGGCAGGCCGAAGATACAGCCCGCCGGGAAGATCCACACCCGACCCCAACATACGCCCCCCTCAGGGCACCGAAACATGTATATCTTTCTTATCTATCTGTTTTCTATGCGCTTTATGACATTTTGATTATGAGAGCTGGTTCATAGCGCATTGACGGCAAATCTAGCAGGGCCAGGACGTAAGTGTCCACAGACTTTATAAGGTCTGAATAATGGCATTGTGACATCACTTTCCGGCAAATATGAAAAAGCCCCGCTTGTGGCGGGGCTCGTTCAACAGGCCGGATGAGCTTCAGGTTACTTGAAGATCTCACCCTTTTCGGCTTTTTCTACCAGCAGGGCCGGCGGGGTGAAGCGATCACCGTACTTGGCTTTCAGCTCCTCGGCGCGCTTGACGAAGCCGCGCAGGCCGCCTTCATACTGGTTGATGAACTGGATGACGCCACCGCTCCAGGCCGGGAAACCGATCCCGAAGATGGAACCGATGTTGGCATCGGCTACCGCCTCGATCACGCCTTCCTCGAAGCACTTCACGGCCTCGATGGCTTCCACGAACATCAGACGCTCTTTCATGTCCTCGAACGGGATTTCCTTGTCGCCACCGAAGGCTTCCTTCAGGCCCGGCCACAGGGACTTCTTGCCCCCTTCCGGATAGTCGTAGAAGCCCTTGCCCTGCGCCTTGCCCGGGCGACCCAGGTCTTCGACCATCTTCTTCATGACCTTCTCGGCCGGGTGCTCCGGCATTTCCGGCTTGCCTTCACGCTTGGCATCATCACGGGCCGCCTTGCCGATACGCAGGGCGGTTTCCATGTTGATCTCGTCGATCAGGTTCAGCGTGCCCACCGGGTAACCGGCCTGCATGGCCGCCTGCTCGATGGACTGGGCGCTCAGGCCCTCGCCCAGCATGGCAATCCCTTCGTTGGCGAAGGTGCCGATCACGCGGGTGGTGAAGAAGCCGCGGGAGTCGTTGACCACGATCGGCGTTTTCTTGATCTGCTGAACGTAATCGTAGGTTTTCGCCAGGGCTTCCGGGCTGGTTTCTTCACCACAGATGATTTCCACCAGCGGCATCTTGTCCACCGGGCTGAAGAAGTGAATGCCGATGAAATCCTTCTGACGCTTCACGCCTTTGGCCAGGCCAGTGATCGGCAGCGACGAGGTGTTGGAACCCAGCACCGCATCCGGCTTGACCACGTCTTCGATTTCCTGGAATACCTTGTGCTTCAGTTCGGTGCTCTCAAACACCGCTTCAATCACGAAGTCCACGCCATCAAAATCTTTCGCGTCGGCCGTAGCGATGATGCGGGAAAGAATCTCTTCTTTCTTTTCCTTGGTCATCTTGCCTTTGGACACTTCCTTGTCGAGCAGCTTGCTGGAGTAGGCCTTGCCCTTCTCCGCATTCTCGATGGAAATGTCTTTCAGTACGGCGACAGCACCGGAACGGGCGGTCACATAGGCAATACCCGCGCCCATCATGCCCGCACCCAGGATGCCCACTTTCTCGGCCTTGAACTTCGGCACATCCTTGGGACGGCTGGCGCCGGCGTTGATCGCCTGCAGGTTGAAGAAGAAGGCGGTGGTCATGTTCTTCGCCACCTGGCCGGTCACCAGGCTGATGAAGTAGCGCTCTTCGATCTTGAAGGCGTTGTCCACGTCCACCTGGGTGCTTTCCACGGCAGCGGCCATGATGGCCTTCGGGGCCGGGTAGTTGGCGCCCTTGATCTGCTTGCGCAGGTTGGCCGGGAACGCCGGCAGGTTCATGGCGAAGGCCGGCACGCTCGGGGTACCACCGGGAATCTTGTAGCCCTTCACGTCGAACGGCTGCTGGGATTTCGGGTTCGCCTTGATCCACTCTTTCGCCTTGGCGATCATCTCTTCCGGGGTGTCCACCACCTCGTCGATCAGACCAACCTGTTTGGCTTTATCGGCTTTCATGCGCTGGCCTTGCATCAGCACATTCATCAGCGCGTTCTGCACACCCATCATGCGCACGGTACGCACGATACCGCCCGCGCCGGGCAGCAGGCCCAGGCTCACTTCCGGCAGGCCGAACTGCGCCTTCGGATTGTTCAGGGCGATACGGCGATGACACGCCAGGGCGATTTCCAGACCGCCACCCAGTGCCGTGCCGTTCAGGGCCGCCACCACCGGAATGCCCAGGGTTTCCAGACGACGCAGGTCGCCCTTCAGCACCCGGCCACCTTCGGCCATCTTGCCGGAATCTTCTTTCTTCACCTTGACCAGGTCTTTCAGGTCGCCACCGGCAAAGAAGGTGCTCTTGGCGGAGGTGATGATGACACCGGCGGTGTCTGCCTTCTCTTGTTCCAGACGGTTCACCATCTCGTGCATCGAGCGGGTGTACCGTTCATTCATGGTGTTCGCAGACTGCTGCGGATCGTCAAGGATCAGGGTGACGATGTTGTCCGCGTTTTTTTCCCAGCGAATGGTTGATTCAGTCATGTCTGTTCTCCGTGTCCGGTAGCCGCTCAGAGGCGCTCAACGATAGTGGCGATGCCCATGCCTGCGCCGACGCACAGGGTGCAGAGGCCGAACTTCTTGTCGCGGCGCTCCAGCTCGTCCAGCACGGTGCCGACGATCATGGCACCGGTGGCACCCAGCGGGTGACCCATGGCGATAGCGCCACCGTTCACGTTGGTAATGTCGTGGCTGATACCCATGTCCTTCATGTAGCGCATGGCCACCGAGGCAAAGGCTTCGTTGATTTCAAACAGATCAATGTCCTCGACTTTCATGCCCGCCTTGGCCAGCACTTTCCACGAGGCCGGCGCCGGGCCGGTCAGCATGATGGTCGGGTCTGCACCGCTGACCGCGGTGGCGACGATACGGCCACGCGGCTTGGCACCGATCTTGTCACCGGCGGCCTTGTTGCCGATCAGCATCAGGGTGGCGCCGTCCACGATCCCGGAGGAGTTGCCCGGGGTGTGAACGTGGTCGATCTTGTCGACCCAGTGGTATTTCTGCAGGGCCACGGCATCGAAGCCGCCCATTTCGCCCATCATGGCGAAGGACGGGTTCAGGCCAGCCAGTGCGTCGGCGGTGGTGCCCGCACGCACGTGCTCGTCACGATCCAGCACGGTCAGGCCGTTCATGTCTTTCACCGGCACCACGGAGCGGGCGAAGTAGCCCTTTTCCCAGGCGGCGGCCGCACGGCTCTGGGACGACGCGGCATACTCGTCCACGTCACGGCGCGAGAACCCTTCGATGGTGGCGATCAGGTCGGCACCGATCCCCTGGGGGATAAAGCCGGTCTCGTAGTTGGTCTCCGGGTCCATGGCCCACGGCGTACCGTCAGAGCCCATGGGCACGCGGCTCATGGATTCCACACCACCGGCCAGCACCAGGTCTTCGAAACCGGAGGCCACTTTCTGGGCGCCCAGGTTCACGGCTTCCAGACCGGAAGCACAGAAACGGTTGATCTGCAGACCGGATACGGTTTCCGGGAGGCCCGCCTTGAGAGCGGCAATCTTGGGCAGTACACCGCCCTGATCGCCCAGCGGCGACACGATGCCCATGACGATGTCATCAATCATCGCCGGGTCCATGTTCGGGAAGCGTGCCTTGATCTCGTCAATCAGGCCCACCACCAGGGAAATCGGCTTCACCGTATGCAGGGAGCCGTCCTTCTTGCCCCGGCCACGGGGCGTACGAATCGCGTCGTAAATATAGGCTTCGGTCATGGAGAGGGTCCTCTCGCCTTCTTGTCAGCGTGTGAAATGGCTGTAGTCGCCGGCCCGGCGCGTCCGCAAAACAGGCATACGCCCGGCCGAAGGGGGCTCTAGACTGCCCCAGCCCCGGTATACAGACAATGACAGGAGTGCTCAAAGCACCTGAGCGGATATGTAAAATGTCAATCGACCCCCCTTGCGGGCTGGCGGGACATTGACCCGCCCCGGGTGCGGTCGTAGTGTTCGTGCCACCCCCGCAGCCCGGACCCTGAGGACACCCTGATGAATGCTGTGCTGGATTTGACAACCTCCCTGCTGGCCACGGTCAGCGAACAGGGACGCGGCGTGCAGAGCAGTGCCGCCGGGCAGCAGCCTGTTGAGCTGCTGGAGCTGTACGACATGGAAGGCTGCCCGTTCTGCCGGGTGGTACGCGAGGCGCTGACCGATCTGGACCTGGACGCCATGATCTACCCCTGCCCCAAAGGCGGGGTGCGCTTCCGGCCGCTGGTGGAAAAACTGGGCGGCACGCAGCAGTTTCCGTTCCTGATGGACCCGAACACGGATGAAGCCCTGTACGAGTCGGCGGACATCGTTGAGTACCTGTATGCCACCTACGGCAGCAAACCGGCCCCGGCGCGCTGGCTGACCCGCTCGGCCCGCACCCTGGGCTCGTTCGGCGCCTCGACCCTGCGCATCGGCAAGGGCCTGCGCGCCCGCGACAGCCTGGATATCGGTGAACCCCTGGAGTTGTACAGTTTTGAGGCGAGCCCCTTTGCCCGCCCGGTGCGTGAACTGCTGACCGAACTGGAGCTGCCGTACATCCTGCGCCAGACCGGCCGCACACAGGCACTGGACTGGGTGCTGCCGCCGATGCGTGAACGTCTGGCCCCGGACTACCAGCCCAGCCAGCGCAACCGCGTGGACTTGCTGCAACGTACCGGCAGAGTTGCCGTGCCCTACCTGATTGATCCCAACACCGGCGCGGAACTGTATGAGTCACGCCGGATCGTGGATTACCTGATGGATACCTACGCCCGCTGATCTGCGGGCGGCTTTTGCGACGTTATTCCGTGCGCCGGGGCGGGACATCCTGCCCCGGTGGCGCCTCAACGCCCTCGGAATCCGGGTCCTCATAGTACGAAGGCTCAGACGTGTCCGGCGCCTCTTCCGCCGCCACACCTTCAGTGGCAACACCCTCGCCTGCATCCACCACCAGCATCTCCAGCTTGTCGGCGATATCCCACTCCGCCGGTTCGCCCGGATGGTGCTCCTCGAATTCCTCGTTACGCGGGTCAATTTCAGACAGCACCGGCGTGGAGGTCGGTGTCACGGTGACATACTCGCCCTGCTCTTCCACCGGCACCATGTCGGAGGCACGGAACACATAGAACACGGCCATGCCGCCCACCAGCAGACACAGGCTGATGAAGATAAACAGCGCCGGAGCACCCAGCACGCCCATCAGTACCGCTGCCAGCAACGGGCCCAGCATGGTGCCGACACCGTAGGTCCGCAGCATGCCAGCACAGGCCGCCACCAACTGGTCATTGGGCAACTGGTCATTGGCCAGCGCCACGCTCACCGGATAGGTGCTGGCCGCCACCGCGAAAAAGATGCCACTGAACAGGAACAGCGCGACGATGGAGAAGGATCCGAGCACCGCCGTAATGGCCGCCGCCAGCGCGCCACAGAACAGCAGTCCGGTGAGCACCGGCAAGCGGCCAATGCGATCGCCGAGCCAACCCGCTGGCCATTGCAGCAACACCGCACAGATCACCGAGAAGCCCATGTACAACGACAACTGGCTGATATCCAGCCCGACCCGCAGAGCGTAGACCGGCGCCAGCGACAGGAAAGCCCCCAGTGCAATCCCCGACGCCAGCACCCCGGTCATGCCCGCAGGCGCCTGACGGATCAGTTTGCGCACGCCGAGGGTCTCGGTGTGCGAGGGCGATGTGGGGATCAGGCTCTGGGTCAGAGCCAGCGGCACCATGGACAACACGATCAGCATGGCCACCACGCTGAACACAACATACTCCATGGGATTGCCCAGCCCGACCAGCAGTTGGCCCGAGGCTGAGGCGAGGTAAAAATTGATGGTGTAGATGCCCAGCAGTTTGCCACGGGACTCATTGGTGGCGCGGTCGTTGATCCAGCTCTCGGTCACGGTCATCAGACCGGCCAGGCAAATCCCCACCACCACCCGCATCAGCGCCCAGGTTTCTGCGGACACAATCAGCGGATGCATCAGCGTGGTGGCACAGGCAATGGCGGCAAACACCGCGAAGGCGCGAATGTGGCCGACCTTGCGGATCACATCCACCGCATAGGTGGCGCCAATGATGAAACCCAGCGAGTAGGCCGCCATGACGACACCGAGGGCCGCTTCCGCCACGCCCTCCATATCCAGGCGCAGGGCGATCAGGGTACCCAGCATGGCACTGCCACTGACCAGCAGTGCCAGGCTGAGAAAGAGGGCAATAACGGAGAGCACGACGGTCTTCATGGCCGTTAGTGTAGCAGCCCCGTCGAACTCATGTGTAAATTCAGGCGGGCAATCCCAGCCGCCGCGCCTCCATGCGGCGCAAAAACTCCAGCATGATCTGCCGATACAGATCCACACCCAGCCAGGCATCCTCGACCCCGGCATCGATGTTGGGATTGTCATTCACCTCAACCACCACCACGCGATCACCGGACTGTTTCATGTCTACGCCGTACAGGCCGTTGCCCATCAGCCGCGCGGCTTTCAATGCGGTACGCAGCACCTTGGCGGGCACTTCCTGGATCGGCACCGTGCGTGAACGCCCGGCCACCGTCTTGCCGCCCTTGTGGTTGTAGATCTGCCAGTGCCCCTTGCTCATGAAATACTGGCACGCGAACAACGGCCGATTGTTCAGCACACCGATACGCCAGTCGTAATCCGTGAACATGAATTCCTGCGCCAGCACCACCGCACTCTGGCGAAAGTAATCCCCCAGCGCCGTGTCCAGCGCCTCGGCGCTGTCGGCCTTGGTAATGCCCCGGGAGAAGCTGCCGTCGGGAATCTTCAGCACCACCGGCAGGCCCAGGTCCTCGACCATCGCCTGCACATCATGGCGCCCTTCGCGGAACAGGAACCGGGTTTTCGGCACCGCCACCTTGTTGGCCTGCATCAGCTCGGCAAAATAGATCTTGTTGGTGCAGCGCAGGATCGAGCCCGGATCGTCCATCACCACCATGCCCTCCTGCTCGGCCTTGCGGGCGAACTGATAGGTGTGATGATCCAGCGCCGTGGTCTCGCGGATAAACAGGGCATCGTATTCCGCCAGCCGGGGGTAATCCTCCCGGCCCACGGTTTCCACATTGATCCCCAACTCGGCCCCGGCCCGGGCAAACAGCCGCAGCGCCTTGCTGTCGCTGGGCGGCAGGGCTTCCTCCGGGTTCACCAGCATGGCCAGGTCGTAACGGAACTTGCGGCGGCTGCCCACCTTGCGCCAGACGCGGGCGTTGAACGCCTCCAGGGCCGCCGCGAAGGCGTCTTCTTCCTTGCCCTTGAGCTGGTGCAGCCCCAGGGGGCGCACCGACTCTACCGTCCAGCTGTCGCGCCGGCGAAACTCCAGTTGCAGGATCGGTGCGGGCAACTGGTCAAAGATCTGCCGCGTCAGTTCCGCCAGCCCGGCATGCTCGGTCTGGCCAAAAAACACCTTCAGGGACAGCCGCTCACCGTCCTGCCGGTGTTTTTTCATGGCCTTGTCCAGCGCCGCATCGAAGGACTCGAAATGCAGGCCGTACAGCGCCTTGCGCGACAGGTCGTTGACCGTGCGCACTGACGGCAGTACGCGATGCCCACGCGCCTCGGCCAGCAGCGAGCAATAGTACCCCGGGCTCAGGTAGCGATAGCTCCGGCACAGGTTGATCACCTGCACCCGGCCACTGGGAAAGCTGGCGGCACTGTCCAGATATTCCTGGGCACTCATCAGATGGCGGGCCGGGTAATAGGCGGCCCAGTCTCGGCGGTCTTCCACCACCAGAATTACATTGGTCATGCGGCTCCCTCAACGG
>PNLU01000111.1 GCA_013823245.1 Alcanivorax sp.
CACATGTACTCGATCGCGTCCTGGTCACCGATATAATCGGAGCCCTTGACGGTGTCATACATATGCCAGCGCCAGTCATCGTTCGGGTCCGCACTGGCAATGGCACAGGTGATACCGCCCTGGGCTGACACAGTGTGCGAGCGGGTCGGGAACACCTTGGAAATCAGGGCAGTCTTGAAACCGGACTGCGCCAGTTGCAGCGAGGCACGCATGCCTGCGCCGCCGCCGCCCACAATGACGGCATCAAAGGTAACAGTTCTGATCGACATGACTTACGCGCCTCCCCAGATCATCAACAGGCCCCAGAGCACATAGACCAGGAGCACCAGTACCACCAGCGACTGCACCAGCAGACGTGAGCCGGTAGCCGCGCCGCCCAGCTGGGTGCGCGTCAGGTAATCGGTGGTGACGATCCACAGGCCAATCCAGGCATGGGCTGCAACGGCCAGCACGACCAGCGTATTGATGATCAGCATCGGCGTGGAGGTCATCAGCGCTTTCCACGCCTCGTACTCCAGACCGGGGTTGCAGAGCAGATAGCCGACCATGCCCACCGTGTAGAGGGCCAGCAGTACCGCGCTCGCGCGCTGCACCAGCCAGTCGGACAGGCCATTACGGCCGAAACTCGTGACGCTGGTTACCATACCCAGACTCCCGCCAGCAGAATCAGTACTACAGATACAGCGACAACCGTGAAAGCGCCGCGACGGCCGCCTTCCAGGGTTTCACCGATCCCCATGTCCATGATCAGGTGCTTGATGCCTGCCACCAGGTGATAGATCAGAGCAGCAAGAATGCCCCAGATCACCAGCTTGGCCAGCGGCGTGGCGAGCAGGTCTTTCAATTGAGCGAAGCTCTCCGGAGACGCCAGGGAACGATCCAGCATCCACAGCAGAATCGGCAGCGCCACGAACAGGGCGATACCGGCAATACGGTGGGTAATGGAAGTCAGGGCGCTGACCGGGAACTTGATGGTGGTGAGATCCAGATTTACAGGTCGCTTGTCGTTCACGGTAGCCATCACTATTAGCCGGGCTCCGGGGTCGCCGGAGCAGTTGTCGGGAACGTCTGGAACCCGGAAACCCCGCTCGTGTCGTAATGGACAACCGGGGAAATCTCGGGCTCCCGCACACCGGCCGGGGAGGGTCCGGCGCGCAACGGGCCGGAAGTATAGCCCTGCCCCTGCCCGAAAACAAACCACTTTCTAGCCCCGAAATACGGCAACACACTGTTTTTCAAGGGCATGCCAGCTCCTATCGCCTAAAGTATGAATTACCAGTTGCCGTGATAGGCTTATCTTATCGGCGCGTTTTTCGGCCACACTCTTCCCGGAAGCGTCGTAACACCTTGTTTACCGGACGGTTTGTGACCCGCCGGTTCCGGAAACGGAAAGCGTGCGAAACCGCGCAACTGCGTTGACAAAGGTGTATCAAAACCTTAACGTCCGTCGCGCCTGACGTGCAGCGCCGTATCGGACCGCGCCGTACAGCATATAGTGGGCTATCCAGAACGCCCCCGCGTAGGAGATTTCCATGACCGAGAAGAAAGCCATCCTCAAGGTGGACGGCCGTGAGGATATCGAGCTGTCGGTATACTCCCCGTCTCTGGGCCAGGACGTGATCGACGTCGGCTCGCTGACCGCCAAGCAACTGTTCACCTTCGACCCGGGCTTTACGTCCACCGCATCCTGCGAGTCCAAGATCACCTATATTGACGGTGAAGCGGGCAAGCTGCTGCATCGGGGCTACTCCATCGAGGAACTGGCCAGCCAGTCCGACTACCTCGAAGTCTGCTTCCTGCTGCTGCACGGTGAACTGCCGACCCCGGCACAGAAGGACGAATTTGTCAGCACCATCAAGAACCACACCATGGTTCATGAGCAGCTGCAGTTCTTCTACCGCGGCTTCCGTCGCGACGCGCATCCGATGGCCGTCATGTGCGGCGTCGTGGGCGCCCTGTCCGCCTTCTATCACGACTCCACGGACATCAAGAATCCCAAGCATCGCGAGATCACGGCCATGCGCCTGATTGCGAAGATGCCGACGATTGCCGCCATGTGCTACAAGTACGCGGTGGGCCAGCCGTTCATGTACCCGCGCAACGATCTGACCTACTCGGAAAACTTCCTGCACATGATGTTCGGCACCCCGTGCGAGGAATCGAAGATCAGCCCGACCCTGGCCAAGGCCATGGACCGCATCTTCATCCTGCACGCTGACCACGAACAGAATGCTTCAACCTCCACCGTGCGCCTGGCCGGTTCTTCCGGCGCCAACCCGTTCGCCTGCATCGCAGCGGGTATCTCCGCACTGTGGGGCCCGGCACACGGCGGCGCCAACGAAGCGGTGCTGAACATGCTCGATGAAATTGGCGACGTGTCGAACATCGACAAGTACATCGCCAAGGCCAAGGACAAGAGCGATCCGTTCAAGCTGATGGGCTTTGGCCACCGGGTCTACAAGAACTACGACCCGCGCGCCAACGTGATGCGCGAATCCTGCCACGAAGTCCTCAGCGAGCTGGGCATCCAGGACCCGCAACTGGAACTGGCCATGAAGCTGGAAGAGATCGCCCTGAGCGATCCCTACTTCAAGGAGAAGAAGCTGTTCCCGAACGTGGATTTCTACTCGGGCATCATCCTCAAGGCGATGGGCATCCCGACCTCCATGTTCACCGTGATCTTCGCCCTGTCCCGCACCGTGGGCTGGATCGCGCACTGGAACGAGATGATCTCCAACCCCTACAAGATCGGCCGCCCGCGCCAGCTCTACACCGGCGCCACGGAACGCTCTTTCGTACCGGCAGACCAGCGCAAGTAATCAGCGCCCTGCCCGGCACGACAGAAAGCCGCCTTCGGGCGGCTTTTTTGTGCTCGTCTGCCGGGGCGCTTGCACCCCGCCCGGCAAAAAACGAAGCTTGCACATCAGCCAGCAAAAATCGGGGCACTTCCATGAGCGAACGCATTGCCTTTATCGGTCTCGGTGTCATGGGTTACCCCATGGCCGGGCATCTGCAACAGGCCGGGCATACCGTCTGCGTCTATAACCGCACCGCGGCCAAAGCCGACAAGTGGGTCGCCGAGCATGGCGGCCTGAGCGCCGCGACCCCTGCCGAGGCGGCGCGGGACGCCACGCTGGTGATGACCTGCGTCGGCAATGATGACGACCTGCAAAGCGTCCTGTTGGGCGAGGACGGGGCCTTGTCTGGCATGGCGCCCGGCGCCCTGCTGATCGACCACACCACCGCCTCGGCCAATGCAGCCCGGCTGTTGGCCGCGCGGGCACGGGAGCAGGATTGCGATATGATCGACGCACCGGTCTCCGGTGGCCAGCAAGGCGCCGAACAGGGCACCTTGACCATCATGTGCGGCGGTCGGGGCGACAGCTTCGAACGCGCCCGCCCGGTGCTGGAACACTATGCCCGCGCCGTCACGCTGATGGGCGACAATGGTGCCGGGCAACTGACCAAGATGGTCAACCAGATCTGCGTTGCCGGGGTCGTACAGGGCCTGGCGGAAGGCATGGCGTTCGCCGAAAACGCCGGGCTGGATCTGCAACGGGTCATCGACGTGATTTCCCAGGGCGCCGCCAGTTCCTGGCAGATGCTGAACCGCCACGGCACCATGATCCGCGACGAATACGAACACGGTTTTGCCGTGGACTGGATGCGCAAGGATCTGGATATCTGCCTGAATGAAGCCACCACCAACGGCAGCGAATTGCCGATGACCCAACTGGTCAATCGCTTCTATGCCGAATTGCAGGAAATGGGCGGTGGGCGCTGGGACACGTCAAGTCTGTTCAAGCGCCTGCAGGCGCGCCGGGTCCGTCACTGACCCGGCGGCCTCGCCCGTCAGGCAAACAGATGGCGGGCGTGGTAACGCAGGTGGTCTTCGATAAACGTGGCGATGAAAAAATAGCTGTGGTCATAACCCGGCTGCCGCCGTAGCGTCAGCGGGTGGTCATGCTCGGCGCACACTGCCTCCAGCCGCTCTGGCAGCAACTGCTCGGCCAGAAAGTTGTCCGCCTCGCCCTGATCCACCAGCAAGGGCTGCCGTGAGTGGCCCGCCGCCACCAGCGCGCAGGTGTCATAGGCGCGCCAGGTCGCTTCGTCTTCGCCGAGATAGCCCGCCAGTGCCTTGCGACCCCAGGGGCAATCCACCGGGTTCACAATCGGTGCAAAGGCCGACACCGAGGCGTAGCGATCAGGCTGGCGCAGGGCCAGCACCAGCGCCCCGTGGCCGCCCATGGAATGCCCGCTGATTGCTTCACGCTCGCTCACCGGACAGTGCGCCCGCACCAGCGCCGGCAATTCTTCGGCGACGTAATCATACATGCGGTAATGGCTCGACCAGGGCGCCTGCGTGGCGTTGACGTAAAACCCGGCCCCCGAACCAAAATCATAGCTGTCGTGCTCGCCGGGCAGGTCCAGCCCGCGCGGGCTGGTGTCCGGGCACACGATGGCGATGCCCAGCTCTGCCGCCACCCGCTGGGCACCCGCCTTCTGCATGAAGTTTTCATCATTGCAGGTCAGGCCCGACAACCACCAGAGTACCGGCACCTTGCCCTGCTCTGCCTGCGGCGGCAGGTAGATGGCAAAAATCATGTCGCAATCCAGCACTGCCGAACGGTGCTGGTAGCGCTTGAGCCAGCCGCCGAAGCTGCGCGTTTCAGACACCAGTACCGGTGCCAGTTTCTCCTGAGTCATGGTGCGCTCCTGCTTGCTCAGTAATGCAGTACGGTGCGAATGCTCTTGCCCGCATGCAGCAGATCAAACGCCTCGTTGATCTTCTCGAACGGCATGTCGTGGGTCACAAACTCGTCGATCTTCAGTTCGCCGTTCATGTAGCGATCCACATAACCCGGCAGCTCACTGCGCCCTTTCACGCCACCGAAGGCTGAACCGCGCCAGACACGCCCGGTCACCAGCTGGAACGGACGCGTGGAAATTTCCTGCCCGGCCCCGGCCACGCCAATAATCACCGACTCGCCCCAACCCTTGTGGCAGCACTCCAGTGCCGAACGCATGACATTGACGTTACCGATGCATTCGAACGAGTAATCCACACCGCCGTCGGTCATATCGACGATCACCTGCTGGATCGGATCAGTGTAGTCTTTTGGATTGACGAAATCCGTAGCGCCGAACTGCCGGGCCAGCTCGAACTTGGCCGGATTCATGTCGATAGCAATGATGCGCGCCGCCTGTGCCATCTGGGCACCCTGGATGACAGCCAGACCAATGGCGCCCAGACCGAACACCGCTACGGTCGAGCCCGCCTCCACTTTCGCGGTATTCAATACCGCGCCGATCCCGGTGGTGACACCACAGCCAAGCAGGCAGATCTTGTCCAGCGGCGCCTCGGGCGACACCTTGGCGAGGGAAATTTCCGGCAGCACGGTGTACTCACTGAACGTCGAGCAACCCATGTAATGGTGTAACGTTTTCCCCTCCAGCGAGAAGCGTGAGGTACCGTCCGGCATCAATCCCTGCCCCTGCGTTGCCCGCACCGCCTGGCACAGGTTGGTCTTGCCGGACAGGCAGAACTTGCACTGACGGCACTCCGCCGTATACAGCGGGATCACATGATCACCGGGCTTGAGGCTGGTCACGCCCGGCCCCACTTCCTGGACGATACCGGCGCCCTCATGCCCCAGCACCGACGGAAACACACCTTCCGGGTCATCGCCGGATAACGTGTAGGCATCGGTATGGCAGACGCTGGTGGCCTTGATCTGCACCAGCACCTCGCCAGCTTTAGGCCCCTGAACATCAATTTCTGCAAGCTGAAGCGGCTTGCCCGCTTCCAGCGCAATGGCAGCACGGGATTTCATCGGCGTCTCCTGTTTGGGTCATGCACGATAACCTAACAGCCAACGCCGCCTGTGGCATCAGGAATCCCATGTTTTTTTACGACCCGGAGCGCTGCAACGTCCGGTTCGCCAGTGCCGCCAGCGGCGCAAACAGGGCCGCACGCTCACGCGCGCTTGATGAGGCCGCCGTGCCGCGTAACACCCGCCCCTGAATACCGTGCAGAATCGCCGCCAGGCGAAAGATGTTGAAAGCGATATAGAACGACCAGTGATCGATATCCTGGCGCCCGGTACGCTGGCAGTAGGCGGCAATACAGGCCGCTTCATCGGGGATGTTCAGCGCGTGCAGATCCAGCCCGGCCAGACCGTTCATGCCCTTGGCAGGCATGTGATACATCATCGCGTGGTAGGCAAAATCGGCCAGCGGATGACCGAGCGTAGACAGCTCCCAATCCAGCACCGCAATCACGCGGGGCTCCGTGGGATGAAAGATCATGTTGTCGCAGCGGAAATCCCCATGCGCCACCACCGTCTCATCCCCCGGCGGAATCAGTTCGGGCAGGTCGCGCACCAGCGCATCCATATTCGGGTCGCGCCCGGCTTCCGGGTCGCCCAGGTACTGTTTCGACCAGAGCCCGAGCTGCCGCGCGAAGAAATTGCCGGGTCTTCCGTAGTCGCCAAGCCCGGCGGCCTGTGGGTCAATGCAATGCAGCTCCGCCAGCGTGGCGTTCATGGCATCCTTGCCTCCGGTGATCGGGTTGACGACCCGGATCACCGTATACCAGCCCGACAGGGACGAACCATGACCCGAATTGACAGGCTGGCTGAACAGAAAGGCAAAACAGAGAGGCATAAAAAAGCCCGCTTCATACGAAGCGGGCTTTTTTATAATGGCGTCCCCTAGGGGATTCGAACCCCTGTTACCGCCGTGAAAGGGCGGTGTCCTAGGCCTCTAGACGAAGGGGACGGAACCCTGAAATCTGGTGGAGCCAGGCGGGATCGAACCGCCGACCTCTACAATGCCATTGTAGCGCTCTCCCAGCTGAGCTATGGCCCCAGATCGGTCAAACGGTGATGTTGCCAGGCAACGCCCCCGGTTGAGGCTGCGCATTGTAGCAGCCGCCCGGGGGCTGTCAAGCAGTTGAAACACAGGAACTTACTGATCGTCTGTTCCTTGATCAGCCTCGCCCTCGCGCAGTGCAGCCCAGGTCTTTTCCAGCTTCTTCGTCTGCTTCTTGGAGACACCGCCCAGCACCTCGATAGCGTGGCGCAGACGGGCACGGGACAGGTCCGGACCGATCACCGCCATGCTGTCCACCACCGAGAAACTGGCCGGGGTGCCGGCAATGGCCACGAACACGGGGAACAGGAAATCCTTCACCTTGACCCCGGTGGCATCGGCCAGCGCCTTCGCTTCGGCGAACAGCGCATCCCGGTCCCACTGCCGCAGGGCCTCCAGCGACCAGAGCAGGTATTGGAGCCAGACCTTCATGTCCTCGGCATCCAGCTTGTCATGCTGGAAGCTGGCTGAGGTGATCGCGGGTGCATCGCCAAAACAGAAACCGGCCTTGTCCACCACCTGGCTCAGGGTTTCCACCCGAGACTTGATATGCGGGATCACCTTGAGCGCATGCTCACGGTTGAACAGCCACTGTTGCAGGGTGTCCAGAAACGCTTCGTCATCCAGTTCGCGCAGCCACAGGCCGTTGAGCCAGGACAGCTTTTCCAGATCAAACACCGGCCCGCCCAGGGAAACCCGCTGGATATCGAACTGGGCCTGCATGTCTGCCAGCGAAAACTTCTCGCGCTCGTCAGGCATCGACCAGCCCATACGTCCCAGGTAATTGACCAGCGCTTGCGGCAGGAAACCCTTGTCGCGATAGAAACTGATGCTGGTCGGGTTCTTGCGCTTGGACAGCTTCGACTTGTCCGGATTACGCAACAACGGCATGTGGCACAGCACCGGCATATCCCAGCCGAAGTACTCGTAAAGCAGCTTGTGCTTCGGCGCCGAGTTGAGCCACTCCTCACCGCGAATCACATGGCTGATCTGCATCAGGTGGTCGTCGACCACATTGGCCAGGTGATAGGTGGGCATGCCATCGGACTTGAGCAGGATCTGGGCGTCGGTGAGCGACCAGTCCAGCTCCACCGGGCCACGCAGCAAGTCGTCAACCACACAGCGGCCGCTTTCCGGCACCCGCATGCGCACCACACTGGGCGCACCGGCGGCTTCACGGCGGGCCACTTCGTCGGCGGGCAACTCCAGATCCGACGGTTTCAGCGCCCGTTGCTCGCCTTTTTCCTTCAGCGCTTCGCGCAGGGCATCCAGCTCTTCCGGCGTGCGATAGCAGCGGAAGGCATGCCCCGCCGCCAGCAGTTGCTCGGCATGTTGCCGGTAGATATCGCCCCGCTCGCTCTGGCGGTAGGGGCCATGGGGGCCGCCCACATCAGGGCCTTCGTCCCAGGTCAGGCCCAGCCAGCGCAAGGAGTCCAGGATGGCCTGCTCGGATGCAGCCGTGGAGCGCTGCTGATCGGTGTCCTCGATACGCAGCAGGAACTGGCCGCCGTGGGCGCGGGCAAAGCAGAGATTGAACAGCGCGATGTAGGCGGTGCCGACATGGGGGTCGCCGGTGGGCGACGGCGCAACGCGGGTACGGACGGTCATGGTCACTCCGACAATTCAGACTGGCGCGGATTATACCTGCGTTACGCGCCAGTATCGCCCCCGCTTCACGCCGCCGATGTGCATGATAAGCTGATACCTGTTTTCACTCAGATGAGGGAGCACAAACGAGATGACACAGAACAAGACCCATCGCCTCACCCTGCTTGCCAGCCTGATCACCGGCGCCTTGCTGACCAGCGCCTGTTCCGACCGTGATCCCCCGGAGCCGCCAGCCACCGCGCCGGGCGAAACCGCAGAACACGCGGCCGACACCCATGCCCACCACACGATGGAAGACACGCGGGGCGAAGGTGTGGGCCTGCCACGCAGCCCGGCACCGGAGGACGCCTACCTGTTCTTTGTATCGCCGCAGGACGGCGACACCGTCAGCAGTCCGGTACAGGTTGAGTTTGGTCTGGAAGGGATGGCCGTGGTCCCCGCCGGTGAAGAGCGCGAGCATGCCGGTCACCACCATATCCTGATCAATGTGGAGGAGCTGCCGGATATGGGCTTCCCGCTGCCCGCCACCGAGCAGATCGTGCACTTTGGCGACGGGCAGACCGCCGCCGAGCTGGACTTGCCGCCAGGCACGCACACGCTGCAACTGCTGCTGGGCGATCATCTGCACATCCCCCATGATCCGCCGGTGCTTTCCGAGCAGATCACCATTACCGTCGAGTAATGGTCCACCCGCCGGGCACCCTGCCCGGCGGGTGCACTGCGGACCTGCGCGCTGCGCCGCCTTCGTGCCATAATGCGCGCCCCGCAGCCAGCTCACGACCGCCCGCCATGCCCAGCCAACCCGCACCACTGAATCGCCGCCTGTCCGTGGCGCCGATGATGGACTGGACCACGCGCGACTTCCGCTACCTGTGCCGCCTGATCACCCGGCAGACCCTGCTGTATACCGAGATGGTCACGGCGCCGGCGATACTGTTTGGCCCGCGCGATCAGCTGCTTGGCTTCGACCCGCTGGAGCATCCGTTGGCCGTGCAACTGGGTGGCAGTGACCCGGCACAACTGGCCGAGGCCGCACGCATCTGTGAGGACTACGGCTACGACGAGATCAACCTGA
>PNLU01000112.1 GCA_013823245.1 Alcanivorax sp.
CTGTTCATAATACAGCGACCGAAGGCACTGATGGCCTTCGGTCGCGCACCGGTCAAACGTCCAGATTGGATACCTGCAAGGCGTTGGACTCGATGAATTGCCGACGGGGATCCACATCATCGCCCATCAGGGTCGTGAATATCTGATCGGCCCCGATGGCATCCTCCACCGTCACCTGCAACATGCGACGGCTTTCCGGATCCATGGTGGTTTCCCACAACTGATCCGGGTTCATCTCGCCGAGACCCTTGTAGCGCTGCACGCTGGTACCCTTGCGTGCCTGCGCCATCAGCCATTCCAGGGCTTCTGCAAAGTGACGGATCGGGCGACGGCTTTCGCCACGCTCAACCGCCGCATCGGCGGCCAGCAGGCCTTCGAGCTTTTCACCCAGCGTACGGATGCGCTGATAGTCAGGGGAGCTGATGAAATCAGCCGTGATGCGATATTCGCGGCTCACGCCGTGAGCGAGTACTTGCACACTTGGGAGGTGCCAGCCACGCTCAGGATCCTGCATCGGTGTGATCTCACAGCGTTGCGTGTCATCGCTGTTGCGGTTGGACCGCTCACCCAACTGGCTGCACCAGTCTGCCATGAACGCTTGATCCGAAAGCCGTGCCTCGCTAAGCGAAGGCATATAGATCAGTTGTTCCAGCACGTAGCCCGGGAAGACCCGGGACTGCCGGTTGATCACCTTCATCACCGAGCGGTATTCGCGAATCAGGCTTTCCAGGCGCTCGCCAGTGATCGGCGGCGCGTCATTCCCCGGCAACAGGGCGCCCTTGTCCAGCGCAATGTTGGTCAGGTATTCCTCCAGGGCCGCATCGTCCTTCAGATAGGTCTCCTGCTTGCCTTTCTTGATCTTGTAAAGCGGTGGCTGGGCAATGTAGACGTAGCCACGTTCGATCAGCTCGGGCAGTTGCCGGAAGAAGAAGGTGAGCAGCAGGGTGCGGATGTGGGAGCCGTCGACATCGGCATCGGTCATGATAATGATGCGGTGATAACGCAGCTTCTCGACATTGTATTCGTCGCGGCCGATCCCGCAGCCCAGCGCGGTAATCAGGGTACCCACTTCCTGGGAAGAGAGCATCTTGTCGAAACGGGCCTTCTCCACGTTCAGGATCTTGCCTTTCAGCGGCAGGATCGCCTGGGTGCGACGGTCACGACCCTGTTTGGCCGAGCCACCCGCAGAATCACCCTCCACAATATAGAGTTCGGACAGGGCAGGGTCCTTTTCCTGGCAGTCGGCCAGCTTGCCCGGCAGGCCCGCAATATCGAGTGCCCCTTTACGGCGGGTCATCTCTCGTGCCTTGCGCGCGGCATCCCGAGCCCGGGCGGCATCAATGATCTTCTGCACAATCACCTTGGCTTCGGCCGGGTTTTCCAGCAGGTAGTCGCTGAAGCGCTCTCCCATGGCCTGTTCCACCGCGCTTTTCACCTCGGAGGACACCAGCTTGTCCTTGGTCTGGCTGGAAAACTTGGGATCCGGCACTTTTACCGAGATCACGGCCGTCAGGCCCTCACGGGCGTCATCACCGGAGGTGGCGACTTTTTCTTTCTTCAGGAAACCCTCGGTTTCCATGTAGCCGTTCAGCGTACGGGTCAGGGCCGCCCGGAAGCCTGCCAGGTGAGTCCCGCCATCACGCTGGGGAATGTTATTGGTGAAGCAGTAGATGTTCTCGTTGTAGGACTCATTCCATTGCAACGCAACTTCCACACCAATGCCATCTTCACGGTCCAGCTGGAAGTGAAATACCTTGTTCAGCGGTGTCTTGACGCCATTAAGGTAGCTGACGAAGGCGGCCAGGCCTCCTTCATACTCGAACACGTCTTCCTGACCGCTGCGCTCATCCTTCAGGCGGATCCGCACACCAGAGTTGAGGAAGCTCAGCTCGCGCAGACGCTTGGCCAGAATATCGTAGTGGAAATTGATGTCGGTGAAGGTCTCCGGGCTGGGCCGAAAGCGCACCGTGGTGCCGCTCCCTTCGGTATCCCCGACCACCTTCAAGGGTTCCTGCGGCACGCCATGACGGTAGATCTGCTCGTGCAGCTTCCCTTCACGACGGATGGTCAACTTCAGTTCTTCTGACAGTGCATTCACCACGGAAACGCCCACGCCGTGCAGGCCGCCGGAGACCTTGTAGGAGTTATCGTCGAATTTTCCGCCCGCATGCAGCACCGTCATGATCACTTCCGCCGCTGACACGCCTTCTTCCTCATGGATGTCCACAGGAATACCGCGCCCGTTGTCGGAACAGGTGATGCTCTCGTCAGGATGGATGATGACCTGTATTTCGGAGCAGTGGCCCGCCAGTGCTTCGTCGATGGAGTTATCCACCAGTTCGAACACCATATGGTGAAGGCCTGTTCCGTCATCCGTATCCCCGATATACATCCCGGGGCGCTTCCGTACGGCATCCAGACCCTTGAGGACTTTGATATTCGAGGAATCGTACTTTGTCTCGCTCATCGGTTTCCCTTGTGTTTTGGCCTCAGGGTGTCAGCACACCATGTTCCACGTGGAACATGTTTACATCCTGGTCATCTGCCAGCCCCGGAAGTGCCTCCCGGGACAGGGCGGTTATGATCATCTGCTGTTTCAGGGCTCGCAGGGCCTCAAGTACAGCCGCACAATGCACCTGATCCAGTTCCGACGCCAGATCGTCCACCAGAATCAGGCAGCGACCGTCGCGGTCCTTGATCAAAAGGTTCAACTGCGCCAGCAGCAGGGCATAGCCCAGTGTCTTGAGCTGGCCCCGGGAGAATACATCCCGGACCGGGCCTGCACCCGTGGTCATGCGGAGCTCGGCTCTGTGAGCACCCCGCGTCGTATGCCCACGCTCTCGGTCTCTGGCGAGATCCGCATCCAGCAAGGCCAGAAGGTCTTCGTCTTCGGCCCAACCGGGGTAGAGCGTCAAGGCCACGTCCGGTAGCTCGCCCATGTGCGCCAGCACCCCTTCAAGGTGCGGCCTGAGGGCCAGCAGATAGCCACTTCTCAACTGATTGATTCTATCAGAAGCCCGGGCAACTTGCTGGCTCCAGGGCGATATTTCACGCGCTGCTGCGCCCGTCCTCAGTAATCGATTTCTCTGCAGTAACGCTGTGTTCAAGCCCCTCCATTCCTGGAGAAAGGATTGTTCCACGTGGAACAATCCCCAATCGAGAAAGCGCCGCCGTGCGGAGGAGGGGCCCTCAACCACCTCTACCGTTCCGGGGTGGAACACCTGGACCGGGAGGAGGTGCGCCAGCTCACTGAGGCCTTTCAGATTATTCCCATCCAGCTTCAATCCCGAAAACGCCTGGCGGGTGCGCGACATGCCCAGGCGGTGCACCTCGGCGCGATCGCCCAACACTTCCGCATACAATACCGTCTCCTGGTCTCCTTCTCTGACCAGCCTCTGCATCCGGCTGCTACGGAAACTGCGGCCACTGCCGAGCAAATAGATGGCTTCAAGCAGACTGCTTTTCCCGGAGCCGTTATCCCCAGTCAACAGATTAATGCCCGGCCCCGGCTGGAACTCAGCATGCGTATAGTTGCGGAAAGCGGTTAGCTGAAGGCGTTGCAGCATAGGCGGGGGGAGCAGGGCAGGGGAAAATCAGATGGCTGGGCGGGCACTGAAAAGCACCCGCCCACCTCGATCACAGCCTCATCGGCATGACCACATACAGCGTCGCCGCCACATTCGGGTCTGTGAGTACCGCACTGCTGTTGCTGTCACCCAACTGGATCTGAACCTCAGTGCCGTGCAGTGTGTTAAGGACATCCAGCAGATAACTGACATTGAAGCCGATCTCCAGCTCAGTGCCCTGGTAGTCCACAGACACTTCCTCTTCCGCTTCTTCCTGCTCCGGGTTATTCGCCTGGAGTCGCAGGCTGGCTTCCGACAACTGGATGCGCACGCCCCGATACTTCTCATTGGACAGGATGGCTACACGTCCCAGGGCCTGACGCAAGGTCTCACGATCAGCCAGAATCCGGCGCTGCCCCTCGCGCGGCACCACGCGGTCATATTCCGGGAACTTGCCATCCACCAGCTTGGACGTGAAGGTGACATCCCCCGCTACGACTCGAGCGTGGTTCTTGCCAATCACCAGACGAACCGGCTGGCTCACATCGCCCAGCAGGCGAGCCAGTTCCATGATGCCCTTGCGCGGCACAATCACCTGGGTCTCGTCGGTAATCCCGTCCACCTCAGCGTCGGACATCGCCAGGCGGTGGCCGTCGGTGGCCACAGCGCGAAGACGCCCTTTGCGCAGTTCGAGCAACATCCCGTTCAGGTAGTAACGGACATCCTGCTGAGCCATGGAAAAGGCCGTGCTGTCGATCAACCGACGCAACTGATCCGGCGCCACTTCCAGCACCGAGCCGCCAATATCCTCTTCCAGGTTCGGGAACTCGGTGGCAGGCAGGGTAGACAACGTGAAGCGGCTGCGGCCCGAGCGAACCACCATCCGCTCACCCTCAACCTCAAAGCGAATATCGGCTTCCGCCGGCAGGCTCTTGCAGATGTCCAGCAACTTGCGCGCAGGCACTGTAGTCTCACCGCCTTGCACTTCACCCTCCAGACCCAGGCGAGCCACCAGCTCCAGCTCCAGATCCGTTCCGGTAATCGCCAGCTGCTGATCCGCTACCTCGATCAGCACATTCGACAGCACCGGCAGGGTCTGACGCCGTTCCACCACGCCGGCCACCTGTTGCAGGGGCTTTAACAGCAGCTCTCGATTGATCGTGAATTTCATATAATTCCCCTACATTCCATATGGTTTTATCAGGAGGCCAGCCTCATCAGGATGTCAGGCTTCGCAGCAGATTCTGGTAATCCTCTTCGATCTCGGTGCTGCCCTCACGCAGCTCCTTCATCTTCCGGCAGGCGTGCAACACCGTGGTGTGATCGCGACCACCAAAAGCATCACCGATCTCCGGCAAGCTGTGGCTGGTCAATTCTTTCGACAACGCCATGGCCATCTGCCTCGGCCGGGCCACCGACCGGCTGCGCCGCGGTGACAACAGGTCCGCAATCTTGATCTTGTAGTACTCCGCCACCGTGCGCTGGATGTTGTCCACGCTCACCTGGCGCGCCTGGATGGCCAGCAAGTCGCGCAGGGCGTCCTTGACCAGGCCAATGTCCAGCGGTGCGCCTGTGAAGCGCACATGGGCAATGACGCGCTTCAGGGCACCCTCCAGCTCACGCACGTTGGAGCGGATACGCTGGGCAATAAAGAAGGCCGCCTCATTGGGCAGCTCGATCCGGGCTTCCTCGGCCTTCTTCTTCAGAATCGCCACCCGCGTTTCCAGCTCCGGCGGCTCCATCGGCTGAGACAGGCCCCAGCCAAAGCGACTCTTCAGGCGCTCTTCCAGCCCGTCGATTTCCTTCGGAAACTTGTCACAGGTGAGGATGATCTGCTGGCCGTTTTCAAGCAAGGCATTGAAGGTGTGGAAGAACTCCTCCTGGGATTGCTCCTTGCCAGCGAAAAACTGGATATCGTCGATCAGCAGCGCGTCCACCGTACGGTAGAAGCGCTTGAACTCGTTGATGGTCTTGTTGCGCAGCGCCGAAATCATGTCCGCCACAAAGCGCTCGCTGTGCAGGTACACCACCTTGGCATTGGGGTTGCGCTTCAGCAGCCCGTTACCCACCGCATGCATCAGGTGCGTCTTGCCCAGGCCCACGCCTCCGTACAACAGCAACGGGTTATAGCCGTGGGTGCCCGGGTTCTCGGCCACCTGCTGGGCCGCCGCCGCCGCCATCCGATTGGATTTGCCCTCGACAAAATTATCGAACAGGAAGGCGCTGTTCAGGTTGCTTCGATGCTTGACCGCCGTTGCCGGGGCCGGGGAGGGCGGCGCTGCTGGCGCCATGGCGACGTCACGCCCCATCGGTGGCGCCGTCACGGGTGGCATCTCCGGCGTAGCCACCGGTGCTGGCGCGACCCCGGGCTGGGGACGGGCAGGGCGGGAGGCTCCCACCTTCATATTCAGGCTGGGTACCGGCCCGGTTTGCAGTTCGCCCAGGAGTTCGCCAATCCGATCCAGGTACTTGTCCCGCACCCAATCGACGATAAACCGGTTGGGCGCGAACAGCACCAGCTCCGAGCCGTCCGCTGACGCGACGACCTGCAAGGGGCGAATCCACATGCTGTATTGCTGCGCGGGCAGCTCATCCTCGAGACGAGCCAGACACCGGTTCCAGAGTTCTTCGGACACGTCCCTGCCTTTATTACGGAAAACTTGAATGACGAAGCCCGCATTCTACTCCTTCCGGGCCTCCGTTATCCACAGCCGTCAGGTGCCTGTTTTGCTGTGGATAACCCTGGGTGCCACAGGGCGTGTAACCCCGGTACAAGACTGTGGATACCACGGTGGACAGATTCCATCCCCGGCGGTACACCGCTTTTCCCCAGGCCCCCCCCTGTTCCTGCACCGGGATACCAACGGTTTACACACAGCCTAACACATTGAATATAAATAACTTTAATATCTTATCCACAGAAATCGCTTTGCCTATAACTAACAATTACTACCAAAAAGAAATTTAAAATATAAAAGTTATGATAGAAGCCCGCCGCCGACTCCGTAGCGCCCCTCATGACGACGACGGACGGCCTTTCGGAACACTCCCCGTCTCGCCGATCCACTGATTGACAGGCCCCACCCGCTCCCCTAGAATTGCCGCCCTTTCCAGACCAGCTTAGATCCCGTGGGGATGATGCAATGAAACGTACATTTCAACCGAGCAACCTGAAGCGCAAGCGCACCCACGGCTTCCGTGCCCGCATGGCCACCAAGAATGGCCGCGCCGTACTCGCCCGCCGTCGTGCCAAAGGCCGCAAGCGTCTGACCGTCTGAGCCAGACTGCTCCCCTGGTGCTGCTGGCTCATCTTCCCTGATCGGGACAGCAGCCCATGATGTCTTTTGCCTTCCCCCGTAGTCTTCGGCTACTGACCCCCTCCGATTTCCAGCGCGTTTTCAACCAGACCGGTGTGAAGACCGGTGGCAAACACCTGCTTTTTCTGGCCCGCGAAAACGGTCTTGATATCCCGCGTCTCGGGTTGGTGATCGCTCGCAAACGTGCCCGTCGGGCTGTGGACCGCGGTCTGGTCAAGCGCCATGTGCGTGAGAGCTTTCGCCTGCGCCAGGCCTCCCTGGCTGGCCTGGATGTGGTCGTGCTGTTGCGCGCCAATGTCAACCGTCCGGATTCCCGCGCATTGCGTGCCGAGATCGACCTGCTCTGGGACAAGCTGCTTGCCAAGCGCGAGCAGGCTTGAGACACTGCCCGCCGTTTTTCTCGCCGCCAGAACACCTGACTATGGAAATCCAGCGCGCTCTTATTCTCACCGCCATCGCCGTGGTGACCTATCTGATGATCCTTGCCTGGCAGGAAGACTACGGCCGGGCCCCGGAAGTGGATCAGACCACCGTTACCCGCGATGCAGACAGTGTTTTCCCGGGGGAACAGGATCTGGCCGATGCTAACGCCGGCAATGGCAATGGCGATCAGGCCGCTAACGGTGATGATGCCATCCCCTCAGTGGATGAAGCGCCCCGTGCCGCCGCCGCCGGTGATATTCCGGTAGCCCGCGAAGAAGCACCTGCTGCCACAGACGCTCGCATCGTGACGGTACGCACCGATGTCATGGAGCTGGAAATCGACCGCCTTGGCGGCGACATTGTCCGCATCGCCCTGCTGCAATACCCGCGTCAGGTGGACACCCCGGACCAGCCGTTCATCCTGCTTGAACGTTCCACTGCACGGACCTACGTCGCGCAGAGCGGTATCATTGGCGCCAACGGCACCGACAGCGCTGAAGGTCGCCCTACCTGGCAAGCCGAACGCGCCGAATTCCGGCTGGGCGAGAATGACCAGGAACTCAATGTTGATCTGTATCTGCGTCAGGAAGATGGCGCGGAGATCATCAAGCGCTTCACCTTCGAACGTGGCAGCTACCTGATTCGCAAAGCGCATATCGTGCGCAACAACACCGACAATATCTGGCAGGGTGCCCTGTACGGCCAGATCAAGCGTGACGGCAGCGCCGACCCGGGCAAGCAGAGTGCCGGTTTTATTCCGATGCCCACCTATCTGGGCGGAGCCTACTGGACCAGCGATCGGCCCTACAACAAGCTGACCCTGTCCAACATGCGCGACGAGAACCTGCGCACCACCCAGGAAGGCGGATGGGTGGCCATGATCCAGCACTACTTCCTGTCGGCCTGGGTGCCGGATCCGGGTGAGCGGCACACCTACAGCAGCGTGTACCGCCGCAGCCAGGACGAGTACATCCTGCGCTTCGTGTCGCCCACCACCACGGTGGCACCGAACAGCGAAGGTGTGCTCTATGCCGAGTTCTACGCTGGCCCCAAACTGCAGGACAACCTGCGTGCCATCAGCCCCGGCCTGCACATGACCGTGGATTATGGCTGGCTGTGGTTTATCGCCCAGCCCATCTTCGCTGTGCTGGTGTTCCTGCAGAGCGGCCAGATCACCCTGTTCGGTAACCAGTTCGATGTCGGTTTCGGCGTGGGTAACTGGGGTATCGCGATCATCCTGCTGACTCTGTTGATCAAGCTGGTGTTCTTCAAGCTGTCGGCGACCAGCTACCGGTCCATGGCGCGCATGCGCAAGGTGGCGCCGGAGATGCAGCGCATCCGCGAACAGCACAAGAGCGATCGCCAGAAGCAGTCCATGGAGCTGATGAAGCTCTACCAGAAAGAGAAGATCAATCCGCTGGGTGGCTGCTTGCCGATCCTGGTGCAGATGCCGGTGTTCATCGCCCTCTATTATGTGCTGCTGGAATCGGTGGAGCTGCGCCAGGCCCCGTTCTTCGGCTGGATCCAGGATCTGTCGATCATGGACCCGTGGTTCATCCTGCCGCTGCTGATGGGCGCCTCCATGTGGTTCCAGATGCGCCTGAACCCGACCCCGCCGGACCCGACCCAGGCCCAGGTGATGAAGTGGATGCCGATCATCTTCACCGTCTTCTTCCTCTGGTTCCCGGCCGGTCTGGTGCTGTACTGGCTGACCAACAACATTCTCTCGATTGCCCAGCAGTGGGTCATTACCCGCCGCATCGAGAACGAATGACCCGGACCCGCGCCGGCGCCCTTCGGGCGCCGGTGGCGGCGTTGCCTGATCCTCGCTTCACCCTTCCCGCTTCGGCATAATGCGCCGATGCAGATCTCCGGTACCCAGGCACCTCAGGACACCATTGTCGCCATTGCCACCGCCCCCGGCCGTGGTGGTATCGGCGTGCTGAGGCTTTCTGGCCCACGCGCCCTGGACATTGCCCGGCAGCTGTTGCGCCCCGACCTGACGCTGCGCCCCCGCTATGCCC
>PNLU01000113.1 GCA_013823245.1 Alcanivorax sp.
CCAAAACCCAAAAGAATGGAACCCCCCCCTGCACCCGCGAAAACCCGATAGCCACCGGCTATGGAGGGAACCAAAATCCCCCCTTAGCACTCCAACGCATCGAGTGCTAATATCATCGACGCTCCGTTCGGGAGACTCCAACAGGAGATCGGGAAAGATGACCATGCAACTGCAGAAGTTTGATGCCCTGCAACAGCAACTGAACGTGCCCGGCGCCAGCCTCGAGAGCTACATGCAGGCCGTGAACGCCGTGCCCGTACTCAGCGCCGAAGACGAACGCGCCCTTGCAGAGCGGCTCTACTTCGACAACGACATTGATGCAGCCCGCAGCCTCGTGCTCTCGCACCTGCGCTTCGTGGTGCATATTGCCCGCAGCTACACCGGCTACGGCCTGCCCCTGGGCGACCTGATCCAGGAAGGCAACGTCGGCCTGATGAAAGCCGTGCGCCGCTTCGACCCCACCGTCGGCGTGCGCCTCGTCAGCTTCGCGGTGCACTGGATCAAGGCAGAGATTCACGAATTCGTGCTCCGCAACTGGCGCATCGTCAAGGTCGCGACCACCAAGGCCCAGCGCAAACTGTTCTTCAACCTGCGCGGCGCCAAGAAGCGCCTCGCCCGCCTGACCCCTGAAGAAAGCCAGCGCGTGGCCGACGACCTGGGCGTGTCCGTGCGCGACGTGCAGGAAATGGAAGGCCGCCTGGCCGCGTTCGACGCCTCTTTTGACGGCCCCATGGACGACGACGAAGACAACGCCATCGTCGCCCCGGCCCAGTACCTCCAGGCCGAAGGCGGTGATCCAGCTGACATTCTGGCCGAAGACGACTGGCAGCAGCAGAGCAGCCGCCGCCTCGGCTCGGCCCTGCAGAGCCTGGATGACCGCAGCCGCGATATACTCGAACGTCGCTGGCTGACAGACGACAAGACCACGCTCCAGGACCTGGCCAACGAGTACGGCGTGTCCGCCGAGCGCATCCGCCAACTGGAAAACGCCGCCATCGGCAAACTGCGTAACGCGATGGCGGTCTGAAAGTGCGGTAGTGCACGGAGCGTCCGCGCATCTTTGCCCTGAAGGGGCTGGGTAAATACGTTAGACTGAAGGCCGTTCTCGTAGCGGCCTTTTTCATTTCTGCACAGACCTGTTGGAACACATCAATGAAAGCTTTGTTGATATTGGGTGCCCTCAACGCCGCGTTGGCGGTGGTGTGCGGTGCCTTTGGCGCCCATGGGCTGAAAGCACGGGTCGAGGCCTCGTTGCTGGAGACCTGGGCGACGGCCAGCGAATACCATTTCTTTCATGCCCTGGCGCTGCTGCTGGTGGGCGTGTTGGCGAAGCAGTTCGGGGCCGCGGGCGTTGTCACGGCAGGCTGGATACTGCTCGCTGGCATGCTGGTGTTCAGCGGCAGTCTTTATTTGCTGGTGCTGTCGGGCCAGCGCTGGCTTGGCGCCATCACGCCGCTGGGTGGCACTGCGCTGATCATTGGCTGGGTATGGCTGGCCTGGGCCCTATATAAAGCAATGTGAAGCAGGCGGAGCGAGGTGGCCCATGCAGATTCAGGTTAACGGCGACGCGCTGGACTTTCAGGGACGCACCATCAGTGATCTGCTGGTGCAACTGGAGATTCACGGGCGTCGGCTGGCGGTGGAAGTGAACCGCGACATCATTCCGAAAAGTGAGCACGCCGACCATGCCTTGCAGGACGGCGACGTGATTGAAATTGTTCATGCCATTGGTGGTGGATAAATCATCGATGACATCAGGCGCAGGAGACACCATGACCGCAGATACCTTCGAAATCGCTGGCAAGGCCTATCAGTCCCGATTGCTGATCGGCACCGGCAAGTACAAGGATTTCGAGGAAACCCGGGCCGCCATTGAAATGAGCGGTGCGGAAATCGTGACCGTGGCGATTCGCCGCACCAATATCGGCCAGGACGCGAACGAACCGAACCTGCTGGATTTTATCTCGCCGGAGCGCTACACGATCTTGCCAAACACCGCCGGGTGCTACACGGCGGATGACGCGGTGCGCACCTGCAAGCTGGCGCGTGAGCTGCTCGATGGCCACGATCTGGTGAAGCTGGAAGTGCTGGGCGACCAGAAAACCCTGTATCCGGACATGCCGGCTACTCTGGAAGCGGCCGAGAAACTGGTGGCCGATGGCTTCAAGGTGATGGTCTACACCAATGATGATCCGATTGCGGCCAAACGCTTCGAAGAAATGGGCTGCGTGGCAGTGATGCCGCTGGGCTCGCTGATCGGCTCCGGGCTGGGCATTCTCAACCCGCACAATATCCGCATCATTCTGGAAGAAGCGAAGGTGCCGATTATTGTGGATGCGGGTGTGGGCACGGCCAGTGATGCAGCGCTGGCGATGGAGCTGGGCTGCGAGGGCGTGCTGATGAATTCGGCCGTGGCCCATGCCCGGCACCCGGTGCTGATGGCCAGCGCCATGAAAAAAGCCATCGAAGCGGGGCGCGAGGCCTTTCTGGCCGGACGTATGCCGCGCAAGGCCTATGCCAGTGCTTCATCGCCGCTCGACGGACTGGTGCGCTGAAATGAATACCGCCGCCGCGCAGGAGCAGCTGGCCACGCTGGTGGGTTTTCCCACGGTATCGCGGGATTCCAACCTGGCGTTGATCGAGTATGTGGAGTCGTTGCTGGCGGCACAGGGTGTGGCTTGCGAGCGCATTGCCAGCGATGACGGCCGCAAGGCCAATCTGCTGGCGCGCATCGGCCCAGCGGTGCCGGGCGGTGTGGTGTTGTCCGGGCATACCGATGTGGTGCCGGTGGCAGGGCAGGACTGGCACAGTGATCCGTTTGTCCTGACGCCGGGTGAACAGGATCGGCTGCACGGGCGCGGTACTTGCGACATGAAAGGGTTTATTGCCTGTGCGCTGGCCATGGTGCCGGTCTGGGCGCAAGCCGGTTTGCAGCGGCCGATCTATCTGGCGTTGTCCTACGACGAAGAAGTCGGCTGCCTGGGGGCGCCGCGCATGATCGAGCGGCTGCTCAGCGGCCATCCGCGTCCGTCGGCGGTGATCGTGGGCGAACCGACGCTGATGCAGCCGGTGGTCGCGCACAAGGGCAGCACCAACCTGCGCACCACGGTCTCCGGCAAGGCGGCACACTCCAGTCAGATTGATCAGGGGGTGTCCGCCATTCATCTGGCGGCGCGTCTGGTGACGGCCATTGAAGACGTGATGGCGGATCTGCGCGCAGAGGGGCGTCTTGATGAGGCGTTCAATATTGCGCACTCGACACTGCATGTCGGGCGTATTCAGGGCGGCATTGCCATCAACGTGATGGCGCCGGAATGTCATTTCGATTGGGAAATCCGCCACCTGCCTTCAGATCAGTTCGAACCGTTGCTGGCTCGCGTGGAAGCGCGTGCCCGGGCACTGGTGGCGGAGTTCGGCAAGGGGCTGGCGGAGGTGAGTGTGCGTACCGAGCGGCTGACCGCCACGGTGCCACCGCTGGCTCATCGTGACAACGGTGCGGCGCTGTCTCTGTGCCAGCGCTTGCTGGGCGAGCGGCCCACCGAGCAGGTGGCGTATGCCACGGAAGCGGGGCAGTTCCAGCAGGCTGGTCTGCCGGTGGTGATATGCGGTCCTGGCAGTATTCGTCAGGCCCATCAGCCGGATGAGTTCATCACCCGGGCGCAACTGGAAGCCTGTATGGCTTTCCTGACGGCGCTTACCGGGGTCCAGCAGCAGGCCTCGTAACTGGCTGAGGGGCCGGACGCTGCAGGATGTGTGTGTATTCCCGCACCAGCTGAACCGTCAGCAGATACAGCCAGGTATCCGGCTTGGCCTTGCCCTGGAAGTCCTGACAGCGTGCCCAGTTGTCGCGGGCCAGTTCGCGCAACACGAAATCAGCGGCATCGCGCAGCTGGAGCGGATCATCCCCGAGCATCCGGCGGCACAGGGTGTTCAGGCGTGAGCGTTGCCGCGGATGCCTGACCAGCTCAGCCCAGTTGATCTGCCCTTCCCTTGATAGTGTGTGAGTCGTCATGGCTGATCCCTGTGGTGCCCAGATGGCACTTTGCCATCACCTTCCTGCCCTCAGGCTAGGCCGGGATCGGCCGGTCGTCGTCCCCCATATGGGGGAGAATCAGTGGTGTTGTTGCAGCGCCGGGCTGGTCAGCACACAGCGCACCAGATCAGCCTGGCTCTGGCTGCCGGTCTTCTGGAACAGATGCTTGAGATGGGTGCGCACGGTGCTTTCGCGGGTGCAGTTCGCGGCGGCGATGTCCGCGATCTTCTGGCCTTCGGCCAGCCGCGCTGCCACATCGGCTTCCGCTGGCGTCAACGCAAACAGCTGCTGCAGGCATTCGCGCGAGACCCGTGGGCGTGAAGCGATGGGTTGCAGGCTGACGGCAACAAAGGCGCGGCGCGGGGTGAACAGCAAGGGCACATCGTCTCCGTGGACCGGCAGGATACTGACCCACAGATCACCCAGCGTGGGACAATGGGTGCGCAGCGGCGCGGCGGGCGTGGCGTGGCCTTCCGGCGCCCGCGCAGCCTGCGCGCAGGCGCTGCGGAAATGCTGTCGTACTGTGCTGTCGCACCAGCGCAGGGTGTCCTGTCGCAGGTGCATCACGGGGCTCGTGCTGATCAGGGTCTCGGCGGCCGGGCTCACGTAAACCACTTTCAGGGCGTCATCCAGCAGCAGGAAGGGACGGCCGAGATGCTCGGCAGAGCGTGCGATGGCGCCGGAGCGGATCTGCTGGTCCTCGTAAAAACGCCGCAAGGCGCAAACATGCTGCAAATGCGGCACCAGGCTGTTCATGGCCCGGGTTTCCTCGGCGGTGAAATGGCCGGGCTCCCGGGTACGCTGGATCAACAGCTGCACGGTGCAATCCGGGTCCTGATAGACCGTGCCGAGCATCCCGTGATGAATGCCCTGCGGCCGAGCCCACTCATTGAAGAACTCAGACTTGAGGAAGTCGGGCTGGCGGCAGGAGAAGTCGAGGTAGGTGCTGTAGAGCTGACCATTTGGCTTGCGGGACAGCTCCGGGCGCCAGGGACACAGGTTGACGTAGTGGTCCACGTACTGGCGGTAATAGTGCTCGCTGTGGTTGATAACGACCCCGGTCTGCACCGAGGCCGCCTTGCGATCCATGATCAGCAGCCGCGCCGAGCGTGCATCCAGCACATCCACCAGGCGATGCAGCACCGCCTGCCAGTGCTCGGGTTCCGCTGCGGCCCGGTACAGCGAGTCCAGCAGCCGGGGTTGTTGCCGCGCCAGCCGCTGCGCCGGGCTGCTCACGCGGTATCTCCGTGGGCCATGGCGGCCAGGACCGCCCGCAGCGTGGCGTTGACCTGGTCCGGCACCTCCATTTGCAGGAAGTGGCCGGTCCCCGGCACTACGGTCTCGTGGACATATGGCGCGCAGCGCTGCCGGGCACTGTCCGGAATCAGGCTGCCATTGATGGCGTGGATCGGGCACGTCAGCGTGGCCAGGACATCAGGCTGCCAGGCCAGCAGCGAGGCCCACAGCGGCAGCGCCAATGCGGGATCGCTGCTGCCCATCTCCTGTTTCAGTCGCGTCTTCAGGGCTTCGGGGGTCAGGGCGGTGCTGGTGTTGTCGATCAGATCGGCCATGGCGGCGGCAAAATCGGCCCGGAAGGGCGCATGGATGGCGTCCTGGGTGGCGGCGTCCAGGCCGCCATAGTCGATCACGAAACTGTCCACCAGCACGACGCCCCGGGCCTGAGCACCCAGCCGCGCGGCCGTTTCCAGGGCGACCGCTCCGCCCATGGAATGCCCGATCAGTACCAGCGGGCCGTTCAGATCGCGCAGGGCCAGCACCAGCGTGTCCGCCAGTGAGCCGATGCTGTGCGCGCTGCGGGCCGGGCTGGCGCCATGCCCCGGCAGGTCGATCACACGCATCGGATAAAGGCCGCGCAGGGCCTCGATCTGCGGCTGCCAGTAGTCCCGCCGACAGCACCAGCCATGAATGAAGATCAGCGTTGCCGGGCCTTCCGGTCCCCGGATGTCGTCAGTGGCCAGCGTCTGCGCGTCGGCAGCCGCCTGGTCTGAGGAGGTCATGATGTCTGCTTCCCCGGAGAGTCGTTTCGTTTTTTGCTTTATGTGATTTCTATCACATGGGCCGGAGGCTCACAAACCCGTTAATGGAGGCTGTCTGTGCATAAAATGTACTCCGCGTGTCGAAGAAGGCCGCCCTCCGCGCGACCAGAGACCGGGCTCGGGTGTTCCCGGGAGCGATCTGGAGCGATCATGCAGTATCTATGCCTTGTATACGGTGCCCTGCGCCAGCCCTGCGTGTTACCGGAATGCGGCCGCAGGGCGGTCGAGGTGGCGCACCTGATCTGTGATGATGTGGTGCGTGCCTCGCAGCATTTTCTGGCGGCGGAGGCACTCGACGAAGCCGCCTCGACCGCCTCGGTACGTGTCGCGCCAGAGGGCTATCAGGTCATTCCCGGGCCACTTCTGGCGGGGGCGGCGGCGTTGTCCGGGTTCCTCCTGATTGAAGCCCGTGATCTGAACGACGCCATTCGTGTGGCCAGCAGGGTACCCTTTGCCAATGGAGGTACGGTGGAGGTGCGCCCTGTGCGCCCGCTGCCACGTGGAGAGAAGGCGTCTTGACGGATCGGTCTGATTGTTCAGAAATGATTGCCCGGGTCTACCGCGCTGAATCGCGGCGTGTCCTGGCAACCCTGATTCGCCTGCTCGGTGATTTCGATCTGGCGGAAGAGGCGTTGCAGGATGCCTTTATCGCGGCGGTGGAACAGTGGCCGCGCGATGGCGTGCCGGACAAGCCGCGGGCCTGGCTGGTGTCCGCCGGGCGTTTCAAGGCGATTGACCGCCTGCGCCGCCGGGTGCGGTTTGATGCGTCGCTGCGTGAACTCGCGATCCGCCTGGAAGGCGAGGAAGTCGGACCGGATCTGGATGACCCGGTGGAGGATGATCGCCTGCGGTTGATCTTTACCTGTTGCCATCCGGCCCTGCCGGAAGATGCCCAGGTGGCGTTGACGCTGCGCGAGGTGTGTGACCTGACCACCGAGGAGATTGCCCGGGCCTTTCTGGTGGGCACGCCGACGCTGGCGCAGCGCATTGTGCGTGCCAAGCAGCGTATTCGCGATGCAGGTATCCCCTATGCCGTCCCCGCCCGGGGTGAGCTGGCCGAACGGCTGGACGCCGTGCTGCGAGTGGTCTACCTGGTCTTCAACGAGGGCTACTATGCCAGCGCCGGGGCGGCGTTGACGCGCACCGATCTGTCCAGCGAAGCGATCCGGCTGGGCCGTCTGTTGCATGAGTTGCTGCCCGAGCCGGAGGTGGCGGGCCTGCTGGCGCTGATGCTGCTGAACGAGGCGCGCAGGGCGGCGCGCACCGATCATGGTGGCATGCCGGTGCTGCTGGAAGATCAGGACCGCAGCCTGTGGGACGCAACCCTGATTGAAGAGGGCAGTACCCTGACCGAGCAGGCGCTGCGCTCCAGGCGCTTCGGGCCTTATACGCTGCAAGCGGCAATTGCCGCCGTCCATGGTGAAGCGCGCACTGCATCGGCGACGGACTGGCCGCAGATCACGGGCTTGTACGATGTATTGATGCGAGTATCGCCATCCCCCGTGGTGGCGCTGAACCGCGCCGTGGCGGTGGCGATGCGAGATGGTCCTGCCGAGGGGCTGGCATTGATAGACGCAATACTGGCTGGCGGACAGTTGACGGATTACAGTCTGGCGCATGCGGCCCGCGCGGATCTGCTGCGCCGCTCAGGGCGTTATCAGGAAGCGCGCACGGCCTATGAGCAGGCGCTGTCGCTGTCGCGGCAGGATGTCGAGCGTGCCTTTTTGCAGCGCCGGCTTCAGGAACTGAACGCCTGAGACAACCTTGAGGGGAGCACCATGAAATATCTGTGTCTGGTCTACGCGGATGAGTCACAACTGCACAGCTTGCCGGACAGTCCGGAGGATACGGAGTGCTTCGCCTACGCGGAAAAGATCGCGTCCAGTGGCGCCATGGTGGCCGCCGAGGCGCTGTCACCCGTGAGCACGGCGGTCACGGTGAGGGTTCGCGATGGCAAGACCTCGGTGATGGACGGCCCCTTCGCGGAGACCAAGGAGCAGCTCACCGGCTTCTATCTGGTGGACGCCGACAGCCTGGAGGATGCGGTGCGCATCGCTGAGGGGATTCCGCCCGCGCGAGTGGGCAGCATCGAAGTACGGCCGGTGCGGGACCTCGATGTCTGACTTGTGATTCGGTGGCGTCAGGGTGACCATGGATTTTTGTGCCCTGGGAGTGCCGTGATGAGACGGATACCGGAAACGCTTGTATTGCTGGGCTGCCTGACGCTGCTGGCAGCGACATCGGCGCAGGCGGCGCCGCGTGACATTGACCCGGATGCGCTGGTGGAGGTTGAGATTGCTACCCTGGGCATGGCCTTTGACGGCTCGCCGGTGGTCCTGCTGCGCGAGCCCGGCGCCAACCGGGTGATCCCCATCTTTATCGGCCATGCCGAAGCCCAGGCTATTGCGCTGGGCTTGCGCGGCCAGCGCTTCCCACGGCCCATGACCCATGATCTGTTTGGCAATGTGTTTGGCGCGCTGGAGGCCACACTGAAGCGGGTGTTTGTGGACGATCTGGTGGGCGGCGCTTTCCTTGGCATGCTCGAGCTTGAGGTGGCCGGTCGGGACACACCGGTGCGTGTGGACAGCCGCCCGAGTGATGCGCTGGCGCTCGCGGTGCGATCAGGGGCCAGCATCCATGTGGCGCCCAAGGTGCTTGATGCAGCAGCCGAGATCGATTATCGCGGGCTGGATGATGAACTGGTCACCGCGCTGGGGGTGACGGTCAGTGCGGTCACCGATGAACTGCGTGCAGCGCTGTCGTTGCCCGACAGGGACGGCCTGCTGGTAACTGAAGTGACCGGCGCTGCCTCGGACGCTGGCCTGCAACCGGCGGCGTTGTTGCTGTCGGTCAATGGCGAGACACCTTCTTCGCCCATGCATTACCTGGAACTGGTCAATGCGACTGAGACGGGGGAGAAGGCGCGCCTGACTTACTGGCAGGACGGCGAGGAACACAACATTGAGCTGGCAACGGATCAGGCACCGCGCCGCCGTGTGCCGCCACCCCCGCGGGAGGGCCTTCAGCCTTCATGAATGTTTACCTGATCCGTTGTGTCCCCCTCAGGCATGACCGGCAAGACAAACAACCAGAGGCTTTGTGCCATGAAAGCAGAGATGAAAGCAGTGATGAAGAACATCGGTCTGGGCATGATGGCGGTCATCACCATGTCCGGGGGCGGCGTGGTGTCGGCGGACCCTGTTGATCGCGTCGTTCAGGTGCAACTGGAGGAGGGCGCGC
>PNLU01000114.1 GCA_013823245.1 Alcanivorax sp.
GGCGCGCCTGACCGGCCACGGTGAAACCATTGACGAACCCCTGGTACCCCCGGCGCCGATTTCTGCATGGAAAGAGGGCCAGAGTTATGCCCTGATGCTGCGGCATCCCCAGGGCAATCTGCTGATTCAGGGCAGCGCCGGTTTTGTCGGCGGCGAACTGCAGGGACAGATGGCGGATATCGCGTTGCTGTCCACCGGCTCACTCGGGCGCCAGTCCAGCGATTATCAGCGACGTTACTTCGAAGAAATGGTGCTCACGACGGGCGCCCATACGGTGATCCCGATGCACTGGGATGACTTCTTCACGGTGCTGAATCAGGACACCCATCCGCTGGGCCCGTTACTGGATAATTTCCACGGCGCCATGGAAGGCCTGAAACGCCACAGCCGCGAGCACAACCGCGCCTTTCACATGCTGCGCCCGCTGGATCGCTTCAGTGTAGAGAACGGGCGTCTGCAGAGTCACGGCTCTCCGGCTCAGTAGCTGCGCCGGGAAAGAATGCGGTTGCGCTCCGAAATCTGACTGTTCAGCGTCCACAGGTCATACAGGTAACCCAGACCCAGCAGGCCGAGGGTCAGCAGATAAAGGATGCCGGTGACCCATTTGCCCATGTACATGCGGTGGATGCCGAAAATGCCGAGAAAGGTCAGCAGTATCCAGGTCAGGCTGTAGTGAATCTGCCCGCTCTGGAAGCGGCGATCTGCCTGCCGATCCATGGACGGAATCAGGAACAGATCGATAATCCAGCCAATAAGGAAAAGCCCGAACGTAAAGAACCAGATGGTGCCGGTAATCGGCTTGCCGTAATAAAACCGGTGCGCGCCCAGGAAGCCGAACAGCCAGAGCAGATAACCGATGACTTTGCTGTGGGTATCATTCAGTCTCATCAGAAGGTGACCTCAATGGAGTGGGCGCTGCGCAGCGCTTTCTGGATCGCTTCATCAATGCTGTCGGCACGGGCCAGGGCCACGCCCAGGCGGCGCTCGCCGCGTACTTCCGGTTTGCCGAACAGGCGCAGGTCGGTGTCCGGTTCTGCCAGGGCTGCGGCCAGGTTGCCGTACTGCATCCGGTCGGAATCGCCCGCCACCAGCAAGACCGCCGAGGCACTCGGGCCATACTGGCGAATCACCGGAATCGGCAGGCCGAGAATGGCCCGCGCATGCAGTTCGAATTCGGACAGGTTCTGGGAAATCAGCGTGACCATGCCGGTGTCGTGCGGGCGCGGAGACACTTCACTGAAATAAACCGTATCGCCTTTGACGAAAAGTTCGACACCGAACAGGCCGTGGCCGCCCAGTGCCTCGGTGACTGCACCTGCGATCTTTTCAGCTTCCGCCAACGCGGTATCAGACATGGGTTGTGGCTGCCAGGATTCGCGGTAGTCGCCTTTTTCCTGGCGGTGACCGATGGGCGCGCAGAAGGTGGTGCCATCAATGTGGCGCACCGTCAGCAGTGTGATCTCGTAATCGAAATCAACAAAGCCTTCGACAATCACACGGCCCTTGCCGGCGCGGCCACCGGACTGCGCATAGTCCCAGGCCGCGGCGATGTCGGCTTCGGTTTTTACGGTACTTTGCCCCTTGCCAGAGGAGGACATGACCGGCTTGACCACGCAGGGCATACCGACCTCTGCCACAGCAGCACGGTACTCCGCTTCGGTTTCGGCAAAACGATACGGGGAGGTGCTCAGACCCAGCTCCTCGGCGGCCAGGCGACGAATGCCTTCCCGGTTCATGGTCAGCCGTGCCGCCCGGGCGGTGGGCACCACGTGATATCCCTCCTGCTCCAGAGCAATCAGGGTGTCGGTGGCAATGGCTTCGATTTCCGGCACGATCAGGTGTGGCTGCTCCTGCTCCACCACACTTCGCAGGGCGGCACCGTCGAGCATGCTGATCACATGGCTGCGGTGGGCCACCTGCATGGCCGGGGCGTTGGTGTAGCGGTCCACGGCAATCACCTCGCAGCCCAGCCGTTGCAGGGCAATCACCACTTCCTTGCCGAGCTCGCCACTGCCCAGCAGCAGTACGCGGGTGGCAGTGGGGGACAGCGGAGTGCCGAGGGTCGGTGAGGTCATGCCGTAAGCTCCTGGTCGATGGTGATGCGATGGCGCAGTTTACCGCATCCCCGCTGGCGATGTGGGGTGCGCTTGCCTACACTTTGCGGCTGGCATCAGGAGCGCCCATGGCCACCGGACACGAGATCGATTCAGCCACTGACGAACACTGGATGCGCCAGGCGCTGGCGCTGGCCGTCCGGGGTGCCGAGCTGGGCGAGGTGCCGGTGGGGGCACTGGTGGTGCGCGACGGCGAGGTGATCGGTGAGGGCTGGAACCAGCCCATCAGCGGGCATGACCCCACCGCGCATGCAGAGGTGGTGGCGATGCGGGATGCTGCGGCACGGTTGGGCAACTATCGTCTGACCGGGGCGACCCTGTACGTCACCATCGAGCCCTGCACCATGTGCTTTGGTGCGCTGATGCATGCGCGTATTGCCCGGCTGGTGTATGGCGCCACCGAGCCGCGTGCTGGCACCTGCGTCAGCCAGCTGCGGCTGCCGGAACAGACTTTCTACAATCATCGGGTGGCGGTGACGGGCGGCGTGCTGGCGGACGACAGTGCCGCGCTGCTGCGCGGCTTCTTTGCACGCAAGCGTGGCTAGACGGTTCAGTCCACCATCGCCAGCATCATCCGGGTGTGGCGCTCGGAGGTGCCCGCCCAGACCAGGGTGTCGTAATAGCCGCGAATCGCACGCACGTAGATGACGGCTTGGCCGCCGCCGCTGGCGTAGCCGTGGCGGGCGTGCTGGTAGTAGTGTGCCTGGCGCAGCTTCGGCATGTGCTGCTGCACGTCTTCCCAGGAATCCGGATTGCCGCCCTTGCGCTGGGTCAGCACGCGGGCATCTTCCATGTGGCCGAAGCCGGCATTGTAGGCCGCCAGCGCAAACCAGGTGCGGTCTGGCTCGGGGATGCGTTCGGGGATGCGATCGTAGATCTTGCGCAGATACGCCGCACCCGCCTGGATGCTCTCATAGGGGTCGGTGCGGTCTGCCACGCCCATTTCCAGCGCGGTGCGCTGCGTCAACATCATCAGGCCGCGCACGCCGGTGGGTGATACCGCGTCGGCGTCCCACATGGATTCCTGATAGCCCAGTGCAGCCAGCAGGCGCCAGTCGAAGCCCGTGGCTTCCCCGGCCTCGATAAAGGCCTGGGTGTATTGCGGCAGACGCGAGTCCAGATGCTGGATAAAGGAACGCGCAGCGTACAGGTTGAAGTGCTCTTCATGGCTGTAGAAGCGCTGCTCCAGACGGGCCACGGTGCCGTTGGCCTTGGCCCGGGTCAGGTAACGTTGGGCCGCATGACGCAGCTGGCCATTGCCATCGCGGCGGAAGGCCCAGCCCAGTTGGGCCTGGCCCGCATCAAAGGCTGCAATCAGTTCCGGGAACAGGGCCCGGTGGATGGCGTAAGCGTTGGAATCCACCAGGGTGTAGTCGAAGTGACCCTCATCCACCAGGGTCAGCAGGCGCTCCACGCTGGCGCCCTCCAGTGCGACCACGTCCAGGTCACCGACCTCCTCGGCCAGCAATTCCAGTCGTTCGGTGTGGCTGCTGCCTGCCAGCACGACACCGCGCAGCTCGGCCAGGTCGGCGATATCCCGGGGACGGGCGCCGCCAAGGCGGTAGATCACGCGCTCGTCCACGGTCTGGTAAGCGGTGGAGAAGTCGAAGTGACGGGAGCGCAGGGGGGTAATGGACAAGCCAGCGGCGGCCAGGTCGGCCCGGCCGCTGCGCACCAGGGCAAAGAGCTCGTCCAGGGTGTCGGCTTCGATCACGCGCAGGGCGACGCCCAGTTCGTTGGCAAAGCCGGACACCAGCTCGAAATCGAGGCCGGTCTCGCCGTACTGATCGAGGTAATAGGTGGTAGGGGCAGTGCGGGTGGCCACCACCAGTTCGCCGCGGGCCAGCACCTGTTCCAGCGGCCCCGGTGTGGGCTGCATGGCGGTGGTGATGGCTACGGTGCCCAGCAAGGCTGCCGGGATCAGCAGGTATTTCAATTGCCGTATCAGTGCGCTCATATCCTGGTCCGTTGCTCTGTCATCATGTCTGTGACAGGCCGGTACTGCCGCTTCCGACCGCTGAACTCTGAAATCACACTGCCTTATGTGATGTGTATCACGAGTTCGGCGCGGACTCTAGCAGGCAAAAAGGTGGATTTCACCCGTATTTGTCCGACAATTGTGTCGATAGGTAACACCTATGCGATTTTCAGCCTGATGCCGGGGGCGAGCCCTCGGAATAGCGGCTGAGGTTGCCGCCGGGGTCTGCGGTGAGTGCCTTACAAGGGGGGTGCAAGGGTGAAGGCGGCTGCCATCAGCGGGTAAATCCCGTATCATTGCGCCTCCCCCAGTTCCTCCCGGCAACAGCTGAAATAAAAGGCGTCTCATGCTGATACTTCCCGGTTCCTCCGCGCTGTCTGCGTTCCGTCTGGAAAAACTGCAGCAGTCCCTGCCTGGTGTGACCTCGTTGGGCGCGCGTTTCGTGCACTTCGCCGAGGTGGAAGGCACCCTGGATAACCAGGCCCAGGCGGTGCTGGAAAAGCTGCTGAGCTACGGGCCTTCGGGCACCGTGAGCCTGCCGGACGGGCGCCTGTTCCTGGTGGTGCCACGTCCCGGCACCATCTCGCCCTGGTCGTCGAAAGCCACGGATATCTGCCATAACGCGGGCTTGCAGCAGGTGCGCCGTGTGGAGCGGGGCATCGAGTACCGGGTGGTCTGTGACGACAGCGCGGAGACCCTGGCGGCGGTACGTGCGGCCCTGCATGACCGCATGACCCAGGCCGTGCTGGATGATCTGGACAGCGCCTCTTGCCTGTTTAGCCACCAGTCGCCGCGCCCTCTGAGCCGGGTGGACATTCTGGGTGGCGGTCGCGAAGCACTGGAGGCGGCCAACAGCGATCTGGGACTGGCGCTGGCCGAAGACGAGATCGACTATCTGGTGGCGCAGTTCACCCGCCTGGGCCGCAATCCCAGCGATGCGGAGCTGATGATGTTCGCCCAGGCGAACTCCGAGCATTGCCGCCACAAGATCTTCAACGCCGACTGGACCATTGATGGTGAGGCCCAGTCGCACAGCCTGTTTGGCATGATCCGCAACACGTTCCAGAAGCACCCGGGCCAGGTGTTGTCGGCCTACAAGGACAATGCCGCCGTCATGCGTGGCCACGAGGCCAGCCGCTTCTTCCCGGACCCGGATAGCGGTGAATACCGCGCGGTGGAAGAGCCGGTGCACATCCTGATGAAAGTGGAAACCCACAACCATCCCACCGCCATAGCGCCGCATCCGGGCGCGGCGACCGGGGCTGGCGGCGAAATTCGTGACGAAGGCGCCACCGGCCGGGGCGGCAAACCGAAAGCCGGCCTGACCGGTTTCTCGGTATCCAACCTGAAAATCCCGGGCTTCGAACAGCCCTGGGAAGGCGATTACGGCAAGCCGGAGCGCATCGCCTCCGCACTGGACATCATGCTGGAAGGGCCGATTGGTGGCGCGGCCTTCAACAACGAATTCGGGCGCCCGAACCTGTGCGGCTATTTCCGCACCCTGGAAATCGAAGCGCCGGGTGTGGCCGGTGATGAAATGCGTGGCTACCACAAGCCGATCATGATTGCCGGCGGCCTGGGCAGCGTGCGTGACGGCCACGTTCAGAAAGAACCGATTCCTGCCGGGGCGAAGATCATTGTGCTGGGCGGCCCGGCCCTGCTGATCGGCCTGGGGGGCGGCGCGGCGTCATCCATGGCGTCCGGCGAGAGCGCCGAGGATCTCGATTTTGCCTCCGTGCAGCGGGATAACCCGGAAATCGAACGACGTTGCCAGGAAGTGATCGACCGATGCTGGGCGCTGGGTGAGCGCAATCCGATTGTCTCGGTACACGATGTTGGCGCGGGCGGCCTGTCCAACGCGCTGCCGGAGCTGGTGCACGACGCGGATCGCGGCGCCCTGCTGCAACTACGCGACATCCCCTGCGACGAGCCAGGCATGAGCCCGGTGGAAATCTGGTGCAACGAAGCCCAGGAACGTTACGTTCTGGCCGTGCTGCCGCAGGATCTGGAGCGCTTCGCCGCCCTGTGCGAACGCGAGCGCGCCCCGTTTGCCGTGCTGGGTGAGGCCACCGAAGAGGAACACCTGCGCGTCGACGACAGCCACTTCAATGAAGCGCCTGTGGACCTGCCCATGGACGTGCTGTTCGGCAAGCCGCCGAAAATGCAGCGCGAATTCGACCGCGCCGATTTCGAGCGTCAGTCTTTCGATGTGGAAGGTATCGAACTGCGCGATGCTATCCAGCGCGTGTTGAGTCTGCCCGCCGTGGCCGCCAAGACCTTCCTGATTACCATTGGCGACCGCAGCATCACCGGTCTGGTCCATCGCGACCAGATGGTGGGGCCGTGGCAGGTGCCTGTGGCGGATTGCGCGGTGACCGCCGCCGGTTACGATCATTACACCGGCGAAGCCATGAGCATGGGCGAACGCACCCCGATGGCGCTGGTGGATGCAGCGGCCTCCGGGCGTATGGCCGTGGCCGAGGCACTGACCAATATTGCCGGCACCCTGATTGGCGATATCGGCCAGATCAGCCTGTCCGCCAACTGGATGGCCGCTGCCGGGCATCCGGGCGAGGACCAGAACCTGTTCGACACCGTGCAGGCGGTGGGCATGGAATTGTGCCCCGCGCTGGGCATCAACATACCGGTGGGCAAGGATTCGTTGTCCATGCGCACCGTGTGGCGTGACAAGGGCCTGGACAAGAAAGTCACTGCGCCGTTGTCGCTGGTGGTTTCGGCGTTTGCCCCGGTCAGCGATATCCGCAAGACCGTGACCCCGCAACTGCGCAGCGAGCCGGACACCGTTCTGCTGCTGCTGGATCTGGGTTGTGGCCAGAACCGCCTGGCCGGTTCTGCACTGGCCCAGGTGTTCGGCAAGGTTGGTGACGTGGCGCCGGATATCGATGACCCGCGCCGCCTGAAACGCTTCTTTGAAACCACCCAGAAACTGCTGGCGGAAGACGCACTGCTGGCTTATCACGACCGCTCCGACGGCGGCCTGCTGGTCAGCGTCCTGGAAATGGCCTTTGCCGGCCGCACCGGTGTGGACCTGGTGCTCGACCACGTGGCCGGGGATCACAATGAAGCGCTGGAAGCCCTGTTCGCCGAAGAAGCCGGTGCCGTGGTGCAGGTGCGTGCCGACCTGGCCGACCATGTGATTGCCGAGTACGCCGAAGCCGGTCTGGGCGAATGCGTGCATCGCATTGGCGAACCGAACGCCGACGACGTGCTGCGCATTCGTCTGGGCGGCGCCATCCTGCTGGAAGGCCCGCGCCGCGAACTGCACCGCACCTGGGCAGAAACCAGCTACCGCATGCAGGCCCTGCGCGACAATCCGTCCTGCGCGCGCCAGGAATTCGACGCCATCCCGCGCAATATCGACCCGGGCCTGAACGTGCGCCTGACTTTCGATATGACCGATAACCCCGCCGCACCGATGATCGCCAAGGGCGAGCGCCCGCGCGTGGCGATCCTGCGCGAGCAGGGCGTTAACGGCCAGATGGAAATGGCCGCCGCGTTTGACCGCGCCGGTTTCAGCGCCATCGACGTGCACATGAGCGATCTGCTCGCCGGTCGCGTTCAGCTGGAAGACTTCCGTGGCCTGGTGGCGTGCGGCGGTTTCTCTTACGGCGACGTACTGGGCGCCGGCGAAGGCTGGGCCAAGACGATCCTCTACAACGACGCCCTGCGCGATGCCTTCAACCGCTTCTTCTTCCGCGAAGACACCTTCGCCCTGGGTGTGTGCAACGGCTGCCAGATGCTGTCGGCCCTGAAGAGCCTGATCCCCGGCACCGAACACTGGCCGCGCTTTGTGCGCAACCAGAGCGAGCAGTTCGAGGCCCGCACCGCCCTGGTGGAAATCACGCCGTCACCGTCGATCTTCTTTGAGGGCATGGCGGGCACGCGCATTCCGATCGCCGTGGCCCACGGCGAAGGCCAGGCCGAAATCAGCGACGACAGCCTGGCGCGCTGCGTCGAGCAACGCCTGCTGGCGGCGCGATTTGTTGACGGCCTGGGCAACCCCACCGAACAGTACCCGGCCAACCCGAACGGCTCGCCCCAGGGCGTCACCGGCTTCACCAACAGCGATGGTCGCGTGACCATCATGATGCCCCACCCGGAGCGCGTATTCCGCGTGGTGCAGAACAGCTGGTACCCGGATGACTGGCGCGGCTTCGAAGACGGCCCGTGGCTGCGTATGTTCCAGAATGCCCGCAAGTGGGTGGGCTGAAAAAAGAGCACAACATAATGAGTACAACCGAACAGGAAAAAACCTTCGGCCCGTTCGAGCTGATTGCGGCGCACAAGGGTGAGGTGCCCGCTGACTTTATCGCTCGCCGCCGCATCGCGGCAGCCATGCAGCAGCTGTCCGAGCGTCTGATTCGTGCGGAAGCCGACCAGTCTGCGCTGGAAGACTGGGCGGGCGTGCTGGAATCGCTGGTGCAGCAGGTGGGCACGCCTGAACGCCGTGACACGCGCGATGCCAACCGGCGCATGTTCAGTGGCAAGGCAACGTCGCGCGATATTTTCGACATGATGGATTTCGATCCGGTGGGCGGTCTGTCCAATCCGATTGCGCCGCAACTGGTGTGGCGCAACGAAAGCCAGGACGGCGTCGAGGGCGAAATCTGTCTGGGGCTGCATTACCAGGGGCCGCCGGGGCGGGTGCATGGCGGTGTCATCGCGTGGATTCTCGATGCGGTGCTGTCGCGCGCGATGCATGCAGCCTTCAAGATTGGTGTCACCGGCACGCTGAATATCCGCTACATGGCGGCTACGCCCATCGAAACCCCGCTGCGTTGTACGGCGCACATCCGCGAGATCGACGGGCGCAAGATGTTTATCGAAGGCGCTATTTTCGACGGTGACACGCAGACGGTCGCTGCCGAAGGTGTTTTCTTTCAGCCCCGGTTTGGTAAGAAGTAAGGGTTTTCCATTCTTTGTTTTGTGGTGGTTGTGGCCCTCGGGGGGCGGGTAAAGGGTTTCTGGACACGCTGCAAGTACCCTGCGGGCCCGGCCCGCCATCACAGATGGCGTGCGTTCGACTGCGCGCGACGCATGCGCCGCAAGACGCTTGTCTCACCCCTGTAAGCTCTCGTTCGGCATCCATGCCTCTCGAAGGTCCAGAAACCCTTTACCCGCCCCCCG
>PNLU01000115.1 GCA_013823245.1 Alcanivorax sp.
CAGATCGACGTGAATACGCTGGAAAAGGGCCAGGCAGACGGTCTGGCCCTGAATGGTATTGCTCTATGCCGCCTGCAACTGACCCGCCCGGTGGCGTTTGACCGTTACCGCGAGTGCCGCGCCACCGGCAGCCTGATCGTGATCGACCGGCTGACCAACGTGACGGTAGGGGCCGGCATGGTGGACGACGTTGCGGAGCCGTTGAGCGCCACCGAACAGCTGCCGGAAGTGACCGCCGAGGCGCGCGCCCGGCGTCTGGGCCAGCAACCGGTGCAGGTCACCCTGGGTGGCCCGGATGTTGCAGCACTCGCTGCGCGGGTGGAGCGTGTGCTGTTTGCTGCCGGTGCGCTGCCGGTGGTGGCCCGCCAGGCCGATGCAGACGTGCTGCTGGCCGCCGGGCTGGTGGTGATCGTGGCCGACGACTCGGCGGAAGATCGCCGCCTGCAACTGCGCTGCGGCGAGCGCGAAGTGCTGGTGTCATCGTTGCCGGCGACCCTGGACGAGGCTGCCGAGCAGGTGCTGGCGGTCTTCCGGGAGCACCGCTTGCTGGGTTGATGACAGTGGCAAGGGCGCCGGTGTGGTTCCGTTCACAGGCCACGCCGGAACCCTGTCATGAATGCGTAAAAGACCCCCTGTAACCTGCAACCGGCTGGTTAAAAGGGGGTCCAGTAGTCGGGGTAATGGATCTGGGTGTGAAGGTTGTGTGATTGACTTCTCAGTCATACAGTGACACTCTTCTCGGGTTGTGACGCCTTGCGGCGACAACCTGTGTGCACGGAGGCATCTGCTACCTATGGAGCAGTTCGAGCGTTATCACCACTGGCTGATTGGCCTGCCACGTTTCATCAAACAGCTTCTCATGGTGTTCGCAGACCTGGCGGTGTTGCCGCTGGTGTTTGTGCTGGCTTACGCCGTGCGCGTGGGCGACCCTCTCCCGACCATCGCCCAGCCCTGGCTGGTCCTGATGGCGCCACTGCTGACCATCCCGTTCCTGTATGTTTCCGGCCTGTATCGCGCTGTGGTGCGTTATCTCGGCGGTGAGGCGGCGATCGCGATCTTTATCGGGATGACCATGGCCGCCGTGGTGCTGGCGGCCTCCGGCAGCCTGCTCGGGCTGGAGGGCACGCCCCGGTCTGTATTCATTATCTATGCCGTATTCGGCATGCTCTGGCTGGGTGCCAGTCGCTTCCTGGTGCGCCGTTACCTGTTCTGGGCGCTGCATATGCGCGAGCGTCCCGAGCGGGTGGCCATCTTCGGCGCCGGAACCTCCGGTATCCAGCTGGCGATAGCATTGTCCAACGGCCGTCAGTATGCGCCGGTGGCTTTTGTGGATGACCAGCGCGAGGCGCAGGGCAGCCTGATTCAGGGCTTGCCGGTGCTGAATCGTCAGGGGCTGGGTCAGTACGTCAGGCAGGGCAAGGTCGATACCGTATTGCTGGCCATGCCCTCGGCCACGCGCGCCCAGCGCCTGCGGGTGATTACCTTTCTGGAGAAACTGCCCGTCAAGGTGAAGTCGGTGCCCGCGATGTGTGACATCGTGTCTGGCAAGGCCAGTATCGAGCAGATTCGCGATGTTGCTATCGAGGACCTGCTGGGCCGCGATCCGGTGCCACCGCAGGGCAATCTGCTGGGCGCCTGCATCACCGGCCGCAACGTGCTGGTAACGGGTGCGGGCGGCTCCATCGGCAGTGAGCTGTGTCGGCAGATCATTCAGCTCAACCCTGGCCGTCTGGTGCTGGTGGAGCATAACGAGTTCGGCCTCTACACCATGGAGCGTGAGCTGGCTGAGCTGGCGGCCGAACGGAATATCGAGATCGTTGCGGTGCTGGGGTCGGTGGTGGCCCGGGGGCTGCTGGAAGGCATCTGCCGTCGTTACGGCATCCATACCCTGTATCACGCGGCGGCCTACAAACATGTGCCGATTGTGGAAATGAACCCGTCAGCAGGGGTGCGCAACAATATCATCGGCACCTTCGCGGCGGCGGAAGCGGCAGAGAGCGCGGGTGTGGAGCGCTTTATCCTGGTGTCCACCGACAAGGCCGTGCGCCCCACCAATGTGATGGGGGCGACCAAGCGTTTTGCCGAACTGATCCTGCAGGGCATGGCACTGCGCGGCAGCAACACGGTGTTTTCAATGGTGCGTTTTGGCAATGTGCTGGGCTCATCGGGCTCGATGGTGCCGCTGTTCCGTGAGCAGATTCGCCAGGGTGGGCCGGTCACGGTGACCCACCCGGAAGTCACCCGCTACTTCATGACCATCCCGGAAGCCTCGCAACTGGTGATCCAGGCGGGCTCCATGGCCGAAGGCGGTGAGGTGTTCGTGCTCGATATGGGCGAGCCGGTGCGCATTCATGATCTGGCCACCGCCATGGTGCATCTGATGGGTTACTCGGTGCGTGACGAGCAGAACCCGATGGGTGATATCGAGATCCACTACAGCGGTTTGCGCCCGGGCGAAAAGCTTTATGAGGAATTGCTGTTCGGCGACGACGGTGTCGGCACACGCCATCCGATGATTATGCAGGCGCGCGAGGAAGCGCACCCCTGGAAAGTCATCGAGAAGGCTCTGGACCAGTTCCGCATTGCCCTGGAAGTCGGTGACGAAGCGGCCATGCGCCAGCTTCTGCGCCGTTACGTCGTGGGCTATGCCCCGGCGGTGCATGATGTACCGCAGGACACGGTAGAGCCGTTGCGTCGCGACGACGGCGAAGCACCGCGCGCGGCGCTGCATTAGGCCGTCTGGGCGACCTCAATCTGGGCGACCTCAAAATAAGGCCCGTACAGGGCCACCATCGCCTCGATCAGTGCCTGGTCGGTGATCATCGGTGTCTGTTCCGCCAGATGCCGCGCCAGCAGGGTGATGGCACTGCGGCTGACGATGTGCAGCCGCGTGTGCAGATCGCTGATCGGGTAACTGCGAAAGTGGTGCGTGAAATAGGCGGTGGCCACTTCCTGCAAGTAGTTTTCCAGTCGCAGCACGCCGTGGCTGCTGAAGAACACCCCGGGGTGCTGGGCCAGCTCCAGCACAACGGGTTTCTGCCGTGCGATATTCAGCCCCAGTGTCAGGGCGCCGCGGATCAGCTCTGCGGGGCTGGCGTCGTACATGCTGATACTGCTGAAGTAGCCGTTGGCGATGTCGATCATCTCTGACGACAGACGCTTGAGCAGCTCCTCGATCAAATCCTCCTTGTTCTCGAAGTACTGATACAGCGACGCGATGTCCGCATTGGCCTGCTCGGCAATGTGGTTCGTGGTGGTGAAGGTGAGCCCGCGCTCGACGATCACCACCGCTGTGGCATCGATCAGCTTGTCTACCAGTGCCTGGGAACGCTTCTGCTGCGGTCGCTTTCTCATCAGTAAATACTGATATTTATGATCATCCTGGTCAACCCCGGGCTCGGATTCGGCTGAACGTCAGTTGAATATCAGTAAATACTGGCAATAAGGTGCAGGCTGATGTTTCGCCGTCGCAGGCAGGAGTTTGTCGATGCAACCGATGATGCAAACCACCGAGACCGCCCGACCCGCACCGGGGCGTGCCCGGCCATTCGAGAAGACCCAGGCGCCCACGCCGTTCTGGCTACGCAAGCTGTTGGGCCGTGACCAGGCGCCCTCGCGGGAAGAGTTTGCCGCCGTGTGTGACGCCACCTGGGAAGGTGACCCGGCCATGGATGCTCTGGTGGAGTGGATGTTCACCTGGCCGGAAGGGCCACGTGCCGCCAAGGCGCTGTTCGATCAGGCGTTGGCTGAGGGGGTTCCCGCAGACGCCCCGGCACCGCTGCTGACCTTTTTCAAGTCGGTGGAGCGCACGCCAGCGTGGGTGGATCGCGAAGCGATCGAAGACGGCGTGGTGTTCATCCAGCGGGTGGGTGCAGCGGCGCCTTATGTGCTGCGTGACCTGTCACTGATGGGCGGCTATCTGCTGTCCGGTTTCAACCAGAGCCTGGTGCAGACCGGCGCACTGAATACCGGTACGGCACGCCGTCTGGCGGAAACCGGCAAATGGTGGATGGATTGCACCACGGCGGGCGGGCTGGAGCGCTTCGGCCCCGGCTTTGCCACCACCCTGCATGTGCGCCGGGTGCACAGCCTGGTGCGCCGGCATCTGGCACGCAGCAAGGACTGGGATCACGCGCACTGGGGGTTGCCGCTGAACCAGATGGACATGGTGTGCACCTATCTGGGCTTCAGCGTGGTGATGCTGCTGGGCCTGCGCAAGATCGGTATCCCGGTCACCCGCCGCGAATCCCGGGGTGTGATGCAGTTGTGGAGCTACGCTTGCTGGTTGATGGGCGTTGATGAGCGCTGGATACGCCTGCGGGAATCCGAGGCCAGTGTGCTGCTGCACCACGGGTTGATGACCCAGAGCATGGCGGACTGGACCAGCAAGGAGTTGGGGCATGCGCTGTCGCGGGAGCCGCTGGAGCGCCATTACCCGCGCTTGCAGACGCTGCGACGGCGCCTGGCGTATCACCTGCATCTGAGCATGAGTGGCTACTTTCTCAGCCGTGGGCAGATGGCGTCACTGGGCTTGCCAGCGCGGGTATCCGGCTGGTTCCCCGCTGTCACGCTGTTGCCCCGGTTCGTGTTCTACAGCGCCCAGCGCCTGGTGCCGGGCCTGAACCGCTGGCAACAGCATCGCGGCCGTGCTGTGCAACGGGCCTTGCTGGCCAGTCTGTTCGGCGATGCGGAGCACGATGTCATTCAACCGGACGCCGATCATCCGGCGCATCTGTGAGGAGCAGGGCACATGACGACTTCCCGTGAGCTGGCCCGCCTGCGGGTCACACCGCTGATCGCCTGGCCGACGCTGTGCATTCTGGTGGCTTCCTTTGCCCTGATTGCCCTGAGCTGGACGCTGGTGATTCTTGAACTCTGGCCCATGTGGCTGGGCATGCTGGTGAATACGGTGGCCGGTTACGCCTTGTTCACTCCGGCCCATGAAGCGATTCACCGCTGTGCCGCGCGCAATGGTCGGCTGAACGATTTCATTCTGGGCGCCGCGACGTTTCTGGCGTTGCCGTTTGGCAAGGGCAAGTTGTTCCGGCTGATGCACATGCGCCATCACCGCTTTACCAATGAGGAGCGTGACCCGGATCTGTGGATGGCCAGCAGCCTGAAGCACATGCCGCTGTGGGGCGTCTGGCCGTTCGTGTATCTGGTCAATTTTCTGCGTGACCCGCAGCAGATTCCGGGGATCAGCACCCGCGAAGTCTGGCGTGAACTGGCCGTGGCCGGTGTGGTGTTTGGCGGGCTGCTGTTGTGGCAGCCGTACTACATGCTGATGCTGTGGCTGATTCCAACTTACCTGGCGTTTTTCCTGATGTGTCTGGTGTTCATGGTGTTGCCGCATTACCCGCACAATACGCGCCAGGACACCGACCCCAACACCACGGCGCTGATGCGCATGGGGCAGGAGTGGTGGCAAACGCCGGTGCTGATGTACCAGAACTATCATCTGGTGCATCACCTGTACCCGACGATTCCTTTCTACCGCTATGGCCAGGCCTGGCGGGCGCGCCTGGATTATCACCTGGCGCACTCGGGTCGCGTGATTGTCGGGCCGTTCGATCTGGGCCGCCGTGCGAGTCCGGACTCAGGGGTTCCCTAGGCAATAAATCCGGCTTCGCGAATCTTTTCGATCTGGTCGCGCAATTGCGCGGCCTGTTCGAATTCCAGATTGCGTGCGTGCTCCAGCATCTTCGCTTCCAGTGCCGCGATGTCTTTGGCCGCCTGGGCCGGATCGGTGGGCAGGGTATACTCCGCCGCGTCTTCCGCCACCGCCTGCTTGCGCCCACGGCCGCGCTTGCCGCCCGTGCCGGTGCTGTAGGTGTCCTCGATGATATCGCGCACGCGCTTGTTGAGCGCAGTCGGCACAATGCCATGCTCTTCATTGAAGGCGATCTGCTTGGCGCGCCGGCGTTCGGTTTCATCAATGGCCCTGGCCATCGACTTGGTGATGGTGTCGGCATACAGCACGGCACGGCCATTCAGGTTCCGCGCAGCACGGCCAATGGTCTGGATCAGTGAGCGCTCGGCTCGCAGAAAGCCTTCCTTGTCGGCGTCGAAGATCGCCACCAGCGCGACCTCAGGCATGTCCAGACCCTCGCGCAGCAGGTTGATACCCACCAGCACATCGAATTTACCCAGTCGCAGATCGCGGATCAGTTCGACCCGTTCCACGGTATCGACATCGGAGTGCAGATAACGCACCCGCACATCGTGTTCCTGCAGGAACTCGGTCAGGTCTTCCGCCATGCGCTTGGTCAGCACGGTGATCAGCACGCGTTCGTTGCGGCCCACACACTCGCGGATCTCGCCGAGCACATCGTCCACCTGTGTGGTGGCCGGGCGCACTTCGATCAGCGGGTCCACCAGGCCGGTGGGGCGCACCACCTGCTCCACCACCTGGCCAGCATGCTTTTCCTCGTAGGGGCCCGGTGTGGCCGAGACAAAGATCATCTGTGGTGCCAGCGCTTCCCATTCCTCGAATTTCAGCGGCCGGTTGTCCAGCGCCGAGGGCAGGCGAAAGCCGTACTCCACCAGCGTTTCCTTGCGTGAGCGGTCGCCCTTGTACATGGCGCCGATCTGCGGCACGGACACGTGGGACTCATCCATCACCAGCAGGGCATCCTTGGGCAGGTAATCGAACAGGGTAGGGGGCGCCTCGCCCGGCGCACGACCGGAAAACAGCCGCGAATAGTTTTCCACCCCGTTGCAGTAGCCCAGCTCCTGCAACATCTCGATATCGAACTTCGTGCGTTGCTCCAGCCGCTGTGCTTCCACCAGCTTGTTGTTGCTGCGCAGCACTTCCAGGCGTTCACGCAGTTCTTCCTTGATCATCTCGATGGCCTGCAACACCGTTTCCCGCGGCGTCACGTAATGACTCTTCGGATAGATGGTGATGCGCGACACCTTGCGCAGGACTTCGCCGGTCAGCGGATCAAAGATACTGATCGATTCCACTTCATCATCGAACAGTTCCAGGCGCACGGCCTCGCGCTCTTCATCCGCCGGAAAGATGTCGATGACATCGCCGCGCACGCGATAGGTGGCGCGGCGGAAGTCCATTTCATTACGGGTGTACTGGAGTTCGGCCAGGCGCCGCAGCACCGCCCGCTGATCGATATGATCGCCGCGCACCACATGCAGCACCATGCTCATGTAGCTGTTCGGGTCACCCAGACCGTAGATGGCGGACACCGAGGCCACGATGATGGTGTCGCGTCGCTCCAGCAGCGCCTTGGTGGCAGACAGCCGCATCTGCTCGATGTGCTCGTTGATGGCCGAATCCTTCTCGATAAAGGTATCGGAGGAGGGCACATAGGCTTCCGGCTGGTAGTAATCGTAATAAGATACAAAATATTCCACCGAATTTTCGGGGAAAAACTCCCGGAATTCGCTGTACAACTGCGCCGCCAGCGTCTTGTTCGGGGCCATGATAATGGTGGGGCGCTGGAGCGTCTGGATGACGTTGGCGATGGTGTAGGTCTTGCCGGAACCCGTGACCCCCAGCAGGGTCTGGTGGGCCAGGCCGTCGTTGAGACCCTCGACCAGCCCGGCGATCGCTGTGGGCTGGTCGCCGGCCGGGCTGTAGTCGGCGTGCAGGGTGAAGCCCGCCGGTGTTGCTGAATCTGCTGCCATTCCGCACAGACCTCTGTTCAGGTAAGATTACGGGCCGTTCCGAACCCCGGGGCCGCGCCACAAGCGCGTCAATCCATGACTCGACAGAACGAGGAGTCCATGTCCGAACTGAAGCTGTCCGACCGTGTACAACGCATCAAGCCCTCACCCACCCTGGCTGTCACCAACCGCGCCGCCGAATTGCGGGCGGAAGGCAAGGACATCATTGGCCTGGGCGCAGGCGAGCCTGATTTTGACACGCCGGATCATATCAAAGATGCCGCCATCGCGGCGATCAAGGCTGGCAAGACCCGCTACACGGCGGTGGACGGCACCCCGGGCCTAAAAAAAGCCATCATCGCCAAGTTCAAGCGCGAGAACGGCCTTGAGTACGCCGCCAACCAGATCCTGGTGTCCAGCGGCGGCAAGCAGAGCTTCTTCAACATGGCGCTGGCGTTCCTGAATGACGGCGATGAAGCCGTGATTCCGGCGCCGTACTGGGTGTCCTACCCGGACATGGTGCTGGTGGCCGGTGGCGAGCCGGTGATCATCGAGACCAGCATCGAGAACCGCTTCAAGATTACCCCCGAGCAGCTGGAAGCGGCGATCACGCCGAAGACCCGCCTGTTCGTGATCAACAGCCCCTCCAACCCGTCTGGCGTGGCCTACACGGAAGAGGAACTGAAGGCGATTGGCGACGTGCTGCGCAAGCACCCCAACGTGCTGATCGCCACGGATGACATGTACGAGCACATCCTGTGGACCGGCAAGCCGTTCGTGAACATCGTCAACGCCAACCCGGACCTGTACGACCGCACCATCGTGCTGAACGGTGTCTCCAAGGCCTACAGCATGACCGGCTGGCGGATCGGCTACGCGGGTGGCCCGGCCAAGCTGATCGGCGCCATGAAGAAGGTGCAGAGCCAGAGCACCTCGAACCCGGCGTCCATCAGCCAGGAAGCCGCCCAGGCGGCGCTGGAAGGCGACCAGGGTTTCATCGCTGAAATGGGCAAGGCCTTCAAGGAGCGCCACGACTATCTGGTCGCCGCTCTGAACGATCTGCCGGGCGTCACCTGTCTGCCGGGCGACGGCACCTTCTATGCGTTCCCGGATTTCAGTGAGGCGATCAAGGCGGGCGGTTACGAGAACGATCTGGCGCTGGCGGATGCGCTGCTGGAAGCGGGCGTGGCGCTGGTACCGGGCTCGGCCTTCGGTTCGCCGGGTTGCATGCGGCTGTCTTTTGCCGTGAGCCTGGACACGCTGAAAGCGGCGATGGCACGCATTGAAGCGGCACTGACCAAATAAGCAGCAAACGGTCTCCCCGGGTGTTGACCCGCCCGGGGTGGATCACTACTATACGCGCCTCAAGACATTCCGCCTTAGCTCAGTCGGTAGAGCAACTGACTGTTAATCAGTGGGTCGCTGGTTCGAGCCCAGCAGGCGGAGCCAAAAACGGAAAAGCCCGGCATGCCCGGGCTTTTTTGTGTCTGTCTGTTTTTTTTGGTGTTTTCCATTCTTTGTTGGTGTGGGGGTTGTGGCCCTCGGGGGGCGGGTAAAGGGTTTCTGGACACGCTGCAAGTACATCCCTGTAAGCTCTCGTTCGGCATCCATGCCTCT
>PNLU01000116.1 GCA_013823245.1 Alcanivorax sp.
TCACCTGGCTGGACGCCACACTACCCAGAAAACGCGGCGAAAGGCCCAGCCCCTGGTCCAGCCAGGTACGCTCGCGCCAGCCGCCACGACCCTGCTCGACAAACGGTGACAGGGTGTCGTTCAGGAATGCCCAGAAGCGACCGTCGCCGGGACGGAAGAAGTCCGCCATGTCGTCCAGTGAAGCATCCTGGCCCCGCGCATTGAACGGAAAGCGATTTTCCAGACGTGCTTCGAAGGTATTGGCCACTTCATGCTGCCACTGCTGGCCGATGCTGACCCGGGCCTGCAGCAACACCTGGCGCCAGCTTTCACGCACGGCACCTTCCAGCAGCGGACGCAGCGCTTCCCGCGTTTCCGGATCAATCGTGCTGAGCAGACTGCTCAGGGTCACCCAGCTGCGATAAAGCTCCGTCTCTGATCCGCCGCGGCCTAGAATGCTGCCCGCATACTGCTCGGCCTCCAGGGGCACATTCACCGCCAGCGCCAGACGCTCCATATCGGCCTTGAGGGCCGAGAGGGTGACCAGATACTGGTTAACCAGCTCACTGACCGAACGATTCTCGGCAGCGCGCACGAAACGGCGCAGCTCGGCGGTTCGCTCGTCCATTGCCTTGATGGTCGCGCGCCGGTCGCCCAGCTCGGCCAGCGCCGCTGCACCCGGACCGGGCGCGGCTTCATGCAGCGTCAGGTTATGCGAGACGCCATTCATCAACTGGCCCAGCGCTCCGCCACTGCGCGACAACTGGTCAATACGGCCAACGCCCTCTTCCAGCGACGCGAAACGGCGCAGGCGCGTCTGCGACAGGAAAGCCAGCCAGGCCTCGGCATAATCATCGAAATAGAGCGCACGAATATCTTCGCGCAGCGAGGCCGCCAGCCCTTCATCGACAAGCGTGCCATCGGTATCTTCGCCTTCGCCCGGCAGATAGCGGCCGGTCAGCACCCAGTCGCCCCGGGTCGCGGCATCAATGCGCGCCTCGATCTGCTCACGCACGAACTGGTTCCAGCCATCCCGGGTATAGACACCGGGCACGCGAGCGCCCGAACCCAGCAGCTGACGGGCATTGCGATCCAGCAGGTCATCAATGCCCAGATCCTTGAGCTCATTGGCACCGCGCGATATCACCTGCGCATACATCTGCCCCGCATCCGGCGGCGATTGCAGATTTTCGCGGGCTTGCGTGATCAGCGACTGACGCGCGTTCATGCGCTGCTCACCCGCAGCCAGACGAGCCACATAGAATTCTGCCAGGCCATATAGCGGGTGCGACGCGTCGCTGGCCGCATCCTGGAACAAGGGCTCCCTGTTCTGGCCAAGGCGCTCGAGCCACAGCCCGTTGAGCACCGGCACCGCCACCTCTGTTTCCATACGCTGCGGCGCACGGCTGAGCATCAGGTAGGTTTTCAGCGCCGCATAGTAATCATCACGCATGGCTTCCTGCCCACGTCGATCAGCAGCTTCCCAGTTGCGCCCCATGTTCTCCAGGGCCAGTTCCAGCGAATGGAACGCGGGCTGCCGGTAAAAACGCCCCATGGCGTTTTCCAGCAGCTCGGCCATGACGGGCAACTGATGGTGGCCATTGTAGACTCCGAAACGAAAGCGCCAGGGGCGATCTTCTTCATAGGCCAGCAGCTGCTGGTAATGTGCAAAAGCGTCCGCCAGAACCTGATAGCGATCCTGCACGTCGTAGCGATCATCGGCGAGCGCCTGACTCACCTGACGACTGTGGGAAACCCCCTGATTCAACAGCAGGGAATTGGCACCGAAGGAAGCGCTCAATGTCAGCAACGTGCTGACGACCAGCACCAGCCCCACCGCGATGGCGCCGGTTTTCAGACCGCGATCCCACAGCACCCGGCGACGATTGCCGCGCACGAAGGTGTGCAGCGGAATAACCACTTCCGTAAACAGGCGATTGATGAAGTAGGGGCGTGGCGCGCTGCTGCGCGGGGGCGCTTCGCGTTCGTCGAAGCCGAAGGCCTGGCGCAGGTTGCCCACCAGGCGGGTGAGCGGCGTACCTTCCTGCGTGCCGCTGGTGAAGTAAGCCCCGGCGAACTGCGGCGTTTCCTGATACGGATTGTCGCGGAACAACATGTTGATGCATTCCGAGAGTTTTTCCGCCGCTGCGCTGAACTGATCCGGGAAGGCGTACAGGGCGGCCTTGCGATCCAGCTTGCGCTGCATGGACAGCTTGCGCAGACGCAGCTCGCAAAGACGGCTGTACAGTTGCTGCATGTGTTGCTCGAAGGCCTCGGCCGCTGGCGCCGCCTGGTCACCCTCCTCAAGCAGGTAGGCACCCCACAACTGGCTGCGTTCTGCGTCACTCAGGTCTTCGAAGAATTCTTCGAAGCCAGGAATCAGATCACTCTTGGTGAAGACGATGAATACCGGAAACACCAACCCCAGGCGCTGCATCAGTTCGTTGATGCGTTCGCGGATAATGCGCACATGCCGCTCCAGGGCTTCGCTGTCAGCGGTCAGCAGATCGGCAACGCTGATGGCCACCAGCACTCCATTGATAGGCGCGCGGCGACGCTGTTTGCGCAGCATGTCGAGAAACGCAAACCACTCGTCACGATCTTCTTCTTCGGTGGTATAGCGACCGGCCGTATCCAGCAGCACAGCCTGGTCAGAGAACCACCAGTCGCAGTTGCGTGTACCGCCCACCCCGCGAAAATGCAGGTCATCCGCATCGGCATAGGGAAAATGCAGACCGGAATTGCGCAACATGGTGCTTTTGCCCGCCGCCGAGGGGCCAATCACCATGTACCAGGGCAAGGCGTACAATGCGGCGCTGCCACGATAGCCGCCCCCCAGGCGCGAGGATTTCAGGGCTGAAATGGCCTCGTCCATTTTTTCGCGGATGCTGTCGATTTCGGCGGCCTGGCCTTCACCGCTGATCTGCGCTCGCAGCGTGGCACCGCGATGCCGCGCCCACAGCCATCGCACCCCTGCAGCCAGCACAAACAGACCTATCAGACCCGCGATAACCCAGAGGCGCAGGCTGCGATCCGCCAGCCCGACGTAGGGCCCGGCATACCAGATCAGCGCAATCAGGACGATCAGGCCGATGGCCGAGCTGCCAAAGCGCGACAACAGCAGGCTTTTCATCTTTTGCAGTATCTGTCCTTTGGGTGTCATCCGTGCGTCCCCTTGCCTGATCCGTCTTCACGGCCGATATGAATACCCAGCCGGTCTGTCTCCACACGAATTTCCCGTGCAGCATCGCGCGCACTCTTGGCGCTGACGGCGGTGTAGCCGGTGTAGCTGAAGAACATGAACGCCACCGTGACGGTGGCAATCACCCAATAAGGCACCTCGCGGCCCATGCGGGCGAACAGGTGCTCCCGAGGCTGACCCGAAGGCGCCAGGCGGGGGTCGGCCACACCGCGATGGCCGTCAATCTGGCTACGCAGGTCCACTTGCAGGGCCATCAGTTGTTCCAGGCCGCGCAGTTTGTAGACGCCCTCGAAACCGAGCTGCAGGCAAACGTAGTAGAGTTCGAGCAGGTCCAGGCTTTGTTCGCCACGCTGGCGCAACTCGGCAAGACGCACGAAAAAGGCTTCGCCGCCCAGATGTTCGCCGAACAGTTGTAACTGAAGCGGATTGCTCATCCACTCCATTCGATGCGCCCAGGAGGACGCCATCACCGACTCGTCGATAAACGTGGCCAGCGCAAACTTGGCTTGCTGCACGTCGGCCGTGCTGATCTGCCGCTCAAAGGCCATCCGCTCGAACTGGTCGAAGCCATCCAGCACCCGCTCTCGCAGATCATTCGGCGCGTCGCCGCCGCCCGCCCGCAGCGGCATAACCAGATCCAGAAGATGGGCACTGCACTCCAGCAATGGATTCATGCTCAGTCCTCCACGCACAGCAGGTTGAAGCGCGCATTCTGGAAGGCCGCCGGCAGGAAGATCGCCAGGCTGCGTGCTTCCAGGGCGCGGGGCCAGAATTCGCCGGTGGGTTCAAAGCGGAAATACTCGAAGCCGCTTTTTACCGGCAGCCGGTTTGGCGGTCTCTGGGTGTGACTCAAGCGGATGCCCGGCAGGGCCGACGCCAGAATCAGTTCAAGATCTTCGCGACTGCCGCTCTTGGTCTGGCGTGCAAAGTCTGTGACCCAGCTCGGGTCAGCGGCCTCGTGGCTGACGCCCAGGTACAGGTGCTGGCGCTCCAGGGCCTCCCAGGGCACCCCTTCGGCAATACGTACGGCGGGGCTTTCGTCGCGCAGGGTCAGCGCGGTGCTGGGCGTCGGCGCGGCCTCGGCGAGGAAATCACGCAGTCGCGTTTCCAGCGTCGTGAACACCGTGGTCAGATCACCGTGGCGATACTCCGGCAGATCCAGGTCGCTCTGGTCCGCCTGAAAATCACACAACCCATTGAGCAGACGCACCGATTCGCGGTACAGGGTTTCCGGATGGGTACCGTCCTGGCTCAGCAGGTGCTCCAGCGTTGCCAGCGCCGGGCGCAGTTGCAGCAGGCGTAGAAACTGACCCGTCTCACGCGCGCCCATATCCGCCAGATCGCCATAGCTGTTCCGTTGCTGCGAGAGCTGCCGCACGCGCGCCGCCAGCAGGTCACGAATACGCACCGCCCAGCTCCGCAGCATGGGCGACGCAGCCAGATTCACCGCCGGCGGAATAAACGGCTCCAGCGCGCGATACTGCCCGTCGCCCTGATGCTCGAAACGACCAATACACAGCGTGCTGTACTGATCGCGGGACTGATCGCTGCGCAGCAGCGTCAGGTTTGGTTGCGCCAGGATCACCTCGCGGCTGCGCGACGGGTCGTGTTCATCCGCAATATCGCGGTAATCAGCTTGCCATCCGCACAGGCGCCCCTGCTCGTGGTAGCCATTGATGCCGCCCACACGATCATTGGCGGGTAACGCCAGCCAGACATCCACCTGATCTCCACCGTCGGCCAGTTCGCAGGTCAGCGCCTGCCCCCGCTCGCCAGCATCGAAACGTACCAGACGACCATCCGGCAGGACCGCCGTCACCGCCTCGACACGGCACTGACCGTTGTTCAGCGCCTCGCGGGTCAGGGAGAGGCTCACCAGCCCCCAGCAATGCGGATTCAGTAAGCGGCTGCGCTGCTGGTAGTCGTGCCGCAGGCCCTTGTCCCACAGCTGGAAGTGTTGCTGGCCCAGGAAGAGCCCTTCCGCCCAGACCACTTTCTGTTGTTCACTCATGCTGTTGCTCACTCATGACATCAATCCAGAATCAGACGGTTCTGCTCCAGGGTGACCCCGACCCGACGACTGAATCGCCGGGTGAGGAAATTGCCGGGCATGGGCTTGAGATCGCGCCAGTGGGTATCTTCCGGCGCACGAAACACCGCCATGGCGGCAACATGCTTTGCCTGGTCATGGCGCGGCATGTCGATGCGGCGCTGATAGGCGGGATCCATGGTGAATTCCTCTTTCATCACCAGGTCGTTACCCAGCACGCGGTAATCCTCACGCCAGAGCTCCTCGAACGTAGCCTCTTCGAAGCGCTGGGGATCACGCAGCTGGTAGACGCGCACGACCACCGCGAGCGGTTCATCGAACTCGTTCTTGTTGATATCGGCGGTCGAGGAGACCCCGACTTTCAGTGCCGGTGAGCCGCAAGCGGCCAGGAACACGGTCATTACAGCAAGCAGAGACGCGCGCATCGTCATAAACCCTGACAGGAGGAAGTGGAGGGGTCCTCGCCCGGCGCCGGCAGGGACGACGACGTCACCTGCTCGCGGGCCGAGGCGTAGGCGGTCACAAAGACCGGCGCGATCACTTCCATGTAATCCCGATGACTGGCATCGTGCCGCGCCTGCGGCGCGCGCCGGAACCAGGTTGCCAGACGTCCGGCCAGCCCACGGGGCTTTTCGGGCGCAGCGCTGACCGCAGCCAACGCTTCCACCAGTGCGAGCTGGTGGCCCAGCAAATCCGAAAACAATGCCTCCAGCTCGGCATCAGCCTGCGCACCGGCATCCAGCCATGCGCGAATCACCGTCTCCGGGGACTGATCCTTGAAAGCTTCAAAGGCATCGTGAAAAAGTCGGCCGTAAGGCAAGCCGAATTCGTCGGCAAAGCGGCGCTGCCCTTCCACCAGCCGGGACACGCCCTGAACGAGTGTTTGCACGGCCGCTCCAGAAAGGCGCGAACCTGAGGTGCGAGTGCCTGAAGAACGAGCGGCGGCAGGACGCGAGGCAGAAGCCGGTGCAGCATCAGCATGGGTACGTCCGTGTTGTTGCGCCATGATTACTCTTCCCTGTGATAGCAAATTGCCATTATTTCTCGATGCATCCAGACATCGGGAAGCGCAGGGATTTTTCTGCACAGGCAGCACGATTGTCAAAAGTGAAAATTCTGCGTGACCTGAGTCAAAAAAATGAAAAACAGCGCGTTTTATGATTAATTTTTAATCTTGGCGGTACGATGGTTCATCGTTTTTTGTGCGGAAGCGCACACACATCAGGCCAATGTCCTACAGGGCGTCAGACATGTCTCACGAGAATTGTCAGATATCTCCTACAAGAAATGAGGTCATCCGCTATTCGACTTGCGAGTCATGCCTGCAGTGATTTTACAGCGATGAATCATCATGTTACTCGCGCGCGGGGCGGAGTGCGCCGCTCCTTGATGGAGCGGCGGCGAGGCGTTTTGCTATCTAGAGCAGCGCTTCAATATCGCTGGCCAGTTTCTCCGGCTTGTCGGTCGGCGCGTAACGCTTCACCACATCGCCATCCCGATTAACCAGAAACTTGGTGAAGTTCCACTTGATACCCTTGCTGCCCAACAGCCCCGGCGCCTGTTCCTTCAGGTGCTGGTACAATGGGTGCGCATTGCTGCCGTTTACTTCGATCTTGCCGAACATGGGGAAGCTGACCCCGTAATTGATCTCGCAGAACTCGCTGATCTGCGCCTCGCTGCCGGGCTCCTGATGACCAAACTGGTCGCAGGGGAAACCGAGAATCACCAGACCTCGGTCCCTGAACTGTTCATACAGCGCCTGAAGCCCCTTGTACTGGGGTGTCAGCCCGCACTTGCTGGCGGTATTGACGATCAGCAGGACCTGGCCACGGTAGTCGGCCAGACTGCGTTCTTCGCCACGCAGGGTGGTGGCGGAAAATCCATAGATGTCGCTCACGTGCTTTGCTCTCCCGAAGATAACTTTGCCTGAGTCTAGCATGGTAGGATCGCTGAATTGTCGATAAGGACTGCGCATGGACTGGAACACCCTGCTGAACAAGCAACGCCTGGGCCACCGGGCAGCCAAGGACGAGCGCGGGCGCACCGCCTTCGTCCGCGACCATGACAAGATCATCTTCTCCGGCGCCTTCCGGCGACTGGCCCGCAAGACGCAGGTTCACCCGCTGGCCACCAACGATCACGTGCACAACCGGCTGACCCATTCGCTGGAAGTCTCCTGCGTGGGGCGAACACTGGGGATTCGCGTGGGCGAGCGCCTGGAACGCCGGCGCCTGCTGCCGTCGGACACCGGCCCGACCGATCTGGGCGATATCGTCCAGTCCGCCTGCCTGGCCCACGACATCGGCAACCCCCCGTTCGGCCACACCGGGGAGCGCGCTATCCGCGCCTGGTTCGGCGAGCGCGGCCAGCGTTATCTGGAGGGGCTGTCTGCCCGCCAGGCCAGCGATCTGGCGGTGTTCGAGGGCAATGCCCAGGGCTTTCGCATCCTGACCAAAAGCGAGTATCACCAGTATGACGACGGCATGCGACTGACCTATGCCACACTGGGCGCCTTCCTCAAGTACCCGTGGCTGTCGGCTGCCAGCCAACTGGATACCTGCCCGCGCCCGGGCAAGTACAGTGCCTTTCTGGCAGAAGCCGACGCCTTCCGCGAAGTGGCCCGGGCCACCGGGCTGACCCGGGTGGGCGAAGACGTTTATGCCCGCCACCCGCTCGCCTATCTGGTCGAGGCCGCTGACGACTTCTGTTACGCCATCATTGATCTTGAAGACGGGCTGGAGATGGACCTGCTGCACTGGGACGAGGTGCATGCGCTGCTGGCACCGGCCATTCCGGACAGCGAGGAGGTGCGCCATCTGCTGCATTCCGATGTGCGCGTGGGCCGCAAGGCGGCCTTGCTGCGCGGCAAGATCATCGAGCGCTTCATCGAGGCCGGGGTGGAAGCCTTTATGGCCAACCATGACCGCTTGCTGGCGGGCACGCTGGAAGGCGACCTGATTTCGCACTGCGAACCGGCGGTGCGCGATGTGGTGGAAAACGCCAAGCAACTGGCACGCACCAAGGTGTTCGAACACCCGCGCAAGGTGGAACTGGAAATCGGCGCCTTTGAAGTCATCGGCAAGCTGCTGGACGGGCTGATCGAGGCCGCAACCAGTCATGCCCGGGGCGACGTGTCCAACTTCCGCCACCAGCGCATCATTGATCTGATCGGGCGGCACAGCTTCCCGCCGGATCTGGACGACCTGCCCACGCCGCAGCGCACCTATCAATGCATGATGCGAGCCTTGGATTTCCTTGCCGGGATGACGGACGACTACGCCACTTATCTGGCCAAGCAATTTTCCGGTATGGCCGAAACGCGTTACTGACACGCGCTCACAACGGCCGCGACAGGATACCGGCAACAAAGTCGGACCAGGTCCAGGCCAGCGGTGCCATCAGTTCCTGACTGCTGGCAAAGTGCGGAATGAACAGCACCTCCTTGAGTGCGCTCACTGCCTCCGAGTCAGACGTCGCCAGATTGATTTCCTGATTCATCTTGAAGCTCAGCCGATCAAAATTGGCTGAGCCGAAGCTGGCCCAGCCGTCATAAATGGCCGCCTTCACATGGGTCATGCCCGGGTAGATGAACATGCGCACGCCCCCGGCCAGCAACTGGTTGGCGGTAAAGAGATTGGCGCTGTTCATCACGCCATGATTGCCCTCACCAGGAAGCACCACCCGCACATCCACACCGCGCGCACGCGCCGCCAGCAGGGCATTGATGACATCCGGCTCGGTGAAATACGGGGTGGCAATAAAGATATAGCGCTGCGCCGAGGCAATCGCGGCCAGTTGCGTCCGCAGGATCTCGCGCTCGCCGGAGCGCGTGCGCAACACCCGCACCGGCACCATGTCCTCGGGCATGGCCGTTACTTCCGGGCGCGGCAAGCGCAGGGAGCGCACCAGATAGGCCAGGTCACCACCAGGGCCCGCGTGGGCCCAGGCCTTGTCGAACTCGCGCTGCAAGCGCTGCACC
>PNLU01000117.1 GCA_013823245.1 Alcanivorax sp.
AGCGGTGATCCTGCAAATGGCGGATTTGCGCCTGGGAGATCTGGAAGCGTTCCCGTTTATTGATCCACCGGATGGTCGTCTGGTGCGCGATGGTTATCGCCTGCTGGAAGAGTTGGGCGCCATTCAGGGGCGAACCCTGACGGAAACGGGACGCCAGTTGGCCCGCTTTCCCCTGGATCCGCGCCTGGGCCGCATGTTGCTGCGGGCCGTCACGCTGCAGGCGCTGGATGAAGCCCTGATTATCGTCTCGGCGCTGGCCGTTCAGGATCCGCGTGAGCGCCCCCATGACCAACAACAGCAAGCGGATCAGGCGCATCAGCCTTTTGTCGACAAGCAATCCGATTTTCTGTTTTTCCTGAACCTGTGGCGCTGGGCCGAGGCGCAGCGCGAGACGTTGTCGCGTAATCAGTACGAGAAGCTGCTGAAAAAGACCTTTCTGTCGCCCACGCGCATGCGTGAGTGGCGCGACACCCACCGCCAGTTGCTGTTGTTGTGCAGAGAGATGAGCTGGCAGCGCAACACGGTGCCTGCAACCTATGAGGCGCTGCACCGCGCCTTGCTGGCCGGGTTGCTCGGCAATGTCATCCGCCGCACCGATGAGGGCGACTGGCTGTCGACCCGTAACCGCAAGCCGCAGATATGGCCGGGCTCGGCGTTATCACGCAGCAAGGCCCCCTGGTTAATGGCGGCGGAACTGGTGGACACCAGTCGCCTGTTTGCCCGCTGCGTGGCGCAGGTGCAGCCGGAATGGATCGAGGCGGAAGGTGCGCACCTGGTCAAGCGGCGCTATGTGGAACCCTTCTGGTCTAAAAAGCGCGGTGCCGTCCAGGCGAAAGAGCAGGTGACGTTGTTCGGGCTGCTGCTGGTGGCAGGGCGGCGCGTACATTATGGCCCGCATGATCCGGTGCTGGCGCGCGAGATGCTGATTCGTGAGGGACTGGTGGCCGGGCAAGTAAGTCGTGAGCCGGATTTCCTGCGTGCCAACCGTGAGCGGTTGGCTGACCTTGAGGCCTATGAACACAAGTTGCGCCGCCGCGACCTGATTGCTGATGAAGAGACCCGGTTTGCATTTTACGATGCCCGGTTGCCGGAGGGGCTTTACACCCTGACGCACCTGGAGAACTGGTACCGGCGCCGGGCCACGCCCGCAGAGCAGCAGGCCCTGTTGATGACCGAGGCTGATCTGCTGGTGCGTGACCCGGAGCTTTCTGATGTGGCGTTTCCGGATACGCTGGATTGTGGCGGGCTGCAGCTGCCGCTGGAGTACAGTTTCGACCCGTCCGGCAGCCGCGATGGGGTGACCCTGCTGGTGCCGGTGGAGGTGCTGAACCAGGTGTCTGCCGAGCGGCTGGAATGGCTGGTGCCCGGATTGCTGGCGGAGAAACTGGAAGCGCTGATCCGTGCGCTGCCAAAGTCCCAGCGGCGTCATTTCGTGCCGGTGCCGGATTATGTACGCGCCCTGCTGGACGTGCTGGTTCCCGGCGACATGCCGTTACTGCCCGCCGTGATTAATGAGCTCGCTCGCATGAGCGGCGTGCGGGTCGAAAGGGAGGCCTGGCAGCCCGCCCAGATTCCCGCCCATCTGCACTTCAATGTGCGGGTGCTGGAGGGCGACCAGCTGCTCGCCGAAGGCCGTGATGTGGCCGCCTTGCAGAAGCGCTTTGCCGAACGGGCGGTGGCTGCGGTGGCGGCGGAGCAGGACAGTGAGCCGCTGACCGGCACCGACTGGGTCTTCGATACGCTGCCGCCGGTTGAGGAGGTGGCGCGTGGTGGCGTCACGCTGCGGGTCTGGCCGGCGTTGCAGGATCAGGGCAAATCGGTCGCCGCCGCCCTGTTCCAGACCGCCGAGGAGGCCGCCTGGCATCACCCCTGGGGCGTGGCGCGCTTGCTGCTGCTGCGGCAGGGCGAGCAGGTGCGCATGCTGCGCCGCACGGCGGGGCAGTTACCTGGCTTCCAGAAGATGGCGGCCGACAAATCGGCGCTCGGGCGCGGGGTACTCGAGGACGCCCTGCTGCGCTGCGCACGGGGGCATTTCCCGGGTGTGGACGCCGTGCGTGATGCAGGCGCCTTCAATGACTGTCTGACGGCCGGGCGCGGGGATTTCGTGGCCGCCTCCGAGCGCCGCCTGCGTGACTGGGGGGCGCTGCTGGCGGATTACCGGCACATTGTGGTGACACTGGAGAAACAGTTTCCGCTGGCCTGGGCTCATGCCCACCGGGACATCAAGGCACAGTTGACGGGGCTCTTTTACCCGGGCTTCCTGCTGGCGGTGCCGGAGACCTGGCTGCTGGAATACCCACGCTATGTGAAGGCGCTGCTGCATCGCCTGGACCGTCTGGGCGGGCAGATCGGCAAGGATCGTGCCCTGGTGGCAGAGCTGGAGGCGCTGACGGCGCAGCTGAATACCCGGGCCGGGGACCGGCCGTTGTGGCAGTGGCCAGAGGCCCTGCAGCAGTACCGCTGGATGCTGGAGGAGTACCGGGTCAGCCTGTTCGCCCAGCAGCTGGGCACCCGGCTGCCGGTGTCCGCCAAGCGCCTGAGGCAGCAATGGGAGGCCTGCTGAGGACAGCGTGAATGAGGTCTTTGCCTATCACCGCCGTAACCGTGATAATCCACACCTAAATAACGAACAGCAGGTCGGCGTGCCATGACGTCGGCCTTTTCGATGCGAGGACAGCGCAGTGACACAGCAGGCAGTAGTAATCAGCGGGACCGGCCTCTGGACCCCGCAGGAGACCATCACCAACGAGGAACTGGTGGCGTCCTACAACCGGTACGTCGAGCTCTATAACGAGCGCCATGCCGCCGAGATCGAGGCCGGGCGCCTTCAGGCGCTGCAACCTTCCAGCGCTGAATTCATCGAAAAGGCGTCGGGTATCCGCCAGCGCTACGTGTTGAACAAGGATGGCGTGCTGGACCCGGAGCGTATGGCGCCGCGCATTGCCGAGCGCAGTGACGAAGAGATGTCCGTGCAGGCCGAGATGGGGGTCAAGGCGATCCGTCAGGCGCTGGACAACGCTGGCCGGACCCCGGCGGATGTTGATGCTGTGCTGGTCGCCTGTTCCAACATGCAGCGCGCCTATCCAGCCATGGCCATCGAGATCCAGCATTATCTGGGTATGGAGCGGGGCTGGGGTTACGACATGAACGTGGCCTGCTCGGCGGCCACCTTCGGTTTGCAGGCGGCCGTGGACGCCATTCGCACCGGCAGTGCGCGCTGCGTGGTGGTGGTGAACCCGGAAATCTGTTCCGCGCATCTGGCCTGGGAAGATCGCGATTGCCATTTTATTTTTGGTGACGTGGCGACGGCCCTGGTGCTGGAAGCGAAAGACGCTGCGACCTCCGACAATCAGTGGGAAGTGCTGGGCACACGTTTGCAAACCAGGTTTTCGAACAATATCCGCAACAATTTCGGTTTTCTTAACCGTGCCGATGAATCCGGTGTCGGCGCACGGGACAAACTGTTCCGTCAGGAAGGCCGCAAGGTGTTCAAGGATGTGTGTCCGATGGTGGCCGAACAGATCAGTGGCCATATTGCTGATCTGGGCATGACCGCAGAGGACCTGCGCCGCATGTGGTTGCATCAGGCCAATCTGGGCATGAACGAGTTCATTGCCCGCCGTGTGCTGGGGCGCCCGGCGACCCGTGAGGATGCGCCGGTGATTCTGGATGAGTACGCCAACACCAGCTCTGCAGGCTCCATTATTGCGTTTCACAAGTACAATCAGGACATGAAGGCCGGGGAGCGCGGCGTCATCTGCTCCTTTGGCGCCGGCTACTCGATCGGTAGCGTGGTGCTCGAAAAGCGCTGAAACACAGCCTGAATGTGAACTGGTCAGGGCGGAATATTAAACGGTGTAAAAAGGAGGCGGGAAAAAGAACGCGGGAGGAACATCAGCGATTTCGGGGTGACGAAAACTATGCAACCCACAAAGCAATTTGAGGAGTAGCAACATGGATATCAAGAAGTTCAACCCGTTCGCCGCAATCGCCGCTATCGCATTTCTCGCCGCATCTGCCTTTGCACCGATGGCTCACGCTGCCCCGGCAGACCAGGGTCCTGATCAGAACATGATCAGCTACGATGCCCAGGGCTGGGATGGCGCTGACGAGGAAGAAGATGACGAGGAAGACACCCAGCAGCCTGGCTGGTAAGTCTGATGCGATGAGGGCCGGCCCTGCGGGGCTGGTCTGAACCATTGACTCGTGCAGGGACGCACTATAGAAACGGAGTCTGGCGTACGCCAGACTCCGTTTCTTTATGGGAAAGGCAGCATTTCGCGATCTGTTCTTCACATTCCGGATGCCGGAGTGCGTTATGTTTACGGGGACGCAGGCAGGGTGCCTGCCCCCGAGTGAGCAAGAACCAAGGAGAATACCATGTCCAAGAAGACCCAAACCCTGGCAGCGGCTTTTGGTGCGGCCCTGATCGCGGGCGGCATGTCGCTGCCGGCACAGGCTGTCGAGAACCCTTTTTCGGCCACCGACCTGGATGCCGGATACCAGCTGGCCGGGCACCACGACAAGGATGCCGAGGGTAAATGTGGTGAAGGCAAGTGTGGTGAAGGCAAGTGCGGCGAAGGCAAATGCGGTGAGGGCAAGTGTGGCTCAGCCTGACCGGCATGCGCTGACGACGGAAGGACGGCGGCCCGAGGGCCGCCGTCTGCCATGATGCCGCCGGTTGCCGGGGCGGGCCTGGGGCTGCGCCGCGGCCTGATGGCCGGTCTGCGCGCCCACGCCGATGAGGTGGCGGCCCATGTGGATTTCATGGAGGTCGCGCCGGAGAACTGGATTCGGCTGGGCGGTCGCTGGCAAGCACAGTTCGAGGCGTTCGCCCGGGATTACCCGCTGGTGACCCATGGATTGTCCCTGTCGCTGGGCGCCCCAGCCCCGCTGGATACAACGCTGCTGGCCGATATCCGCCATTTCCTGCAGCGTTACCAGGTGCGCTGTTATACCGAGCATCTGAGTTACTGCAGCGACGATGCCCACCTGTATGACCTGATGCCGATCCCCTTTACCGAGGAGGCGGTACACTATGTGGCAGGCCGCATCCGCCAGGTGCAGGAGACGCTGGAACAGCGCATCGGGATCGAACATGTCAGCTACTACACCCCTCCCGGTGTGTTGCCGGGTCAGGTCCTGAGCGAGTTGGAGTTTGTCCGCGCTGTGCTCGATGAAGCTGATTGCGGTCTGCTGCTGGACGTGAACAATGCTTACGTCAACAGCATCAATCACGGCTATGATCCGGCGGATTTTATTGCTGCGCTCCCCGGTGAACGCATCATGTATGTTCATGTGGCGGGCCACTTTGACGAGGCCGATGACCTCAAGGTGGATACCCACGGCAGCCCGGTGATTGATCCGGTCTGGGCACTGCTGGAACATGCCTATGACTGTTTCGGGGTGCTCCCGACCCTGTTGGAGCGGGACTTCAATTTCCCCGAAACGCCGGTGCTGTTGCAGGAAGTGGACCAGATTCGTCAACGCCAGGCGCGTGCCGGGAGCGCCGTATGAGCCAGCCTGATTTCCAGGCCGTACAGCATGCCTTTGCGGCGCACCTGCGTGACCCGGAGGCGAATCCGGCGCCGGCCGGCCTGGAAGCGCGGCGCGTCGAGGTCTATCGTTCCCTGGTCTTCAACAATGTCTCACAGTTTCTGAGCGGCACTTTTCCGGTGCTGACCAGCCTGCTGCCAGCGGTGCGCTGGCAGGCGCTGGTCCGCGATTTCCTGCGCAGACATCGCAGCCACTCCCCGTATTTTCGCCATATCCCCGAAGCCTTCCTGACCTTCCTGGCGCAAAGCGATGCGGCAGCGCAGGATCCCCCCTGGGTGGGGGCGCTGGCCCATTATGAGTGGATGGAACTGGTGCTCGATACGGACGACACCCCGGCACCGCGGGTCGACAGCCCCACGGGCGATCCCATGCAGCATGTGCCGGTGTTGTCCCCCTGGTGTGCGTTGCTGGCGTATGACTGGCCCGTGCACCGGCTGTGCGAAACCTTTCAGCCGGATACGCCGCTGTCCGCGCCGGTCTGGATACTGATGTACCGTGACCCGGCGCAACAGGTGCGTTTCATGGAGCTGAATGCACCCACAGCTCGCCTGATGCAGGGATTGCAGGGCAACACGTCACAATCGGGCATGGACTTGCTGCATGAACTGGCCGGGGAGATGCCCGGCACGCCGGTGGACAGCGTGCTGGCGTTCGGCGCCGAATTGCTCGGTGATTTTCAGGCCAGGGGGGTGATAGCCGGTGTCTGCTATACTCCGCGCGGCGGAGCAGATGATGTGGAGGGGTTGTGAGTCGAACAGCGGCGTTTCTTGTGGGCATGACCCTGTGCGGGCTGATGCTCACGGCCCGGGCGGACTTCGATGCGGCGCTGCATGCCGCCGAGCGCGGCGAGGCCTATGAAGGGCTGACCCACCCGAACGACCCCTGGGAAGCGATGAATCGCCGCATCTTCTCTTTCAATGAGACGGTGGACAAATATGCGGCCAAACCCGCAGCACAGGGTTACCGTCGCGTGGTACCCGCCTTTATTCGCCGTCCGGTGGGCAATTTTTTCGAGAATGTGCGGGATTTTCGCAGCGGTGTGAACAATATCCTGCAGTGGCGCTGGGGCGATGCCGGCAATAACCTGGGCCGCTTCGGCATCAACAGCACCCTCGGCGTGGCGGGTTTTTTTGATGTGGCCAGCAGCATCGAACTCAGCAAGCGTGACAGCGACTTCGGTATCACCCTGGCGCGCTGGGGCGTGCCGGAAGGGCCTTATCTGATGCTGCCCGGGCTGGGGCCCTCCACCTTGCGTGATGCACCTGCGATGTACCCGGACTATTACATCGGCTTGCAGCGCCAGATTGATCATCGACCCACGGCCTGGGTGTACTCTGGTGTGTTTGCGCTGGATGTGCGGGCCCGGATTCTGGATTTCGAGGATGCCATCAGCGGTGACCGCTATGCCTTCCTGCGAGACTATTACCTGCAAAGTCGCCGAACGGCGGCGGGTCAGCGCTCGGCCGACGATGACTTCGATTTCGGCGCCGAGCTGGACGATGACTGGGACGATGACGACTGGTAACACCGTCGCGCAGGGCGGGGCAGAGCGCTGTCAGGAATGGTCAGGCCGGGTGGCATGACGGGCACGGATAAAATCACTGTGTGCCACATACAGCAGGTCTGCCACCTTGCGAATCACATACTCTTCCTGCGGGTGTGTCTTGCCGTCGGCGTGGGCCACACTCCACATGTCATGAATCAGCTCGGCGCGTTGTGCCGCTGACCAGTGCTGGCGCAGTGGTCGGGTGAACTGGAAATAATCTGTGGCCTGCTCGGCGGCTTCTTCGGCCGCATTGAATTTTTCCACCACCTGATCTCGCGGCAAGCTCCAGCGCTGCGCCAGACTGGCCAGCAGGGCGTCCCGCGCCCGTGGATCAATCTGACCGTCGGCACGCGCCACCTCATACAACAGGGCCGCAGCGGCCAGGTGAAGATCGTCGGCACTGGCCTCCGGGGCTGCAGCACGGCCCATCAACTGACCAAAAAGACGTTTCATGCCAGCAATTGCTCCAGTGCTTCCTGATCCCGGGCGAATCGCCGGATGCCGTCGCTGAGCAGATCGCTGGCCATCGGGTTGTCATTGATGGCCCAACGGAAGGCGGCTTCGCTGAGCAGTGGAGTGGCCTCACCGAGGGGGACCTCGCTGGCATCCAGTTGACGTGTCAGGGGGCTGTGGTCCGCATGCAGGGCCTCCAGCAGTGCCGGGCTGATGGTCAGTCGATCACAGCCGGACAGTGCCTCCACCTGGGTTACGGTGCGGAAGCTGGCGCCCATGACAATGGTGTCCAGCCCCTGGGACTTGAGCGTGTGGAAGATCTCTCGCACAGATTGCACGCCGGGGTCGTTATCCGGGCCGCTGACCTCAAGGCCGCGTTTCACGTGCCAGTCGTAGATGCGGCCCACAAACGGCGAGATCAGTGTGGCGCAGTGTTGCGCTGCCGCCAGGGCCTGCTCCAGGCAGAACACCAGGGTCAGATTGCAACGAATACCTTCCTGTTCCAGGATCGCCGCCGCCTGAATGCCTTCCCAGGTGGCCGCGATCTTGATCAGGATGCGGTCGGTGTCCACGCCCAGTTCCCGATACAGCGCGATCAGGCCCCGGGCGCGCTCCACCGTAGCCAGTGTGTCGAACGACAGGCGCGCATCCACCTCGGTGGAGACCAGCCCGGGGATGGTGCCCAGAATCACCTGGCCGGTCAGCGTGGCAAAGGCATCACAGCGCAGCGCCAGGCTGTCGTCGCGGCCCAGCTGCCGGGCCAGATGCCCCGCATCGTCCAGCAGCGCCGCATGACGGGTATCCTGGGCCACGGCCAGCAACAGGGACGGATTAGTGGTGGCATCCTGCGGTGTCAGGGTGCGAATCGCCTCCATGTCGCCGGTATCGGCCACCAGAGTACTCCATTGGGCCAGTTGTTCGCGCTTGCTGCTCATGATTCTGCTGCCTTGCCTGTTCATCGGGTGAGTATCCACAAGAGATGACAAGCGTGCGTTAACGCGGCACAAGCCGCAAGGCCTCGCGCAGTACCTCCGGCGTGGCGCCGGGTTTGTGGGCATTCATGCTCAGGTGGCGGCGGAAGGCTCGGGCTCCGGGGACTGCCTGGAACAGATTGAGGATATGGCGCAGGACATGCTTGGGGTGCACGCCCTCTGCGTAGCGGCGCTCCACATACGGCAGAAAGGCCTCGGCCACGGCGTGGCGATCAGCGCAGGGCGCCGCCGTGCCGAACAGCACCGGGTCAGCTTCATGCAGGAACCAGGGGTTATGGTAGGCCTCACGGCCGATCATCACGCCGTCCACCTGGTGCAGATGCTCGCGGACCTCTTCCAGTGAGCGAATGCCGCCATTGATGATGACCTCGCAATCGGGGAAGTCGCGGCGAATGGCGTAGGCGCGCTCGTACACCAGGGGAGGGATCTCGCGGTTTTCCTTCGGGCTCAGCCCGTTGAGGATGGCCTTGCGGGCATGGATGGTAAAACTGCGGCAGCCTGCCTCACGCACACGCTCCACGAAACGGTGCAGGAAGGCGTAATCGTCCTGATCGTCGATGCCGATCCGGCTTTTTACGGTGACCGGCAGGGTGACCGCCCCGGCCATGGCCGCTACGCATTCGGCCACCAGAT
>PNLU01000118.1 GCA_013823245.1 Alcanivorax sp.
GGGGGCAGCCCCCCCCTTCGGGATCATGGGCCGCTCAGGGCGTACGAATCACCAGCAGGCGCTCTTCGGTCATGTCCCGGATGGCCCAGCGAATGCCCTCGCGTCCCAGACCGGAGTCCTTGACGCCACCGTAGGGCATGTTGTCGACACGCCACGACGGCACGTCGCCGATGACCACGCCGCCGACCTCCAGTCGATCCCAGGCGCGCTGGGCCTTGTACAGGTCGCGGGTAAAGATGCCGGCCTGCAGACCGAAGGCGCTGCGGTTGACCTCCTCCAGCACCGCATCGAAATCATCGAAGCGGGCCAGGACGGCCACGGGGCCAAACGCTTCTTCCGCCACGATGCTGCATTCCACCGGCACGTCTTCCATCAGCGTGGGTGCGAGCATGGCGCCCTCGCGCTCACCGCCGCACAGCAAGGTGCCGCCTCGCTCCACGCCTTCCCTGATCCAGTCTTCCAGGCGCCGGGCTTCGCTTTCGGAAATCACCGGGCCGATAAACGTATCCTCGTCGCGGGGGTCGCCCATGCGCAGGCCGCGGGTTTTCTCCACCAGCTTTTTCTTCAGCGTGTCGTAAATCGCGCTATGGACAAAAATGCGTTGCACACCGATACAGCTTTGCCCTGACTGATAGAAGGCCCCGAACACCAGCCGTGCCACGGCGTCGTCCACGTCGGCATCTTCATCCACCACGCAGGCGGCGTTGCCGCCCAGTTCCAGCACCACCGGTTTCTTGCCCGCGCGGGCCTTCAGATCCCAACCCACCTGCGGTGATCCGGTGAAGCTGAGCAGTTTCAGACGGTCGTCTTCGGTAAACAGCTCGGCGCCGTCACGGTGGCATGGCAGCACCGAGAAGGCGCCTTTGGGCAGATCGGTTTCGGCCAGCACTTCGCCAATGATCAGGGCGCCAATGGGGGTACGGCTGGCGGGCTTGAGCACAAACGGGCAGCCTGCGGCGATGGCCGGCGCCACCTTGTGTGCGGCCAGATTGAGCGGGAAGTTGAACGGCGAAATGAACGAGCAGGGGCCAATCGGGACACGTTTGGTGAAGCCGCGATAGCCCTTGGCACGGGCGGAAATCTCCAGGTTCAGTACCTCGCCGTCGATGCGCACGGCCTCTTCGGCCGCCACCCGGAAGGTATCGATCAGCCGCGATACCTCGCCCCGCGCGTCACGAATCGGCTTGCCCGCCTCGATACACAGGGCCATGGCCAGTTCCTCGGCACGTTCGCGAAACCGTATGACGCAATGATCCAGTACCGCCTGGCGCTCGAACGGCGCCATGGCGGCCATGGCCGGGGTGGCGTCCACGCTGGCGGCAATCGCCTGGTCGATCGCCTTGCGATCCGCCATGGCGACGTGTGTGGCCACCTCGCCGGAGTACTTGTCGGTGACGGGCAGATCCTTGTTGGCGTAGATGGCCTCGTTGGCCAGGTAGTAGGGGTAGGCGTCCTTCAGCATGGCTGCTCTCCTGATCTGTAGCGATTACAGCGCCTGGCTGCGTTCGCGAATTTCGTTGTTGAGAATACGGTCGTTGTCCTGGTAATCCACAGGCACGTCGATGACATGGACGCCCCCGGCGGCAATGCTTTTCTCGATCAGAGGCACCAGTTGATCGGTCTGCTCGACCCGATGCCCCTGGGCGCCGTAGGCGCGCGCATAGGCGACGAAATCCGGGTTGCCAAAGTCCAGCCCGTAGTCGTCGAACTTCATCTGCGCCTGTTTCCACTTGATCATGCCGTAGCCGTCGTCGCGCAGGATCAGCACCACCAGGTTCATCTTCAGCCGCACGGCGGTTTCCAGTTCCTGGGAGTTCATCATGAAACCGCCGTCGCCACAGATGGCCAGCACCGGACGATCCGGGTACACCAGCCGCGCCGCCATGGCCGAGGGCAGGCCTGCACCCATGGAGGCGAGGGCATTGTCCAGCAGCACCGTGTTGGGCAGGTAGGCCGGGTAATTGCGCGCAAACCAGATCTTGTACATGCCGTTATCCAGAGCAATGATGCCGTTTTCCGGCATGACTCGCCGCACATCGCGCACCAGCCGCTGGGGTTTGATCGGGAAGCTGTCGCTGTCCGCGTCTTCGGCAATATGTGATTTCAGCGCATCACGAATGCGCTGGAAATCGGAAAAGTCCCAATGTGGTTGTGCCACCAGGCTTTCCTTGAGCTGCCACAGGCTGTTGGCGATATCGCCCACCAGCTCGATCTGCGGAAAGTAGACCGGATCGACCTGGGCAGAGTTGAAGTTGACGTGTACGACCTTGGCGCCGCCGGGACGCATGAAAAACGGGGGTTTTTCCACCACGTCGTGCCCCAGATTGATAATCAGGTCAGCCGCATGGATCGCCCGGTGGACAAAGTCGCCGTCTGACAGCGCGGTGTTGCCGATAAAGTGAGGATCGGTCTCGTCGATGACCCCCTTGCCCATTTGTGTGGTCACCACCGGGATACCGAGCTTGTCGACGAACTGGCGCAGCATCTTGCAGGTCAGTTTGCGGTTGGCTCCTGCGCCGACCAGCAGCAGCGGGCGGCGGGCCTGGCGGATGGCCTCGGCGGCTGCGTGCACGGCCTTGTCTTCGGCGGTCGGTCGGCGCGCCATGCTGGGATGCAGCACACTCATGTTGCTGTCTTCACGGGCGATGTCTTCCGGCAGCTCCAGGTGGGTGGCGCCGGGCCGCTCTTCCTGAGCCAGGCGGAAGGCCTCGCGCACCCGCGAGGGCACGGAATCACCGCTGACGATCTGGCGGGTGAACTTGGTCAGGGGGCGCATCATGTCGACCACGTCGATGATCTGGAACTGCCCCTGCTTGCTGCTCTTGATCGGCTTCTGCCCGGTGATCATCACCATGGGCATGGCCCCCAGCTGGGCATAGGCGGCGGCAGTCACGAAGTTGGTGGCGCCCGGCCCCAGTGTGGCCAGGCAGACCCCGGCCTTGCCGGTCAGCCGGCCATAGGTAGCGGCCATAAAACCCGCGCCCTGCTCATGGCGGGTGACGATCAGACGGATATTGCTGTGGCGCAGGGACTCCAGCAGATCCAGATTTTCCTCGCCGGGAATGGCAAACAGGTATTCGACACCTTCGGCTTCCAGTGCCTTGACGAACAGATCGGAGGCTTTCATCAACGGGGCTCCGGTGGGGGTCCAGGGGCTAATGTCGGACCCACACTATAGCCGCTGCCTCGCCTTGATGCAGTCCTTTGTCCAGGGCGGCGTGGTCGTGGGCGCCGCGCGTCAGGTCAGACCGATCAGAATTCCACCGTGACCGTAATAGTATCGCTGTAGCTGCCCGGTGCCGCCGCCGGGGCGGCGGGCACACGACCGTACACCGGTAACTCGATGATATTCCCCGGACCGATGCCCGTACCGGCGGCGCGCTGCCCGGCACTGCTGCCCCAGCGCTGATTGCGTGCCGGATCACGAAACAGCTCATAGATCAGGAAGTTGTTGCTGGCGCTACGCATTCGCCGGTTGCCACCGGCGGCGTGCAGGCCATCGTTGAGTTGCACCGTGAAAGCGGTCTGGTTGCTGCAGCGCACGCGCACGGCAGAGGTGCTGTCCACGGCATTCAGCAGCAGGCCCTGGGTGCCGAAATCCATGTCGGTGGTCTCGACCCGGCACTGGTCCAGAATGTTCACCCGGGTTTGCAGGGTGTAGGTACTGGACGTTGCGAAGTTGCTGATATTGTCACAGCTCTGCCCGGTGCTGCCGGTGCGCACGCCGACACGGGAATTGATGAGCAGATTCTCGTGCAGCCCGGCGCGTGTGTTGGCGGGCAGGGGGGTAAGCAGACGGCCGTACAAGGTCACGGTGCCGCTGGTGGAGAAGGTGAGCAAGGGCAGGGAGACATTGACGGACAGGCCGCGATTTTCGCTCTCACCCGGCTGGCCAAGAATGATGCTGCGCGCGGAATCCCGAAACAGGTTGAAGTTCAGTGGTGGCCCCCCGGCAGGATGGCTCAACTGACGGGGCGCGATCGGGCCACTTCCGGCACTGGCGTAGAGGCACATGGTGTTGGAGGTGCTGTCGAAGAGGCCTCGGTCGCATTGCCAGTTCAGTTGTACCGTGGCGTCCTGGATGGTCTGCGTAAACGGGTCCACATTGCCGAACGTCAGCACCGGGCTGTTGGTAATACTGCAGTTCACCGCGGACCAGGACGGCGCGGCGAAGCACAGCAACAGCGCCAGCAGGCCCAGTCGGTGGAGTCTGGTCGCGGGGTGTCCTGATCGGCTCATGGTGCCTGCTCCAGCGTCAGCATGGTCGCGCTGCCGTTAACGCTGACGTGCAGTTGCGCGGCGTCAGCGCCTGTATCCGGTAGCCGCCAGTAAAAGGTCGAGCCGGGCAGCACATAGCCCATCAGCCCCCCACGCCAGGGGGTCATCTGCCCTTGCGAGTCGGCCAGGGAAGCATCGGTGAGTCGGGCATGGCGATTGCCCTGGTTGTCCAGGCGCAGGTGCGGCTGGCCGTTCCGGGTGGTCAGGCTGGCCTGCAAACGGGGTGCGGCATCGGCAGGCCCACGGGTAAATACGGGCACGGACACGCGCAGCAGTACATTGACGGCCGCGTCGCCCTGCTCCAGCAGGTCGTGGGGAATTTCGCTGATGATCAGGCGGTAGCTGCCTTCCTGTGCACCTGGAACACCCTCGTCTGTGCGAACGATACGCGCCAGTTGTGATGCGCCGGGCGCGATCAGCGCCAGCGGCGGGGTGACAATCAGTGATTCCTGGGGTGTCAGCCGCGTTTCGCCGTCTTCTTGCGACCAGGCGAAGAGTTGCAGCTGATAGTAGCCTTCGCTGGCGGCGGTATTGCGCAAGGTGAGCGTGCTGTTCTGCTGTGTCGGCTCCAGCGTCACCAATACCGGGCTCACCGACAGGCTGCCTGCGTGAGAGAGGGCCGAGAACAGCGCCAGTGACAAGGTCATGGTCCACAGTAATACCAGCGTCAGGGTGCGCGCCAGACGTGTGCTGGTGCTGGTGGACGTGAGGTGCTTCATGAACATGCGGGTCACTCCCTCAATCATTAACGCTGCACGTGATCGGCCCGATGCGGGGCAGGGCGTTGCGCTGCGCCGGCACGGCGAACAGTGCCTGACAGCGGTCGCCGTCCGCCGTGACGGCGGTCAACACGGCGGTGGAAGACTCGGCGTCGGGCGCCAGGTTCCGGACAAAGACTTCGCCATCATGACCCACCACAGTGCGGGAGCCGTTCGGCAGTTGCACGGCAGTGCCCAGAGGCAGTGCGCGGCCGGTGGCGTCGTGCAGTACAACGATAGCGCTGTGTTGCTGCGTGATGTCAAAGCGTACCACGAGGCCAACCTGATCGGCGGGCGTGACCTCGGTTTCCGGACGCTCGATGTGAGCGTTGACGGGCAGATCATCAATGTCGATGGCGAGCTTGTTGGGCACGAACGAGACCAGATTGGGTACCAGCAGTTTGCCATGCCGGTTGGTGTGGCCGATCAGCAGATTGGATTGCCGCACCGGGACATTGGCGAAGCCGGCAGTGTCGACGATGGCAAAGCTGTCGCTCACCCGGTTGGCGGCAAACAGCGCGCCGCCGCCATACACCAGAGCGCCATCGGCGCTGGCAAACAGGTCGGTGCCCTGATGGCCACGAGAGGCGCCGCCTTGTATCTGCGCGTAAGGCGTGCGCCAGGTCGCGTCTGCACGGGTGACATCGCTGTGATCATGGCTATAGCCCAGATTCCAGCCCACATCCCAGAAGGCCTGTACCGGGCGGCGCAGGTTGAGCTGCGAGCGCGTGCCGTTGTCGCTGTGGGACGTCGATGCGCTGGCGCTCAGATTGCGCTGACCCGGACGATCCAGCGACATGCTGACCGAGGCGAACAGGGTGCGGTCGTCGCTGTCGCGCAGGTTCTGGTTGACGCTCAGGCTCAGTGAGATGCGTTGCAGCAGATTGCGGGTATGGCCCAGCACCAGAAACTCGTTATCGTCGGCATCGAACTGGCGCGTGTGCAGGTAGCTGGCATTGACGCTGCCCTGGCGTCCCGCGCGCAGGCTGGCGTTCACTTGCGTGGCGCTGCGCAGCAGATCGCGATCACTGAAATAGTTGGCGCTGTCGCGGAAGCCTCGCTCGCGATGGGTGTGCTGGGCGCTCAGGGCGTAGCGGCGTTGGCGGAATTCATGGCTGGCTGTGATCTGCCCGCCGTTCTGGCGCTGGCTTTCGCTGTGGCTCAGGGAAACGCCGGAGACACCCAGCAGCCCCAGGCGGGTCACCAGGCCAGCGCCAGCCACACGCAGGTCGTCCATGACCGTGGTGCTGGTTTCTGCGGTGACGGTATCGCTGAGGCCATAACGCAGTACGCCGGTGGCCAGCACCTTGTCGTGGTAGTCTGAAGAGACAACACCGAAACGTTGCCGCGGCAGACCGACGCTGGCGGAGTAATCCAGCAGCCCTTCCCGCAGCAGTTGCGGTGACACATAGAACGGCACGGTTTCGACGCTCTGGCGGCCCAGGGCGTCGGTGGTGACCAGTTGTACTTCGCCGAGCCCGGTGAGCAGCGGGGCGGTTTCCACTGTGAACGGGCCTGGCTGCAGCGCCTGCTCGCCGACCTTCAGGTTGTTGACGAAAATCTCCAGGGCAGTGGGTACGCTGGCAGAGCCGCTGAAGCTGGGCAGTGGAAAGGTGATCAGATCCGGGCGCGTGGCAAAGTTGCGGGCGATCTGCACGCCGCCCAGACGTGTGGCGCTGCTCCAGCCCAGTGAACCGGAAATGGTATCGCCCACCGTGTAGGTGAGCATGCTGGCCGGGTCGGAGTAGCGCCAGAAGGTGTCCAGACGCACGTACTGGCCGTTGTCGTCCGGCGTCGCATCGTTCCAGCGGCTGACACCGCTGCTGTTGAAGGTGCCGAGTTCGCTGAACAGGCGCAGCTCATGGCTGGCGGCCAGCGACTGGCTGCCATCATCAAGGTGGGTGGCAAACACGTCATAGTTCATCAGCGCACCGCTGCCCCGTGATACCTCACGGTAAGCGGACAGATTGCCGCTGCGAATAAACTGGGCAGGCAGCCATTCCGGCGGCAGTTCCAGATACAGCCGCTGCTCGCCCGGCGCATAGCGGCTGCTGATCTGCATGGCATTGAACGATGTCCAGTCGTTATCGCCGGAGGCAGTCAATGACGCAGGCAGGGTCACCGAGAGGGCACCCAGTGCGGCAGGGCGTACCCGCAGGTCGGCCCCCGCGAGCATGATATGAAGCGTCTGGCCGGTGTTGACGCCATTGATGACGACTTCCGGCCAGGCGGGATACTGGTGTGAGGCACCGCCGCGCGCGGCGGACTTGAGTGCCTCGATATCGTTCTGTGAAAGCTGTGCTACCGACAGGCTGGCAAGATCCAGCGCTGCCAGTTGTGGCACGGTATTCGCTCCGCCCTGTTCGGATGCGCCTGCAGACAGCCCTGCGCACAGCAGCCACCCGGCAACCAGGCCATATCGGAAGGGCGTTTGCTGCATGACACGCTTCTCCTGACGGGGGGTGGTAAAGCCTCTGGCTGCCGGGGCAGCCAGAGGCGGGCAGGGTGGTGCGGTACCGACAGGATCAGAATTCGACCGTGGCAGTGATGGTGTCGGTGAAGGTGGCCGGGCCATTGCTCAGGTCCACGGCATCCAGATCAAGCGCCTGGGCGGGTACACGACCGAACACCGAAAACACCTGGCGGGAGCCAGTGCCTACAGCGTTGACTTCGTCACCGCTGCCCAGTGCACCCCAACGGGTGTTGCGCGCGCCATCCTGGAACAGTTCATAGCTGACGAACTCGCCGCTGTTCTGCATGGCGCGGCTACCGGCAACCGGGCCTTCGTCGAAGTTGCCACCATCGTCCAGGCCGATGCTGTAGCTGGTGCCGCTGGAGCAGCGCACGGCGATACCGTCGCTGCCGTTGTCGGCATCAATGTTGGCGTCGAGCAAGCCGGGGTGGGTGCCGAAGTTGAGGTCGCTGGCGCCGAGATTGCCACCGGCGACGGTGCCGCTGATTTCACAGGCGGATTCCAGCGTGATACGTACTTCAAAGGTGTCGCTTACGGTGGCGGCCATGGCGGCAGTGCCAGTCAGACAGGCGCCCGCCAGTGCAGTCATCTTGATGATCTTTTTCATAGTCAGTCTCCAGTTGGCATCTGTTGCCGGATAACGAGGTCAGCGCGGCAGCAAAGTCGCTGGGCTGGCGCCTTGTGACAACGTGGCTATGAAACGACTGGGGCGAGGGCGCAGCAATAGCCGCGATATGAACAGAAATGGGCTTTTTGAGGTGAAGAGCGGTGATGGGGCTGTTCTGGTAATTTGCGGTTAATGGCCTGTTCATATCCTGTTCATTGCGCAGGAGGCTGGACAGTCCAGGGGGGGCAGGGGGGCGAGTCAATGAGTGCCAGGCTACATTGAGTTGGCAAGAGGCAGGATTGAAAAGGGGGCCGTCCGCCGACACCGGGTGGCCCCGGTTATCTGCGGATGTGTCCTCCGGTTGGCGCTGTCAGGTTCTCGCTGTCAGTGCCAGGTGCCGGTGGCGTTGTCACAGCACTCGAGAAATTCCTCGGCGCTGAGCTCCACCATTTCCCCCTCGTCCAGTTGTGCCAGCACCTGTTCTTTCAGGTGGCTGACGACGCCAGACATAACGGTCAGTGTTTCTTCTACATGTTCCAGGGTAGTGAGCAGGTCTTCCGCATCCAGTTCCAGGTGATCGCTCATCGGAGACTCCTGTTATGACCCGTTGCAACTCCATACTACAAAAAGGGGCGCCACTTGGCGCCCCTTTTTTTTCACCGCTTACCAGCTCAGCGAACCGCCTGTCTGATATTCGATCACGCGCGTCTCGAAGAAGTTCTTCTCCTTACGCAAGTCCATGATTTCACTCATCCACGGGAAGGGGTTGTTCACGCCCTTGAACTGCTCCGGCAGGCCCAGCTGGGCCAGGCGACGGTTGGCGATGAACTGCAGGTACTCTTCCATCATGGCGGCGTTCATGCCGAGTACACCGCGCGGCATGGTGTCGCGGGCATACTGGATCTCCAGCTCGGTGCCTTCCAGAATCATCTGGGTGGCCTTGTCGCGCATCTGGGCATCCCACAGGTGCGGATTCTCGATCTTGATCTGGTTGATCACATCAACACCGAAGTTCACGTGCATGGATTCGTCACG
>PNLU01000119.1 GCA_013823245.1 Alcanivorax sp.
CGCTTTCGTGTCCGGGCGGTATCAACCCGTTCCGGCGATGATATTCCGGCGATGAAACAGGAAGTGGACAGCGAGATCCGTGCCGCGCTGAGTCTGGCTGAAGAACTGGGTCTGGATGAGCGTCAGGTGCGCGCCACCGGGATCACCATTCAACCGGAATGGCAGTGGCAACCCGAGCGCAAGCTGATCGGGCATCGCGTGGCCCGCGATATCGAACTGGCAGTGGACGGGATTGAAGCCTATGCAGATCTGCTCGAAGGGCTGACGCAGCTCGGCTTTACCGAGCTGCATCAGGCCAGCGCAGAACTGGCGGATGCCCAGGCCTTTGAGCGCGAGGTGCTGGAAAAAGCCGTCGCCAACGCCCGTGACAAGGCCGAAACCCTGGCCAGCGCGGCAGGCCGTGAACTGGGCCAGGCGGTGATCATTCAGGAGCATGGCAACCAGCGTGGTCCGCAGCCGATGCTGGCCATGGCCCGCGACAGTGCCGAGAGCAGCAGCGCCTACAGCGCGGGGGAAATCACACTGACCCGGCAGGTGCAGGTACGCTTTGAACTGAAATAGGGTTGAACAGAAAGAAAGGGGACGCCTGTGGGTGGCAGCACGCAACGCCAGGATTACAGTGATGAAGACTACCTGCGTTTTGCCCATCGCGTGCGCACCCAACTGGCGTTACTGGCCGACAAGATTGAAAGCGGCCAGCTTGATGGCGGCCCCTGCACCCTGGGGGCCGAACTCGAGCTTTACCTGACCGACGAAAGCTTTTGCCCGCTGGGCAAGAACAAGGCGCTGCTGGAGCGCATCGGCGACCCACACCTGCAACTGGAGCTGAATCGCTTCAATCTCGAGTACAACCTGGATCCGTTGCCCGCCAGTGGCGCTCCGTTCAGCCGTCTCGCTGAATCGGTGCAGCAGGCGCTGGCCATGCTCAATCGCCATGCCGCTCCGCTGCAGGGTCGCGTGCTGGCTGTCGGCATCCTGCCGACCCTGCAACGGGCCGACTTCGACGGCTGCATGACCGACGAGGCGCGCTATCACGCTCTGGCCAAGGGGCTGCGCGACATTCGCGGTGAACCTTTCCAGATTCATATCGAAGCCCCTGACGGGGTGGTGGAGCTGTGCAGCGATGATGTCTCGCTGGAAGGCGCCAACACATCCTGGCAGGTGCACCTGCGCATTCCGGCCCGGGATTTCGCTGACTGGTACAACGCAATCCAGCTGGTCACGCCGCTGGCGCTGGGCATGGCGGGCAACAGCCCGCTGCTGTTCGGCCAGGGGTTGTGGGAAGAAACCCGCATTGCCCTGTTCCGGCAGTCCATCGACAGCCGTGGCCGCCGCCATCCGCGCTGGCGCCCCCCGGCCCGCGTGGCCTTCGGCGAGGGCTGGGTGCGGGACAGCGCCTGGGAGCTGTTTGCCAGCAGCGTCGCTCTGTACCCGCCGATTCTGCCCGAATGCAGCGAGGCGGCCGATGACACGCTGCAGGAACTGCGGCTTCACCAGGGCACCGTCTGGCTGTGGAATCGCCCGGTATTCGACCCGGTGGACGGCGGCCATCTGCGCATCGAGATGCGGGCGCTGCCCGCCGGCCCCAGCGGCGCTGACATGGCTGCCACCACGGCCTTTCTGATTGGCGCCGCCAACAGCCTGCGCCCGCGCATGCGTGAACTGACCGCTGCGCTGCCGTTTCGCTACGCCGAATACAATCTGGTGGCCGCCGCCCGGGAGGGGCTGGCGGCGCGCCTGGTCTGGCCCTGCCAGACGCAGATAGAACTGTTCGACCGGCGCCTGGACGACATCCTGCGCGAGCTTCTGCCCGCCAGCCGCGATGGCCTACTGGCGCTGGGGGTCGACGCCGCCGAAGCCGATCGGCAACTGGACCTGATCCGGGCACGCCTGGACAGTGGTCAGACCGGCAGCCGTTGGCTACGCGCCGGTTTTCACGCGCTGGGCGGCGATGACCATGCGGCCAGCGCTCTGCTGGCACAGTATGCCCACCACCAGGCCACTGGGGAGCCGGTACACACCTGGCCAAAGGCCGCCGCCCATGACTGACCCGGTGACGCTCCATCGACTCGACCCGGCGCAACGCCCACCCGACACCGTGGAGGCATGGCTGCAGGCCCTGCCGGGACCGGCGATGTTGCATGTGCCGGGCGCCGACCGACGCCGGGTGCGGGCTCTGGTCACCCTGCTGCACGGCAATGAACCCTCGGGCCTGAAAGCCCTGCATGCCTGGTGGCGCGCCGGGTTGCCCACGCCCGCGACCGATTTGCTGGTGATCATTGCCAGTGTGGAGGCGGCGCGCACGCCGCCCCGGTTCAGCCACCGCCACCGACCCGGCGAGCGCGACCTGAACCGCTGCTTTCGCGCGCCCTGGGAGGACGCGCCGGGGCGGCTGGCGCAGGCGATCATGGCGGAACTGGTGGCGCTGGGGCCGGAAGCGGTGCTTGATCTTCACAATACGTCCGGCCCGAGCCCGGCCTTTGCCGTGTCGGTGCTGGACGACGCCCGTCATCGCGCCTTCGCGAGCCTGTTCTGTGATCATCTGATCGTCACCGATCTGCGCCTGGGGGCACTGATGGATGCCGCCGAGCATCTGTTTCCAACCCTGACCGTGGAGTGCGGCGGCAGCGGCGATCCGCAGGCGGATGCCCACGCCGCACAGGTCATCCAGCGCTATGCCAGCACAGACCACCTGTTCGGCGCCCTGCCCGCCACCGACACCCTGAAGGTCTTCCACAACCCGGTACGGCTGGAACTGGCACAAGGGGCCCGGCTGAGCTTCGACCCGGCCGATCAGGCTGACATCACGCTGGCCGCTGATATTACCCGCCACAACTTTGATCTGTGCCGCCCGGGGGATGTCCTCGCCGCGCTCGGCCCCCACGGCCTGAACGCACTGGTGGCCCGGGATCATCGTGGCCGCCCGGTGCTGCAGGAATTGTTTGCTGCGCAGGAGGGCAACCTCACGCCACGCCAGCCCCTGCACCTGTTCATGGCCACCGCCCGCGCCGATATCGCCGCCAGCGACTGCCTGTTCTATGTAGCACCTGCGGCCAGGCAAGATGTCCGACAATAAGACCAGTTAAGGGTCAACATGGCACCGCCATGGCGCTATGATGGCTGCATGCCATCAACCACTCGGCCCACAACAACGCGCCCCACAACAACAACGGTGTCGCCACACACCGCCCCGACACGGAGTTCTCCGCATGAAACGTGCCCTGCGTCAGCTCGAACGTGCCATCGAACAGGCCGCCACCTATCAGGAGTGGCGCGAGGCCAGCGCCGAGCATGACCGCCGCTCCGGTGCTGATGAATGGAAGGAGATCGACCGCTCACGTCATTACGACTACGAGCTGATTCGCAATCGGCTGGCGCAGATTCGTCAGGCGCGTGAGCGCGGCGACGTCAACAAGCTGGTGTTCCATCTGCACGAGGGGCTGCACGGCAATCTGGGCAATATTTCCAACCCGCAGTTGTACCGCTACACGCGTATCGGCACCAAACGACTGATCGAGGACTACCTGAATGAAGTCAGTGCCGCACTGGATTACCTGTGCGACAACGAATTCGATGAGTTTCCTTTCAAGGAAAAACTCGATTTCTTCCAGACCACAGGCCAGGCGTTCGGGCAAAGCTGCCTGATGCTGTCCGGCGGTGCAGCGCTGGGGCTGTTTCATATCGGCGTGTGCAAGGCACTGTGGGAAGAGGGTCTGCTGCCCTCGGTCATCTCGGGCTCCAGCGCGGGCTCGATCATCGCCTCCGTGGTGGGCAGTCATGACGACAGCGAACTGCAAGCCAAACTGGAACCGGAAAACCTGTATCTCAGGGCGTTTCGCTATATCGGCTGGAAAGGCATGTTGCGCGGCACCCCCGTGCTCGACGGCGATCACCTGGAAGCGTGTCTGGACGAAAACATTCCGGACATGACGTTTGAAGAGGCCTATCGCAAGACCGGCCGCGAAATCAATATTCCGGTCAGCCCCTACGACCGGCATCAGCATGCCCGGCTGCTCAACTGGCGCACCTCGCCCAATGTGCTGATCCGCAAGGCGTCGCTGGCGTCCTGCGCCATTCCGGGCATCTACCCGCCGGTCAGTCTGTGGGCCAAAAATCTGGAAGGCGACAAGGTGCCCTATATTCCGGGCCGCAAGTTTGTCGACGGCTCGATCAAGGACGACCTGCCGATCCGGCGTCTGGCGCGTCTTTACGGCGTTAACCACGCCATTGTCAGCCAGACCAATCCCCATGTGGTGCCGTTTATTTCCCGCTCCGAGAACAATCGCGGCGTGGTGCCGGTGCTGACCAACTGGGCCATTCGCAATGTCGCCATGAACCTGCGCTTCGGGCTGGAACTGGTGCAGACCCGCGTTGAATCCAATGACGTCGGCCTGATCATCGACAAGGCGCGTTCCGTGGTGCAGCAGAAATACATCGGCGACATCAATCTGGTGCCGCCGCGCCGGCCGCTGGGCGTGCTGCGCGTGCTGGCCAACCCCAGCGTTGAGGATGTGCGCAACTACATCCGCCTGGGCGAGCGCACCACCTGGCCGCGCATGGAGATGATCCGCAACACCACGCGCATCAGCCGTACCTTCCACGACTGCCTGACCCGGCTGGACCGGATGGAAGCCGACAAGCTGCGCCGTCTGCGCCTGGTGAGCAACCCGCAGGTGTCCTGACCGGCCCAGCGCGCCCGACCGCGCCGATGAAATACAGCGAAAAAGCCGACGGAATGCCGCCTGAGCACATTGCCAGCGGCTTGGCGGCCCACGTACCATGAATCGGTAAACAGGACGCCATAGAAGGTGTCCCCGGATTCATAACGCAGGGAGCACTGGTCATCATGGCCCAGCACTGGCGCGCGTACCGTCAACAGAACCCCTTAGCCTTCCGGCTGATGGGCGCCATTGTTCTGGTCAGTTCCCTGATCACACTGGTCGCCGTTCTCCTGTTGCTCGGTCGTGAATATCGCACCGGCGTCTCCCTGCTGGAGCGCCAGCTGGATCAGGTGGAAACCAGCGTCCTGCCCGGGCTCAGCCGCGCCCTGTGGAATTTCGACGAAGCCCAGCTGCAGGCCCAGCTCGACGCCCTCGCACAACTCCCTGAGGTGGAAATCGCCCGCCTGCAATGGCAGCACTGGGATGGTGGCCTCCGCGAGTTGGTCGCGGGGCAGCCCGGCGACGCCACCACAGCGGCCCTGCATGAAGAAGCGCTGCCGCTGCATTACACCCGCAACGACGGCAGCGTCGAATACCTGGGCGACCTGGCGTTATCCCTGACCCACGCCCCGATCCACCAGCGCGTTGCCGAGCATGCCGTCTTCATTGCTGTATTCCAGGCCATGAAAACCCTGCTCATTGCGGTGATTATCATTGCCCTGATGCGCTTCATGCTCACCCGCCACCTGCGTCGCATCGCCGCCTACGCGCGCGGCCTTGGCCTGCAGACACTGGACACCCCCCTGACCCTGGAACGTGAGCAGGGCGAACGGGATGAACTGCAGGATATTGCCGATGCGCTGAACCACATGCGCGACAGCCTGCGCACGGACATTGCCCGCCGTGAAGAAACCGAGCAAGCACTGCGACATGAGCAACAGCAACGCCTGGCCGAGCAGGAAAAAGGCATCCGGGCGGAAAGCGCCAACCGCGCCAAGAGTCATTTCCTGGCCACCATGAGCCACGAAATCCGCACGCCGATGAACGGCATCATCGGCATTCTGGATCTGCTCACCAGCACGCAACTCGATGACCGGCAGAAGCATTACCTGCACCTGATGCAGCACTCCAGCGAGAACCTGCTGGCGATTCTCAACGACATCCTCGATTACTCGAAGATCGAGGCAGGCCAACTGTCGCTGGAGCAGATTCCGCTGGACCTTCAATTGCTGGTGGAAGACGCCGTCACGGCGTTTGCGGGCATCGCGCGGCAGCAAGGCCTGGAACTGGTGCTGGACATCCAGTTGCGGCATGCCCGGCACGTGCAGGGTGATCCGTTGCGTATCCGCCAGATTCTCCTGAACCTGATCAACAACGCCCTGAAGTTCACCCGCGCCGGACATGTGGTGGTGCGGGTGCGAGAGGACGACGACGGTCAGGTACGCATGGATGTCGAGGACTCAGGCATCGGCATTCATGCCGATCAGTTGCACAGCATCTTCGACGCCTTTACCCAGGCCGACGACAGCACCTCGCGCCGCTTTGGCGGCAGCGGTCTGGGTCTGGCCCTGTGCCAGCGGCTGGCGCAGGAAATGGACGGCCGCATCGAGGTTCACAGCCGCCCGGGAAGCGGCTCCTGCTTCACCGTGACACTGCCGCTGCCGCGCGAACTGGCGCCTACGGACAATCGGCCCGAGGACACCGGCACGGTGCTGCTGCTTGGCCCGGCGGGTCCGGCACAGAAAGCCGTGCAGGGCATGCTGCGCTTCGCCGGGGTCAACGTGACGGCCGCCAGTGATCCCTCACATCTGGATCTGGGCGCGCGCTACCGACACATGCTGGTGGACCATGTGCTGTACCAGAAACTGGATGCCCCGCGGCACGAGCAACTGTCCCGTTATCGCGACCGCGTATGGCTGATGGCACCGCTGGACATGGATACAGCCCCGTACAGATCACTGCCCAGGCCGGTGACCGCCAGCAGTCTGGCGCGGCTGCTGGACCGGCACGGGGGACCCTCGTCTGAACAGGCCCGGATCAGCGAGCACAATCGCTTTGATCATCTGAGCGTGCTGATTGCCGAGGACAACGACGTCAACCGGGATGTGATCCTGGCCATTCTGGCGGCCCTGCGGATTCACCCGGTGGTGTGCGTCAATGGCGAAGAAGCGGTCGCCGCCTACCGCGCTGCAGGCGGTGCCTTCGATCTGGTCCTGATGGATTGCGAGATGCCGGTGATGGATGGCTTTGCCGCCACCCGCGCGATCCGTCAGATGGAGCAGGATGCAGGCCTGCCGGACGTGCCGGTGGTCGCCCTGACCGCTCACGTGCTGGAAGAACAGCGCCAGCGCATGCGCGATGCGGGCATGAATCACTTCCTCAGCAAACCGGTGCGCAAGGACGCCGTGCAGAAGCTGTTGTCAGAACTGGGGCTGGAACGGACGCTGCAGGTAATGTCTTTCGAGCAACGCAATCAGGACAACTGACCGGAAGATGGAGCGGGTGATGGGAATCGAACCCACGTATGCAGCTTGGGAAGCTGCCGTTCTACCATTGAACTACACCCGCATCGAACCACGGCTGCCAGATTGAACCTCGGCAAGCTCATGCGCTTTATACCGGAGCGCACCGCACAACTCAATGTTGATGACCACCCGGCCCGTGGGCGTGGCCATGCGCCTTTTCTTCGGCGGTCGCATCACGCACGTCCTGGATATCGATCACGAAGCGCAGAGTCTGTCCCGCCAAGGGGTGGTTGGCGTCCACATCCACGGTTTTCAAACCCACCTTGAGCACCGTAACCCAGCGTTGCCCCTCTTCGGTCTGTACCGGCACGCGCATACCCGGGCGCAGCTTGCCAGCATGGCGCAGGTACTTGGCGCTCAGCCGCTGGGTCATATTATCGTCGCGCGGACCGTAACCGTCTTCCGGGCTGATCTCGACATCAATGTGATCACCCGCCGCATGGCCCTTCAGCGCCGCCTCCACGCCCCGAATGATGTTGTTGGCACCGATCAGGCACAGGCTGGGCGTGTCCTCGGGGGACTGCTCGATCAGCGTGCCCTCGCTGTCATACAGCGCGTAATGAAAACTGACGACCTTGCCTGCCTCGACCTTCATGACGGCCCTCTGTGCCGGTTGCGGGGCGCCATTATCAGCCTGCCGCGCCATGCGGTCCAGTCATGCCACGGCGCATCAGGCTTGGCGCCGGGCGTCGGGCTTGGTTATCCTGCTGTGCACTCATACGCTGCACCCGCCGGAGGCCTCATAATGACACAACACGCCTTCGTCACCGGAGGCGCCGGCTTTGTCGGCGGCCATGTCATTACCCTGCTCAAGGCACAGGGGTGGCAGGTGACGGCCCTGCACCGCCCGCGCGGTAATCGCGAACGACTGGAGTCTCTGGGCGCACGTCCGGTCGCCGCCCAGATGCATGATGTCTCCCAACTCACCGAGGTCATGCCGGAACGGGCTGATGCCGTATTTCATATCGCAGGCAATACCTCCCTGTGGCGACGCCAGGATCAGAACCAGTACCGCGATAATGTGATCGGCACGCGGGCCGTGGTCGCCGCCGCCATGGCGCGCGGCGTGAAACGTCTGGTGCACACCTCGTCCATCTCGGCGTACGGCATCCAGCAGCAGCCCATTACCGAGGAGACGCCCTCTACGGCAGAGCATGACTGGATCAGCTACAACCGCACCAAATACCTGGCGGAGCAGGAAGTAAAGAAAGGCGTGGCTGCCGGGCTGGACGCTGTGATTCTGAACCCCTGCGGCATCATCGGCGCCGGTGATACCCACAACTGGTCGCAACTGATTTCATTGATCAACGCGGGCAAGTTGCCCGGCGTACCGCCGGGCAGCGGCAGCTTCTGCCATGTCAGCGAGGTCGCCCGCGCCCACCTGAGCGCCTGGGAAAAAGGCCGCACAGGCGCCAACTATATCCTGTCGGGCATTGATGCCAGCCTGCTGGAGGTGGTGCGCATCATTTGCCAGTTGCTGGAGCGCAAGCCGCCCGCGCATACTGTGCCGCCCTTGCTGCTGCGCCTGGCCGGGCAGCTCTATCCGATTGGCGCCCTGTTCACCGGTAATGAACCCCGCCTGACACCGGAAAAGGTGGCACTGGTCACCAACCGGGTAGTCGCCAGCAGCGCCCGCGCCGAAAAAGAGCTGGGCTTCAACAGCAAGGTGCCCCTGGAAACCATGCTCAAGGAGTGCATCGACTGGATGCGCGCCGAAGCCATGCTGTAATGGAAAGCCCTTAACGGAAAGCCCTGATGGAAAACACCACGCGCCTGCTGGAACGCCAGCAGGCCCTGCTCACCGGTCGCCAGGTCCTGGTGGCCGACGCCGACGATGCCGCGCTGGCGCATCTCCCGGCAGATCACATTACCCT
>PNLU01000120.1 GCA_013823245.1 Alcanivorax sp.
GCCCCCCAAAAAAAACAGACAAAAAAAACGCCGGGGATACCGGCGTTCATAAGGAGGGTTCGGAGAAAACCATGAAGAACAATCGCACTAACAGAATCAGCTATGTCCTGCATTCTGTGACGCGACGTGAAGAAAAAAGTTCACCTTGATTCGTCTTTTTCCGCCATTTGCTATGCTTCCCACGCGCTACTGACCCATTTCGCCTGAAATCAGGCACTTACAACACACAACGAGGCCCGGAATGACCAAGAGCCCGATCATGGACCGCCGTAATCTGGATTTTCTGCTGTATGAAGTCCTCGGCGCCGACCAACTGACCGCCCTGCCCGCCTTTGCCGACCACCATCGCGAGACCTTCGATGCCGTGATCGACCTGGCCCACAGCCTGGCGCTGGAGAAATTCCTGCCCCACAACCGCAAATCCGACCTCCACGAGCCCGAGTTTGATAATGGCCGGGTGCGCATCATTCCCGAGGTCAAAGAAGCCCTGGACGCCTATATCGCAGCGGGCTTCATGAACGCCACCACGTCGGCGGATGAAGGCGGCATGCAGTTACCCTTCCTGGTGGATACTGCGGCGGGCAGCGCTTTCGGCGCGGCCAATGTGGCGACCTTCGCCTACGCGGTGCTGGCCCGTGGCGTGGCCAACCTGCTTGAGGCGCATGGCGACGAGGACCAGAAGAAGCGCTACCGGGACCCGATTCTGGCCGGGCGTTTCTACGGCACCATGTGTCTGAGTGAGCCGCAGGCGGGATCATCGCTGGCTGATATCCGGACGCGGGCCACGCCCCACGAAGACGGCCATTATCTGCTGGATGGCGCCAAGATGTGGATCAGTGGCGGCGAGCATGAGCTGGGCGAAAATATCGTCCACATGGTGCTGGCACGACTGCCGGATGCGCCGCCGGGGGTGCGGGGGATCAGTCTGTTCGTGGTGCCCAAGTTCCACGTCAACGATGACGGCAGCCTGGGCGAACGTAACGACGTAGTGCTGGCCGGGGTCAACCACAAGATGGGTTACCGGGGCACCGTGAATACCTTCCTCAAATTCGGTGAGAACGGCCGCTGCAAGGGTTGGCTGGTGGGCGCCCCGAACCAGGGGCTGGCGTGCATGTTTCACATGATGAACGAGGCCCGCATCGGTGTGGGGCTGGGGGCCATCATGCTCGGCCAGGCGGGCTACCTGCATTCGCTGGAGTACGCGCGCGAGCGGCGCCAGGGGCGTCTGCCGGACCAGAAGGACCCGGCCAGCGCGCCGGTGCCGTTGATCGAGCATGCCGATGTGCGGCGCATGCTGTTGCAGCAGAAAAGCTATGTAGAAGCGCCGCTGGCCCTGGCGCTGTACGGCGCACGGCTGGTGGATGAAAAAGCCCACGGCGGCGACGAGGCCACCCGTGCCGAAGCCGGGCTGCTGTTGGAGGTGCTGACGCCGATCATCAAGGCGTGGCCGTCTGACTGGTGCCTCAAGGCGAACGAATTGGCCATCCAGATTCTGGGCGGCTATGGCTACACGCGGGAGTATCCGGTGGAGCAGTTCTACCGCGACAACCGGCTCAATCCGATCCACGAGGGCACCAACGGAATCCAGGCGATGGACCTGCTGGGCCGCAAGGCGATGATGCAGAACGGGGCCGGGCTGAAGTTGCTGCTGCAACGCATCACTCGCACGCTGGCTGGCTGCGAGGGGATTCCGCGCCTGCAGGAAGAGGCGGCCGCATTGCAGGCGGCGCTGCAACGGGTCGGCGAGGTCACGGCATTTCTGGGCCAGAAACTGGCCGGCGGCGAGGTGCGGCGGACGCTGGCCAACGCCACCCATTACATGACGCTGGTGGGGCACACGGTGATGGTGTGGATGCTGCTGGAGCAGGCCCGGGTGGCGGCGGGCGCATTACCGGACGCTCAGGGCAGCGATCTGGACTTCTACGAAGGCAAGCTGCTTACCTGCCGTTTTTTCGTGCGTCATGAGTTGCCGGTAATTGAACACAGCGCCACGCTGTTGCTGTCCATGGATGACACCACGCTGGAGATGCCGGAAGCAGGGTTCTGAGAAATCGCAGGCAAAAAAAAGGGCGTGCTGTCAGGTAGCACGCCCTGGGTGTGCCCGATGACCGGGCAAGCTCTCCGACGTTCGGCATCGCATAGCGATGCGCATTCTTTCAGGCGGCTCACGCCGCATGCAGTGCGGGTGTGTAGCGCACACCCGTAAAAACGTGCCGCTATCTTGGCGCATCCGGCAAAATAATGACTTGAACGCTACTGCTATCTTTCAATACAGCGGACGGTCGTAAACCGAACATGCGGCGGAAGGTACGACTGAAATGGGCCGAGTCGGAAAACCCGGCCATCAACGCCGCTTCCGTGAGCGAGATACCCCGCTCGAGCATCAGCACCGCACGACTGACACGCAGCCAGAGCAGATACTGGCTCAGGCTGAGCCCCAATTCCTGCTTGAACAGGTGCTGCAATCGTGACACCGACAACGCCGCAACCCGCGCCAGCCGATCGACCCCAGGGGGTTGCTCCAGATTGCGGATCAGCAGCTTGCGCACCTTCTCGACACGCGGATCGCGGCGCAGGGGACCTGGGGCACTGGCCGCCAGCACATCCACGGCGCGCTGGAAAAAGCCGACGGCCCGGCCCGGCGACCAGTCGTCGGCGGGCAGCGCGGCAACCATGTCGGCATGCTCGCCGGGGCTCATTTCCACCCAGGGGCGCCCGTGCAGGCGCTGCCCGAAGCGGCGGTAGCTGTCGCGGTCCGGGTCCACCTGCATGATGATCACCCGGTCATCGGCGGTGCGCAGCTGCTGGGTAACGCAAGGCGCCACCAGCAGACCGTTGCTGGTCACCCAGCGGCCATCGTGCCCGAACCGGAACGGCTTGCCCGTCGCCAGCAGAATGGAGGCGTTGTAATGCGCATGGGGCGGATTATGCACCGGGCAACCCACCAGCATCGCATGGCCGCCCGCCACATACAGGCGCCCAACCGGCGAGGGCCGCGCATCAGCGTCCTTCTTCATCGTCATTATTCCAGTGTTCAACCCAGCACCCGGCGGCGGTAAGCCCCCGGCGCGCAACCTTCCCAGCGTTTGAAGGCATGATAGAAATTGGCCGTGTCCGAGAACCCCAGACTGCTGGCCAGTTGTTCCATATCGCAATCCGGCTCCGCCAGGGCGTCACAGGCATGTCGGTGCCTGACCTGATCACGCAGGCCGGCAAAGGTAACACCTTCACGGCGCAAACGCCGTTGCAGGGTTCTCGCACTGAGATTCAGGCAGCTGGCTATCGCTTCCACATGGCTGTCCGGTTGGCCCAGCCGTGCTTCCAGCAGCCCCTGCACCTGCCCCGCCAGCCCCTGCGCCCGGCTCAGGCGGGCCAATTGCTGGTCCGCCACCCGGCGCAGGCGCTGATTATAGCGCGGATACGCGGTGGGCAGTGCAACATCCATGCCTTCACGATCAATCACGATCTCATTGCGGGGCTGGGCAAATTGCAGCGGCACCTGGAAAAAGGACTGGTACGCCGACAGATCCTGTGGCGCCGGATGGCGGAACCCGACGCGACGCAAGCCCAGCTTGCCCCCCATCAGGGAGTTGCCGATCGCCACCATGGTGGCCACCACCACCTCATTATGGGTACGGGTGCGGGTGAACTGGAGTTGCTCGTCCGAGGTGCTGGTCAGCGCCACCTGGTCGTCGGCCTCGATCAGCTCGAATTCGAGGTAAGGCACCAGCAGATCCTTGTACCGTAGCAACAGGTTCAGGGCTTCACGCAGGCTCCCGGCGGTAGCCATCAGGTTACCGAGCAGGTCCAGGTTGCCGTAATGGTTTTCCTGGCCGACGCGCAGGCCGAAGAAGGGATCATCCTGGGCAACGGAGAAGGCCGACGAGAGCAGCATATCCAGCTGTGCCAGGGTGATGAACTGATCGTGACGTCCGACGACGTCCGGGTCGATGCCGGCACGATCGAACAGCGCCTGGATATTCAGGCGACTCTTGAGCGCAATCTCCAGCAAGCCGGGCAGGATGGAGGCAGGTAAAAGGCTACCGGCCATCGCGATGCTCCTGCCACCCTGCTGGCGAACCATGACGGTTGTCCACGGCGTTACCTGTCACATTCTTGTTGTGATGCCGGCGGCCTAGCAACGACGATGGGTGCTGGCCCATCCCCCGCCGGTTGGGTACTCTTGGCTCCCAGAGTATCGCATCATGGTGCCCGTTATGGCAGCCGCCGCCGGTCGCTCTCCCGATTGTCCCAGCGAGACCGGCATGACACCCATCACCCGTAAACAAAATCACAGAGAAAGTTTATGCTCAAGCGCTACTATGCCGACATGGTTACCGAGGCCGCCGTGCCGCCCGCTCAGGCGTTCCGCTTCTTTTGTCAGGTGAATGACTGGCAGGACTGGTCCAGCGTTATCCACCGGGCACGGCTGCTCAACGGCGAATGGCGCAAGGGCTCGCTGCTGCTGTTCATGCCCAAGCTCCCCGGCCTGCCGCCCGCCCCGCTGGTGGTCCCGATTCTGGAATTTGAAGAGAACCATCGCATCACCTGGGGTATTGATCTGCCCTTTGCGCGCATGCTGCACCGCTTCACCTTCACACCGGTGGAAGGCGGCAGTTGCCGCATCCATCACGAAGAGTGGTCCGAGGGCATCGTCAGCCTGCTCACCCTGCCGGTGACCCGGGCGCTGCGCCGCTTCAATGACCGCTTTGCCCGCGAACTGGCGGCCATGTTCTGAGGCTGACGCCCAAACGACAAAGGAATTCCTGTGACGCACTTCATCTTCAATCTGTATCAGCGTCTGGTGCTGCGGCATCCGGCCATCTGGCTCGTGCTGCTTGCGTTGGTCAGCAGTTACGCGCTCTGGGAGACGCGCAACTTCCGGCTCGACGCCTCGGCCGACTCGCTGGTACTGGAAAACGACGAAGCACTGGCCATGTACCGCGAGGTATCACGGCAATATGGCGGCAGCGAATTCCTGATCATCACCTTCGAACCGACGGCCTACGACCTGTTCAGCCGCGAGGCCCTCGACACACTGGCGCGCCTGCGCGGCGAACTGGCCGAGATGGACCGTGTGAGTTCGGTCTATACCTTGCTGGACGTGCCGTTGCTGTTCAGCCCGCAGGTCAGTTTCAGTGACCTGGCCAGCGGCTACACCACCCTGGCCGACGACGACGTGGACCTGGAGCTGGCGCGCAAGGAGTTCACCGGCACCAACCCGATGTATGAAGACCTGCTGGTCAATCGCCAGGGCACCATTACCGCCCTGCTGATTACCATGTCCCGGGACCGGGAGTACTTCCGCCTGCTCAACCGCCGCGACGATCTGCGGCAAAAGGACCGCGACGGCACCCTGACCGACGAGGAAGAGCGGGAACTGTCACGCATCACCCGTGAGTTCAGCGACTACACCGCACAGACCCAGGCCCGCAGCGCCGACGAGATCGCCCGGGTGCGCGCCATCATGGACGGCTACCGCGACGACGCAAACCTGTTCCTGGGCGGCGCTGCCATGATCGCCACCGACGTGATCAGCTTCGTGCGCAGCGACTTGCAGATCTTCAGTGTCGGCGTGGCCATCTTCCTGATCCTGACCCTGTTCGTGATTTTCCGGCGTCCGCGCTGGGTGGTGATCCCGATGGTCTGTTGCGCCATGACCGCCGTGTGGATGGCTGGCTGGCTCGGCTTCATGGACTGGAAAGTAACGGTGATCAGTTCCAACTTCGTGTCGTTGCTGCTGATCATCACCATGTCGATGACCATTCACCTGACGGTGCGCTACCGCGAACTGCATGCCGCCAGCCCCGGCGCCAGCCAGCAGCAACTGGTCAACGATACCTTTGCCAAGATGTCCCGGCCGATTCTCTATACCGGCCTGACCACCATGGTCGCCTTCTCATCGCTGGTGTTCAGTGACATTCGTCCGGTGATCGACTTTGGCTGGATGATGACCCTGGGTATCGGCGTCGCCCTGCTGCTGTGCTTTACCCTGTACCCCACACTGCTGGGCCTGCTGAAGCCGGGCGAACCCCAGAAGCTGCGCGACTTTACCCGCCGCGCCACCCTGCGTATTGCGGCCTTTACCCGGCGCTACACCGTTGGGCTGCTGGTGGGCGGCGTGGTCATCGCCCTGATTTCCCTGGCAGGCGTGACCCGCCTGACGGTGGAAAACCGCTTTATTGACTACTTCCAGAAAGACACCGAAATCTACCAGGGCATGCTCGAGATCGACCGTAACCTGGGCGGCACCACGCCGCTGGATATCATCCTGCGCGCCCCGGCCCAGCCCGAACCGGCCGCCGCCGCCCCGGAAGAGAGCCCCCCGCAACAGGACGCCGCCAGCAACGATGATGATGACTGGGGCGACGAGTGGGGCGATGACCCGTTTGACGACGACCCCTTCGCGGACGACTTTGCCGACAACGGCGACAGCGACAACCCGCTGGAAGGCAGCTATTGGTACAACCCGGAGCAGCTTGACCGCCTGCTCGCCATCCAGCACTACCTGCAATCCCTGCCGGAAACCGGCAAGGTGCTGTCGATTGCCTCCATGTACGAAGTGGCGACTATTCTCAACGAGGGGCCGCTGAGCTACATGGAACTGATGCTGCTGGCCAGTTTTGTGCCCGACGAGCTGCGCAACCAGTTGATCCGCCCCTACCTGTCGGATGACGGCAACGAAGCCCGCATCAGCATTCGCATGATCGATTCGGACGAGAACCTGAACCGTAATGAACTGCTGCAACGTATCGAGGTGGATCTGATCGAGCAGTTCGGGCTGGCGCCCGAGCAGGTGCAGTTGACCGGCGCCATGGTGCTCTATAACAACATGCTGCAAAGCCTGTTCGACTCGCAGATCAAGACCCTGGGCTTCGTCTTCCTGGCGATTTTCGCCATGTTCCTGATCCTGTTCCGTTCACCCCTGCTGGCCCTGCTGGCGATGCTGCCGAACCTGTTCAGCGCCGCCTTCATCCTCGGCCTGATGGGCTGGATCGGCCTGCCACTGGACATCATGACCATCACCATCGCGGCCATCACCATCGGTATTGCCGTGGATGACACCATTCACTACATCCACCGCTTCCGCGAGGAGTTCCCGAAAGACCAGGACTACATGGCCACCATGGAACGCTGCCACGGCTCTATCGGCACCGCCATCTACTACACCTCGCTGACGATTATCGCCGGCTTCTCGATCCTGGTGCTGTCGAACTTCAACCCGACCGTCTATTTCGGGGTGCTGACCGCACTGGCCATGCTGGTGGCACTGCTGTCGAACCTGACGCTGCTGCCAGCGCTGCTGTCGATCATCAAACCGCGGATTCCGAAGCTGTAAAGCGCGCGACTGCAGAAACAAAAACGCCCCGGAATCCGGGGCGTTCTTTTTGGAGCAAAAGCCGGTTTACTCTGCCGCGACAGCGGCCTCTTCCACCATCTTGCCCAGCTCACCACTGCGGTGCATTTCCAGGATGATATCGCTACCGCCGACCAGCTCGCCCTTGATCCACAGCTGCGGGAAGGTCGGCCAGTTGCCGTACTGCGGCAGGCCAGAGCGGATTTCCGGGGCCTCCAGCACGTTCACGTAGGCAAACGGCTTGCCAATGGTGGTCATGACCTCCACCGCCCGGGCGGAGAAGCCGCACTGGGGAAACTGGGGCGAACCCTTCATATACAGGATGACCGGGTTCTTCTCGATCTGCTCCTGAATCACTTTCATTACGTCGTCCATAGGGAACCTCAAAGCGGGGGGTGGACAGGGGTGCGCCATTCTATCAGGGGCAATGACCCGGCGCCAAACGACAAACGCCGGGCCATAGGGCCCGGCGTTTGGCTGCCTGTACGCGGCAATCACCGCTTCCCGGGCAGCGCCCTCAGAACTGGTAGCGGAAACCCGCCTCGTAGGAGCGCTCCGGGCCTACGTAGATACCCTGACGCAGGCTGGCGATGTAACGCTCGTCCGAGACATTCTTGACCGCGCCGAACAGCTCCAGGCTGTCACTGAGCGCATACCGGGCACTGACATCAACCGTCCGCTGGGGCCCGATCTTGCCAGTGAAGAACCCGGAGGTATTCTCCTGAATGTTCCGGGTGTTCTCCACGTCAGTAAACTGGGAGCCGGTGTAATTGGCCTGCACCAGACCACGGAAGGCATTACGCTCGTAGCTGACACCTGCATTGACCAACCACTCAGGAGTGTAGGGGACTCGGTTACCATCCGGAGTATTGATCGTCACGCCGTCGGCTTCGAACCTGTCTCCAACGAACTCAGCGTCCCTGATCCAGGTGGCATTGGTGAAAACCCCGAAGCCTCCCCCCAAGGCAATATCCACAGCACCTTCAATACCCTGGTGAAGCGTCTTGCCGCCATTGGTTTGCTGGAAAGAGGTAATACTGTTGGCCGGAATAATCTGATTCCGGAAGTCCATGCGAAATGCTGCCGCTTCATAGCTTACATTATTGAAACGCCCGCGTATCCCGGCCTCGAAATTGACTGATCGCTCAGCTTCAAGCTCCTGATCCTGGAGACCATCAAGCGCATCGCCATTCAGCGCGGGTGCGAATGCACGATAGATGCTACCAAAAACCTGAGCATCCGGAGACAAATCAAAGGTCGCGCCGAGGCCAGGCATGATCTCGGTATTAGAAGTGCTGGCTTCCTGGCCATTCTGAAGATCTTGTCTACGCTGCTCGTAATATTCAACACGGATGCCTGGCGTAATGGCGAGACGCTCAGTCGCAGCAAAGCGATTCTGTGCATAGAATGCATAGCTGTCAGCCGAATCTATCTGGTCTCGACCCAGACCTCCCCGCGCTGCGTCAGGTGTGCGTGGCGCACTGCGTGTAGCAAGAACCGTCTGGTCATGCATCTCTTCTTGCATATAACGAAGACCGATTTCTGCTTCACCCGGCATATTCAGCAGGTTATTGAACAACTGTAATCGAGTATCGAACCCCACACGCTCAAAGGCGCGGTTGTTCCCGTTGACGTTATCGGTATAAACCCAGCGCCCCTCGTTAACTGAATCA
>PNLU01000121.1 GCA_013823245.1 Alcanivorax sp.
GCATGCTGGTGGCCACCGGCCAGGCGGACATGGCAGAGATCACAGACGCCGACCACCCGGAGGCCGCCACGCTGTACCACGCTCTGGAACAGGTGTTTGTGGAGCTGGCCCAGGCCATCGTGCGTGACGGCGAAGGGGCGACCAAGTTTGTCGAGATCGACGTCAGCGGCGCTGCTTCGGACGCCGATGCCCGTGCGGTCGCCGAAACCGTGGCCCACTCGCCGCTGGTGAAGACCGCCCTGTTTGCTTCCGATCCCAATTGGGGCCGTATTCTGGCCGCCGTCGGCCGCGCCCCGATTGCGGCGCTGGACGTGGACGCCGTGGACATCTGGCTGGGCGAAGTGCAAATCGTGTCCCGCGGCGGTGTGGCGGCGGATTACACCGAAGCGTGCGGCGCCGCTGTGATGGCGCAGAGCGATATCAGCATCCGCATCCGCCTGGGCGACGCCCCCGGCAACGCCACCGTCTGGACCTGCGACTTCAGCTACGATTATGTGAAGATTAATGCTGAATATAGGACATGAGTCCGTGCTGCTCGTGGTGGCGGCCATCATCCGCCACCCCGACAACGGCCGTATCCTGCTGAGCCAGCGGCCCGCCCACAAGCACAAGGGCGGCTGCTGGGAATTTCCCGGTGGCAAGGTGGAACCCGACGAAGCCCTGGACGCCGCCCTGGCCCGCGAACTGCACGAAGAGCTTGGCCTCACGGTGCGCGAGTGCCGCCCCTTCATGACCATCGATCACGCCTATCCCGAACTGTCCGTGCGCCTGTGCTTTCGCGAGGTCACCGCGTTTGAAGGTGAGCCCCATGGCCGCGAAGGCCAGCCGGTGGACTGGTTCACCGCGGATGCCCTGGCGGACCTGCCGTTCCCCGAAGCCAACCAGCCCGTGGTCACCGCGCTGGGGCTGCCCGATCAACTGCTCGTACTGCCGGACACCCTCTCCTGCACCCCGCCAGACGACTGGCAGAAGCGCCTGGCCGATGCTGTCGCGGCGGGTTGCAGGCTGGTGTACCTGCGCGGCGACCACGACAGGGCCACGCTGGCGTCTCTGGCGCGCGTTGCGCAGGCGGCGGGTGCCCGAGTGCTGGTGGCCGACAATGTGGCCCTGGCACGCGACACAGGGGCGGATGGCGTGCACTTGCGCAGCGGGCTGACTGACGCGCAGATTGCTCAAGTGATCAAGGAGGGCGGGGACAGTCTGCTGTATTCCATGGCCTGCCACGATGAGGCCGAACTGGAGCGCGCACGCCGGGCAGGGGTGGATCTGGTGATGCTGTCGCCTGTGCATGCGACGCCCACACATCCGGACGCCGCTGGGCTGGGCTGGGAGCGCTTCAGAACCTTGGCGGAGGGGCAACCGTTTTCCGTGTACGCGTTGGGTGGGGTAGGGCCTCAGGATCTGGACGTGGCGCGAGAACATGGCGCGCGGGGCGTGGCCGGTATTCGCGCCTTCTGGTAACGCGGGGCTTTGCGCCTACCGCTCCGGAAAATCATCCCCGAACTCGTCCCCCAGCAAATCCGGTTCCCCCGGAATGGCATGCCGCTCCGACGCCCAATCGCCCAGATCAATCAACTTGCACCGCTCCGAACAGAACGGCCGCCACGGATTGTCGCTGCGCCACTGAATCAGCTTCTTGCACTGCGGACAGGGGTAAACACGGGTGGTATTGCTGGCAGGGGTATCAGTCATGCGATTACGCGCGGGCCATCTCCAGATATCGAGCGTGCAGTGTATCCAGCTGCGCCTGCAAGTGCGAGAGGTCGCCATCGTTGACGACGATATCATCAGCCCGGGCGCGCTTTTCCTCGCGCGGCATCTGCGCCGCCATGATCGCTTCCACCTGCGCCGCAGGCACCTCATCGCGCGACGTCGTCCGCGCCACCTGCAAGGCCTCCGGCACATCAATCAGCAAAATGCGCTGCGCCATGCGGTGCTGACTGGTTTCCAGCAGCAACGGCGACACCAGCACCGTGTAAGGCGAGCGCGACGCCTGCAACTGGCGCATGATTTCCGCGCCGATAGCGGGGTGCGTGATGGCCTCCAGCGCCTTGCGCTGCTCAGGATCGGCAAATACCCGCTCACGTAACGCACGCCGGTCCAGCGTGCCGTCTGCTGCGATCACCTCGGCACCGAAATGCGCCTCGATGGCCGCCAGGGCCGGCTGGCCCGGCTCGACAATCACCCGCGACGCCAGATCGGCATCCACCACGGTAATGCCCAGGCTGGCCAGATAATCTGACGCTGCCGTCTTGCCACTGCCAATACCGCCGGTGAGCCCCACTACGAACATGCCAGCCTCCACCGCTCAGAACTGCATCATGCCGAGATAGCCATCCACGATGGCCTGCCCCCACAGCAGCGCAATCAGCCCCGCGCCCGCCAGATAAGGACCAAACGGAATGCCCTGATCCCGCTTCACCAGCCCGGTGGCCATCAGCAAACCGCCAACCACCGCGCCCACCACGGACGACAGCAGGATCACCAGCGGCAGCATCTGCCAGCCCAGCCACGCGCCGAGCGCGGCAAGCAGTTTGAAGTCGCCATAACCCATGCCTTCCTTGCCGGTGAGCAGTTTGAAGGCCCAGTAGATGCTCCACAGCGCCAGATAACCGGCGGCAGCGCCAATCACGGCGTCATGCAGCGACACCGGCGAAATACCCGCCCAGGCGGCCAGCAGCCCGCCCCACAGCAGCGGATAGGTCAGGCTGTCCGGTAGCAGTGTGGTGTCAAAATCGATCATCGCCAGCGCCAGCAGCACCCAACAGGCCAGCACCACAGCCACCAGCCAGGCACCATAGCCGAAGTGCAGCGCTGCCATCAGCCCCAGCAGGCCAGCGGCCAGCTCCACCAACGGATAGCGTGCTGAAATTCCCTTGCCGCACTGGCTGCACTTGCCGCGCAAGACCAGCCAGCTCACCAGCGGAATGTTTTCATACCAGCGAATCTGGTGGCCACAGTGCGGGCAGGCGGAGCGGGGCACCACCAAATTGAACGGCGTGCCTTCAGGCTGCTCCGGCTGTTCCAGAATGGCCCGCGCCTCCGCCTGCCAGGCGCGCTCCATCATCTTCGGGAGGCGATAGATCACCACATTGAGGAAGCTGCCGACCAGCAGGCCGAGGATAAAAACAAACCCGGCCAGAGCGGCCGGGCTGGATTGGAGCCATTCGAATACAGTCATGAAAAGTCCAGATTACATTATGCTGCCAAGCTGGAAGATCGGGAGATACATTGCAACAATCAGCCCCCCAACAACCACACCAAGGAAGCTCATAATGAGTGGTTCCATCATGCTGGTGAGCCCGTCAACAGCATTGTCAACTTCATCTTCGTAGTACTGGGCAACTTTGGAAAGCATTTCGTCCAGGGAGCCAGACTCCTCGCCTATAGCGGTCATCTGTAGCGCCATGCTAGGGAAGATGCCAGTGCTTTTCATTGCAAACTGTAGTTGCTGACCAGTCGACACATCATCCTTTATTCGGAGTACGGCTTCTCGGTAGACGGCATTGCCGGTGGCGCCTGCGCAGGCATCGAGCGCGTCGATCAGCGGAACACCGGCTGAAAACGTGGTTGATAGTGTTCTCGCATAGCGGGCAATTGTGGCTTTGAATATGATGTCCCCGACAATGGGTAGCTTTAGATAGACCCGGTCAAGGCCATCTGAAAACTTTTTTGATCGCTGTTTTGTGTAAGTTATAGAGAATACGAGGGCTGCAAAAGCAGCAAGCAAAAATAGGCCATTCTGCTGGAGGCTGTGAGACAGGTTTATAACAAATTGAGTCATTGCAGGAAGCTCGGCGCCGAATCCCTCAAAAAGCTCCTGGAATGTCGGGACAACTTTGACCAACAGTATGCCTGTGACAGCAGCGGCAACAACAAGAACGGTAGCAGGGTATTTCATTGCTTTTCTGATTTTGGCCTTCAATGCCTCGCTTTTTTCTTTGTACAATGCAACGCGGTCTAGCATTGTCTCCAGTGCGCCAGATTGCTCGCCAGCCTCGACAAGGCTACAGTAGAGGTCGTCAAAATGCTTGGGGTGGTTGCGTAACGCATTGGCGAAATTGGTGCCGCCTTCGACGTCCGATTTTATTTTGAGCACAACTTCCTTCATCGATGCATTGTCTAAGCCCTCTGCGACAATATCGAATGATTGGACAAGTGGTACACCGGCTTTCATCATCGTTGCTAGCTGGCGAGTAAAAATGGCAATATCAGCGGGTTTTATGGACTTCTTTCCGCCTAGACTTAATTCGGATTTCTTGCGTATTTTATTTGCATTTACGCCTTGCTTGCGTAGTTCCGCTCGTGCCATGGCCGGGTTGGCGGACCTGATCTCGCCTTTGGTTTTTGCGCCCTTTCGATCAATGCCTTCGTAAGTGAAGGTCGCTTTTTTCTGCTGTTTGACTGCTGCTGCGTTCGCCATAATCAGTGTCCGGATGTAACGCGGTTGATTTCTTCAAGGCTGGTAACGCCCTGCATCACCTTCATAAGGCCCGAGCGGGTCAGATCGTTGAAGCCTTCCTTGCGGCACTGATCGGCAATCTGAATGGAGTTGCCTTCTTCCATGATGATTCGGGCGATGCCGTCGGTGATCTTGACGACCTCGTAAACCCCCACGCGCCCCTTGTAGCCATTATTGCACTTTTCGCAGCCCCTAGGCCCATACACAGTAAACCCGGAAGCCAGATCGTCTTCTGTGAAGCCCATCTCAAGCAGTGATTGCTTGGGTACATCAACGGCCTCTTTGCAGTGCTCACAGAGGCGCCGCGCCAGACGCTGGGCGATGATCAGTATCACCGAGGTGGCGATGTTGAAGGACGGGATGCCCATATTGCGCAGGCGGGTCAAAGTTTCCGGGGCGCTGTTGGTGTGCAGCGTTGACAGTACAAGGTGACCGGTCTGGGCGGCTTTCACGGCGATGCTGGCAGTTTCCAGGTCGCGGATCTCACCCACCAGGATCACGTCCGGATCCTGGCGTAGAAAAGCCTTCAGGGCAGCAGAGAAGTCCATGCCCGTCTTGGTGTTCACGTTGACCTGGTTGACACCTTCCAGGTTGATTTCCACGGGGTCTTCCGCCGTGGAGATGTTGCGTTCCGGGGTGTTGAGGATGTTGACGCCTGTATACAGCGATACCGTTTTCCCGGAGCCGGTGGGGCCGGTCACCAGGATCATGCCCTGCGGCTTTTCCAAGGCATCCATGTACAGCTTCTTCTGGAAGTCCTCGTACCCGAGTGCGTCGATACCCATCTTGGCGCTTTCGGGATCCAGAATCCGCAGCACGATCTTCTCGCCGAACAGGGTCGGGCAGGTGTTGACCCGGAAGTCGATGGCTCGCGTTTTCGACACCTTCAGCTTGATACGGCCATCCTGGGGTACCCGTCGCTCGGAGATATCCAGCTGTGACATGACCTTCAGGCGGGCAGCAATCTTCCCGGCTGAGCCCTGGGGAGGGCGGGATACCTCACGCAAGATGCCATCCTGCCGGAAGCGAACGCGGTAGGTCTTCTCGTAGGGCTCGAAGTGAAGGTCGGAGGCGCCAATCTTGATGGCGTCCAGCAGCAATTTGTTGACGAAGCGAACAATCGGGGCGTCATCGGTGCCGGAGGAGTCTTCCTCTTTGGCGTCTGCGGCCTCGCCGCCACCAATATCAATATCATCAAGGTTCTCGTCCAGATCCTTGAAGGCCCCGCCCTCGGCCTCGTTGACGACGGCATCGATCCACTGCCCCAGCTTGTCATCTTCAACAACAATGGTCTCGATATTCAGACCGGTATTGAAGCGGATGTCTTCAAGCGCCTGCAGGTTGGTGGGGTCTGAGGCGGCCACAAAAAGCCGACTACCCCGTCTGAACAAAGGCAGCACCCGATGCTTGCTGATCAATTTGTAATCGACCAGGCCTTTTGTCATCAACTCGGGATTGAAGGCGGCCAGATCAAGTACGGGGTCGCCAAACTCCTCCGCCACTACACGGGCAACATCCCGGCTTCGGGCAAGGCCCTTGGCGCCGATATAGCTGACCAGCGTGGCGCGCTCTTCCCGGGCGCCAGCCAGGGCTGTGCGCATCTTCTCCTCGGGGACCAGTTGTTCCTGAACAAGGCGCCGGGCCAAGCCGGTAAGCGGGGTAGACATGTTGTGGACCGTAAGCTATTGATTTTTATGGTGTGGGTGCAGCGTAACTCATTGATATTTCCAGTTATACAGGCTTTTTAACTACACATAAAGTATGAGAGATGCCGGAGTGACGTATATCTGGCCGCCCGTCGGGTCTCAGCCTTGGTTCTTGCCCGATTCGGGGTGCCGCGATCAGCGTGTTTTCAAAGTTTAGGCGTGTGAGTGGCGAGCAGATGCTATCCGCCAAGCGAACAAAATTCGTCATTGCAGAGTGACAAAAAAGGGCACCTGATGACAAAAAATGGCGCTTCCGGGTTCTTGAAATCGCGTTCTGGCATGCCGGAAACATAACTACTACGGAATCCTTCCTACCGCGATTGCAATTGGCCCGGTAAATGCATTACAACGTTCAGGTCGCTCGAGCCTGGGGGTCAACATCCGGGGGGCGAGTCAAATTACAACACCAAGTTGAAGACTGGAGAGGCTGTTATGAAGCAGGTACAGAAAGGTTTCACGTTAATCGAACTTATGATCGTAATTGCGATCATCGGTATTCTGGCCGCTATCGCGATTCCGCAGTATCAGGACTACATCGCACGCGGGCAGGTTAGTGGTTGCTTGGCTGAGATTTCTCCTGGCCGGACCACCTATGAGCTTGCAGTGAACGAAGGCCGGGACGCTGCTTTCTACACTCAAGAGAATCTGGGTATCAACAATAATCATTGTTCCGCAGTAGCTATCGCTGACCCCGGCACTGACGGCGCAGCGCCTACTGCTATCGTCGGTACTGTCGTAGGAACTCCGCGCGTAAATGGTGATACCATTACTTTGGCCCGCACAGCCGACGGCGAGTGGAGCTGTGCGTATAATGGTGAGGCAAAGTTTGCTCCTTCTAGCTGCACCGTGACCGGGACGACGTCCTAAAATAAGCTCTTTTAGCACGGGTTTGCTCTTATGTTTCGGCATGTGAGTGCCCAATGTTGAAATAGATAGGCGCCGATTGGTGCTCGAAACGCCCGATTTTTTGTTTCGGGCGTTTTTATTTCAGCGCACGCGGGGTCAGGTCTCACATTTCACATTAGGTTGAGTCTTTTCGAGCTGGTTACAGATACGTTCTGCAGATACGTTCAGCAATTTTTTATCTCGACCGTCACCGAAACGCAGATGCTCTAGCAATCGCAAAAGCTTTTCCGCTTGACGGCCCCTAATTCAAAACCCGATATCCCCTCCCCGTCATAAAATATGGCAGGGTCATATGGCAGGGTCAGGTCTCACATTTCTCATATGTTTCGCAGATTTTTTCCATATGGCTTTGGTCTTCCGCAGTTTTTTGGGGCTTGGGTTGCCCTCGAACTACTGAGTGCCACTCTTGAGCGCCCTCCGGCTTAAGCTAATATCAGCCTCGTCTTAGTGGTGACAGTTAGGAAGATACGCAGGTTGTCGGCTGAGGACGGCAGCAATCACGAGCAGATAGCGCATGGCATGGCTCCGGTTCCGGGTGGTGCCTGGGGCTTATCCGCTGATCTCGCTACGCAACGCCTGGATCTCTGCTTCCGGCAACTCGGTGACTTCGGCAATGCTGACATTATCCATCCGGGTCTTCTCAATCAGCTTGCGGGCTGTGGCTACGCGCGCCTCTCGCAGGCCGCGCTCCAAACCCTTTTCCAGGCCTCGTTTCAAGCCTTGCTCTAAACCTTGCTCCAAGCCTTGCTCCAGACCTTGTTCCCTGAACCGCTCTGCAAACCCTGTCATGGTGGTGACCTCCTGCTGGTAGTGCTGTTCAAAAATCATACGTTCATTATTGAGCGAGCTACAAAATATGTGGTCGGTACATCTTGTTCGTCTAGATCTCCACCGAAACGCTGGCCGCTACCATGATGCCGACGGCCACCATGGATATGTTTCTCTAATATGAAGTGAGAACTGGCTCGGAGACCGCAGATGGCGCTGGCGCACGCCGAGTCACAACATTGGATCAGGGCTCCAGGGGATTAGACCGCTTAACGGGCCGCCTGGCGCTCGCGGAGCGCCTTCACTTCCGTCTCGGGCAACTCGGTCAGATCCGCTATGGTGGCATCGTCCATGGATGTTTTGAGGATCATGTTCCGGGCGGTAGCCAACCGGGTCTCATGCTGGCCTTGCTCCAAGCCCTGTTCCAGACCTTGTTCCCTGAACCGCTCTGCAAACCCTGTCATGGTGGTGACCTCCTGCTGGTAGTGCTGTTCAAAAATCATACGTTCATTATTGTCGAGGCAACTGTAGATGTCGACAAAGGCGGTATATTTGGCGCGCTTGTCCGGGTTGCGCTCCAGAGCGTCCAGCCCCCGGATGGCGCTGGCGTAGATGGCCAGCTTCAGCTCGGGCGGCCAGCGCATGGTGGGCAGGGTCAGCCGGGCCACGATGTTGGGGCTCTCCAGATATTGCTCGCCGGGCATGTCCGGCAGTACACAGCGAATATACCTGAAGCGCAGATAGTCGAAGAACTCGTTGCCCAGCACGATGCTCTCCGGCGCACGGCGAGGCCGGTTGAGGAACACCACCACGGGTACCACCCGGTCT
>PNLU01000122.1 GCA_013823245.1 Alcanivorax sp.
CGACGAGCCACCACAGGCCGTGACCCTGGCGGGCATCCCCACCAGCGTCGCCGAATGGGCTCGCACCCTGCGCGGTTACCGCCGCATCGGCGATCTGGAGGCAGCGCTGGTCGCCGAAGTGCATGACGACAAGGTGCGTCTGGTACTGCCCGCCGGCCAGGTCGCATCGCTGCCCTGGTCGCAGATGCAGTGGGCCCGTCCTTATATCAACGCCAGCGCGGTGGGCCAGGCGCCCCAGAAACCGGCTGACGTGGTGAAGCCCGGCGACGTCGTGCGCCTGCGCCCGGTGGTCGATGATGACGGCCAGAATGTCTGGCGTCTGGCCCAGCTGCCCGCAGCCCAGGCGGCGCTGGTGGCCGTCGACCCCGATACCGGTGCCATCCGTGCGCTGCAGGGCGGCTACAGCTTTGCCCAGTCCAACTACAACCGGGCGCTGCAAGCCGAACGGCAGGCAGGCTCGGCCTTCAAGCCGTTTGTCTATGCGGCCGGCATCGAGCGCGGCATCACCGCCGCCACACTGATCAATGACGCCCCCATCGTCTTCCAGGACAGCCAGCTGGAAGCGGCCTGGCGTCCCACCGGCGCCAGCGATCGCTTCTATGGGCCGACGCGCGTCCGCGAAGCCCTGTACCGATCGCTGAACCTCGTCTCGATCCGGCTGCTGCAACAGGTCGGTATCGGCAACACCATGGCGTCGCTGAACGAATTCGGCCTGCCATCGCGCCGCTTTGCCCGCGACCTGTCACTGGCACTGGGCAGCGCCACCCTGACGCCGCTGGAGATGACCAGCGCCTATGCCGTATTCGCCAACGGCGGCTATCAGGTGCCGCCCTGGTTCATTGAGCGGATCGAGGATGACGACGGCGAGGTCCTCTGGCAGGCGCCGCGCGTACAGCGCTGCGACGCTGACGCCTGCGAGGTGGCTCACGAGGGACTCCCTCTGGATCTGGAGACCCTCACCGAGACCGCGCTGGCCGAGGACGAGAGCGTGGCGCCCGAGGCGCCGCCGCTGATCGCCTGGCGCCCGCGCACCGTCGATGCGCGCACCATCTGGCTGATGGACTCGATGATGAAGGACGTTGTCCAGCGCGGCACCGCCACGCGGGCCCGGGCGCTCAACCGCAGTGACCTGGCGGGCAAGACCGGCTCCACCAACGAACACCTGGATGCCTGGTTTGCAGGTTATGCCCCGGGCCTCGCAGCCGTCGCCTGGGTGGGCTTCGACAGCCCCGCCACGCTGGGCCGGGGCGAGTACGGCGGGCGGGCGGCCCTGCCCATGTGGATCGACTTCATGGCTGATGCCCTGGTGGAAGTGCCAGAGCGAAGCCTGCCCCAGCCCCCGGGCATTGTCTCCGCACGCATCAATCCGGAAAACGGGCGCCGGGCGCGGCCCGGGGCGACCAACGCCATTTTCGAGTACTTCCGCGAAGAGGATCTGCCTGACCTGGACGACAGCCCGGCCATGGGCAGCGGCGAAGAAGGTGAACAGATTGCGCCGGAAGAGCTGTTCTGACTCTCAACATATAAAATGGCATGCATAAAAAAACCGCTCATTTGAGCGGTTTTTTTATGGGCAGCGAAAGCCTCAGATCTCCGGGAAAATATCATCCACAGTTTCAAGCGGATAGTGGGACGGATACCCCTTGCGGGCGACACCGGTATCCACTGCCGCACGCGCCACTGCCGCCGACACCGCCCCCAGCAGACGCGGATCATTCGGTTTCGGAATGATGTAGTCCGGACCAAAGGTGATCGCCGCACCGCCGTAGGCCTTGAGCACGCTCTCCGGCACCGGTTCGCGCACCAGACCGGCAATGGCATGCACCGCCGCCAGCTTCATTTCTTCATTGATCGCACTGGCGCGCACATCCAGCGCCCCGCGGAAGATATAGGGGAAACCCAGCACGTTATTGACCTGGTTCGGGTAATCCGAGCGGCCAGTGGCGATAATCAGGTCCTTGCGCACCTGATGCGCCAGCTCCGGACGAATTTCCGGATCCGGATTGGCCAGAGCAAACACAATCGGATGTGGCGCCATGGAGGCCACCATTTCCGGTGTCAGCATGTCCGGCCCGGATACGCCGATGAACACATCCGCACCGGCCACCGCATCGGCCAGGGTGCGTTTATCGGTGTCATTCGCGAACGCCGCCTTGTACTGGTTCAGGTCGTCACGGCGCGAGTGAATGACGCCCTTGCGGTCCAGCATCAGGATGTTTTCCTTGCGCACCCCGAGCTCGATCATCAGACGAATGGAGGCCACGCCCGCCGCACCGGCGCCCACGCAGACCACAACAATGTCTTCGATCTTCTTGTTCTGCAGGGCCAGCGCGTTGATCAGGCCCGCACACACCACGATGGCCGTGCCGTGCTGATCATCGTGGAATACCGGTATATCGCACTGCTCTTTCAGAATGCGCTCGATCTCGAAGCACTCCGGCGCCTTGATGTCTTCCAGGTTGATACCGCCGAAGGTGCAGTGAATGCGCCGCACAGTATCAATGAACGCCTGGGAGCTTTCAGCTTCGACCTCGATGTCGAACACGTCAATGCCAGCAAAGCGCTTGAACAGGATCCCCTTGCCTTCCATAACGGGCTTGGAGGCCAGCGCCCCCAGATCACCCAGCCCCAGAATGGCCGTGCCATCGCTGATCACCGCCACCAGGTTACCCTTGGACGTAAAGCGATAGGCCAGCTCCGGCTCGCGCGCGATCTCGCGCACCGGCTCCGCCACACCCGGGCTGTACGCCAGGGTCAGGTCACCGCTGGTTTCGGTCGGCTTGGTGATCTCAACGCTGATCTTGCCCGGCCGAGGCTTGGCATGATAATCAAGCGCTGCCTGCTTGAACTCATCCGACATGGGTTTCTCCACTCGATCCTGCGCCACTCTATCCTGCATACAACGCAGGTTATACATACTGTTCAGGGGCCCATAAACAAGAAAAGCACCCGCCGGGTGCTTTTCGAGCTGCGTTCAGGTACGCGGGAATCAGCCCTTCTTGCGGGAGCTGAGCACACCAAAACGCTGTTTGAACTTGTCGATCTGGCCACCGGTCTCGGCCTGCTTCTGCGTGCCGGTATAGAAGGGGTGGCATTTCGAGCACACGTCCACCAGGAAGTCTTCACAACGGGTGGAACGGGTCTTCATGACATTCCCGCAGCTGCAGGTAATGGTCACGTCTTTATATTCCGGATGGATCTCTGCTTTCATGGCCTGACTCCGTACAGTGTCGCTACCCGAAGGCCTCTCGGGCACCACACATTGGCTTGCGCCGGGCAAAAGGGAGTGCGAATACTACCAGCTTATCCCGGCCATGCAATACTCAGGCGCCATATAAGCTACGATACGCCCCTGAGCAACCTGTGGAGTTCCGTGATTTGACGACCCGGACAGTGCTCAGGGTGGCCGTTCCCGTCCCCCTGCGGCAGCTTTTCGACTACCTGCCCCCGGCCGGCCCCCTGCCCGAGCCGGGTTGCCGCTGTGAAGTGGACTTCGGCCCGCGACGGCTGGTGGGCGTCGTCTGGGAGGTCGGTCCCGCCGTCCACGAGAGCGGCAAGATCCGCCCGGTGCGGCGCATGCTTGACGACCACCCGGTACTGGATGCCGACCTGCGCACCCTGTGCCAGCGCGCCGCCAGCTACTATCAGCACCCCATTGGTGAAGTCCTGCAAACGGCGCTGCCGGTGCTGCTGCGCCAGGACCAGAGCGCCGAGCGGCCCGGCGAGTTGATCTGGCGCCTGACCGCAAAGGGACATTTCGCCGACCCGGCCAGCCTGACGCGCGCGCCCCGCCAGCAACAGGCCCTGGACATCCTGCGCGAGCACCCGGATGGCCTGAGCCGCCCGATGCTGACCAGCCTGGGCCTGAGCAGCCCGCCGCTCAAGGCGCTGGAGAGCAAGGGCTGGGCCGAACTGGTCACTGACACCCCGGCACCACTGCCTGCGGCAGCGGGCAACCCCCTGGCGGAACCGCATCTCGCCGCCAGCCCCGAACAGGAAGCTGCCATCCGCGCCCTCAACCAGCAGCAGGGTTTTGCCCCCTTTCTGCTGGATGGCGTCACCGGCAGCGGCAAGACCGAGGTCTACCTGCAAGCCATGGCGCAGCAACTGCAGGCCGGGCGTCAGGTTCTGGTGCTGGTCCCGGAAATCGGCCTGACCCCGCAGACCATCCGCCGTTTCCGCAATCGCTTTACTGTCCCGGTCACCGTGTTGCATTCAGGCCTCAGCGACCGTGAGCGCCTGCAAGCCTGGCACGACGCCCGCGAGGGCCGCGCGGGCATTGTGCTGGGCACCCGCTCCGCGATCTTTACCCCGCTGCGCACCCCCGGCCTGATTATTGTCGATGAAGCCCACGACACCTCCTTCAAGCAACAGGACGGCTTCCGCTATTCCGCCCGCGACCTGGCCGTCTGGCGGGCGCAATTGCTGGACATCCCGGTGGTGCTCGGCACTGCCACCCCAGCGCTGGAAACCCTGTATCAGGCTGAGCAGGGGCGTTATCGCCACCTGCGCCTGACCCATCGCGCGGGCCCCGCCCGGCCGCCAGTGATCCAGATCGAAGACTGCCGCCACCTGCCCGCCGACACGCCACTGAGCCCCCGCAGCCTCGACGCCCTGAAGCAGACCCTGGACGCCGACCGCCAGGCCCTGGTGTTCATCAACCGGCGCGGCTACGCCCCGATGCTGATGTGCCAGGATTGCGGCTGGCAGTCGGAATGCGACCGCTGCGACGCGCACATGACCTGGCACCGCGCCATGGGCGAACTGCGTTGCCATCACTGCGATCACCGCCGCCGCGTACCGCGACACTGCCCGCAGTGCGGTTCGGCCCACCTGCGCGATATGGGCGCCGGCACAGAGAAGCTGGAAGCCCTGCTGGCCAAGACCTTCCCCGACACGCGCCTGATCCGTATCGACCGCGACAGCACCCGGCGCAAGGGCAGCCTGGATGCCGGGCTGGCGGACATCCGCAAGGGCGGCGCGGCGCTGCTGGTCGGCACCCAGATGCTGGCCAAGGGGCACCATTTTGCCCATCTGGACCTGGCGGTGATGCTGGACGCCGACGCAGGTTTCCTGAGCGCTGACTTTCGCGGCCCTGAGTACGCCGCCCAACTGGTGTTGCAGGTGGCCGGTCGTACCGGTCGCAGTGATCGCGCCGGGCGTCTGCTGATCCAGACCCGGCAGCCGGACAACCCCCTGCTGCAACTGCTCAGCCAGGGCGACTATCACCGCTATGCCCGCCAGTTACTGAGCGAGCGCCAGGCACTGGGCCTGCCGCCCTATGGCCATCTGGCACTGCTGCGTGCCGAAGCCATGGACGCCGGCACCGCCATGACCCTGCTCAGCGACGCCCGCGACCGCCTGCCACTGGACAGCGGCCTGCACCTGCTCGGCCCCGCACCCGCCCCCATGGAACGGCGCCAGGGACGCTACCGCGCACAACTCCTGCTGATGGCCCCCGCACGCGGCACCCTGCACCGGCAATTGCCGACCCTGCTGGAGGCGCTGGCCCAGCACCCGCTGCAACGCAAATGCCGCTGGCACCTTGATGTCGACCCGGCGGACCTGCTTTAAGGCGGACCTCCTTTAAGGCAAAGCCGATTCATCTGGCGTACAATCCGCGCCACACCCCCAGCCAGTACCCTCAGGCCCAGCATGAAAGAACAGATCATCGCCCTGGTAGAGCAGGCCCTCGACACGTTACGCGACGCTGGCACCCTGCCTGCGGAGCCGCGCCCCCCGGTGCAGGTGGAGCGCACCCGTGACAAGCAGCACGGCGACTTTGCCACCAACATTGCCCTGATGCTGGCCAAACCCGCCGGGCGCAAGCCGCGCGAGGTCGCCGAAGCCCTGGTGGCCGCCCTGCCCGCGAGCGATGCTGTGAGCAAGGTGGAGATCGCGGGCCCCGGCTTCATCAATTTTTTCCAGGCCGGAGACATGCTGAGCCAGGCCATCAAGGCGGCGCTGGCCGACGAACAACTCGGTGTACCGCGCGCCGAACCTGCCAGCACGGTGGTGGTGGATTACTCCTCCCCCAACCTGGCCAAGGAAATGCACGTTGGCCATCTGCGCTCCTCGATCATTGGCGACGCCGTGGCCCGCACCCTGGAATTTCTCGGCCACACCGTGATCCGCCAGAATCATGTCGGTGACTGGGGTACCCAGTTCGGCATGCTGCTGGCTTATCTTGAAGAACAGCAGGATCAGGCAGAACTGTCCGCCGAACTGTCCGATCTGGAGCAGTTCTACCGGGCCGCCAAGCAGCGCTTCGACGACAGCAGCGAGTTCGCCGACCGGGCCCGCTCGCTGGTGGTCAAACTGCAGTCCGGTGACCCGCACTGCCTGAAACTCTGGCGCGACTTCAACCAGGTGTCCCTGAGCCACTGTTTCGAAGTCTACGAACGTCTGGGCGTCAGCCTGACCCCCGCCGACGTGCGGGGCGAGAGCGCCTACAACCCCGACCTGCCGCGCATCGTCGCCCACCTGGAAGAAGCCGGACTGCTGGTCGAAAGCGACGGCGCCCGCTGCGTATTTCTCGACGACTTCAAGACCCGCGACGGCCAGCCCTTGCCGGTGATCGTGCAGAAGGCCGATGGTGGCTACCTGTATGCGACCAGTGACCTCGCCGCGCTGCGCTACCGCAGCCAGACCCTGGCGGCCGACCGCATCCTGTATTTCGTCGATCAACGTCAGGCCCTGCATTTCCAGCAGGTGTTCGAAGTGGCCCGCCGCGCCAACCTGGTCAAGCCGGGCACGCAGATGGAGCACATGGGTTTCGGCACCATGAACGGCCCCGACGGCCGCCCGTTCAAGACCCGCGCCGGCGGCACCGTGAAACTGGTGGACCTGCTCAGCGAAGCCGAAGACCGCGCCCTGGCCCTGGTCAGCGAGAAGAACCCGGAACTGGATCAGGACGATCTGGTCGACATTGCCAGCACCGTGGGCATCAGCGCCGTGAAATACGCCGACCTGAGCAAACACCGCACCAGCGACTACATCTTCAATTTCGACCAGATGCTCAGTTTCGACGGCAACACCGCGCCGTATCTGCTGTACGCCTACACCCGCGTGGCGAGCATTTTCCGCAAGGCCGGGATTGACCCGCGCACCGTGGATGCGCCGATAATACTGGAGCAGGAACGCGAGGAAGCACTTGCAAACCAGCTCCTCCAGTTTGCCGAGGTGCTGCAACAGGTGGCCGACAAGGGCCTGCCGCACCTGCTGTGCAGCTACCTGTATGAACTGGCCGGCCAGTTTTCCGGCTTTTATGAACACTGCCCGATTCTCAGTGCCGGGTCCGACGACCTGCGCGACAGCCGCCTGCAACTGGCCTGGCTGACCGCACGCACCCTGAAACAGGGCCTGGCCCTGCTGGGCATTCGCACACTGGAGCGCATGTAATGGCTCGCAAACCCGCCGCCCGCCGGGGCGCCAGCAAATCCGCCGCCAGCCAGCGCATCGTGCCGGGCTGGGTATGGCTGTTCACAGGCGTGGCCGCTGGCCTCTTCATTGCCTTCCTGTTCCACCTGGGCCAGTTGCAACTGGACACCGAACGCACGCCGCGCACCGCCAAGGCACCGGAGGCTGAAGCCAAGCCGCCGAAAGACAGCGACAGCCGGGGCCCGCGCTTCGACTTCTATGCCGTGCTGCCGCAAATGGAAGTGATCATGCCCAAAGGGGATGATGACACCCCGCAGCCCGCCCGCCCCTCGCGCGGCACGCCCCCCCCGGCGGACAACGGCACCGACGACAGCCAGGTTGCGCATCGCCACAGCGAGCACTTCCTGTTGCAGGCGGGCAGCTTCCGGCGCTCCGAAGATGCCGACCGACGCCGCGCCGAGTTGATCCTGCAGGGCCTGGACGCGCGCGTGCAGCCCGTCAGCCTGGAATCCGGTGATACCTGGCACCGTGTCATGATCGGCCCCTTCACCAACGCCAATGCCATGCACCGCGTGCAGGACCAGCTGGTGGGCGTGGGCATCGAAACCCTGGCCATCCGCGTGCGCGATCCGGACGCCTGAGTCCACGCGCCTCCCCGGGCCCGGTCATACCGGGCCTTGAGTTTCCTCGCCGCTCCCCCATATCCCCCACATCGCCCGAAATCCAAGGAGCTTTCCTGCATGGAACAGTATCGTGGCACCACGATTGTGTCCGTCCGCCGCGGCAACCAGGTCGTCATCGGTGGCGACGGCCAGGTCAGCCTCGGCAACACCGTCATGAAGGGCAATGCCCGCAAGGTACGCCGCCTGCACCACGGCAAGGTCATCGCCGGCTTTGCCGGTGGCACCGCCGACGCCTTCACCCTGTTCGAGCGCTTTGAAGCGCAACTGGACAAGCATCAGGGGCAGCTGGTGCGCGCCGCTGTGGAACTGGCCAAGGACTGGCGCACCGACCGCGCCC
>PNLU01000123.1 GCA_013823245.1 Alcanivorax sp.
TTCACGGCGTGTCCCCGGAGGGCCTGCCCCACCCCCGCCGGGCCCCTTGCAGAACACGTCAGATCATGAATAACGCCAAACGCACCGAAATCTTCGCCCGCCTGCGCGCCCAACGCCCCAACCCCACCACAGAACTGCACTACAACTCCCCCTTCGAGTTGCTGATTGCCGTCCTGCTCTCCGCCCAGGCCACCGATGTCGGCGTCAACAAGGCCACCGCCCGCCTGTTTCCCGTCGCCAATACCCCCGAAGCCATGCTCGCCCTCGGCGTCGACGGCGTGAAGGAACACATCAAGACCATCGGCCTGTTCAACAGCAAGGCCGAGAACACCATCAAGACCTGCCGCATCCTGGTCGAACAGCACGGCGGCGAAGTGCCCCGCGACCGCGACGCCCTCGAAGCCCTGCCCGGCGTGGGCCGCAAGACCGCCAACGTCGTCCTCAACACCGCCTTTGGCGAACCCACCATTGCTGTCGACACCCATATCTTTCGCGTCAGCAACCGCACCCGCATTGCCCCCGGCAAGAACGTACTGGAAGTCGAGAAGCGCCTCGAGCGCGTGGTGCCGGAGGAATTCAAACGCGACGCCCACCACTGGCTGATACTGCACGGCCGCTATACCTGCGTGGCCCGCAAGCCGAAATGTGGCAGCTGCATCATCGAAGACCTGTGCGAATTGCCCGCACGCCAGCGCCCGGACTACTGAGCGCCCTGAATCTTGAGCGCCCCGAATCTCGAGCGTCCAGGCTACCGAAGGATACAAATCTCTACGCAGCGCTAACGGACGCCCCCCGACCCCGCAGGCAGACTCGAATCAGAGCGTATCAATGCGGAGGGGAGCATGAGCGAGACAGCGCAGCCCGCGGCACGAGACAAGACCGCAGCACAGACCGAAAGACAGGAATTCGCCTGGATTCCCGGCTCACTGACAGACGTATTCGAAGACTGCTTCGCCGAAGGCGGCGTCAGCACCCGGGAGTTGCCCGAAGACTGACCCACCGGCCTGGATCAGGGTGCGATTGGCGCGTCATGGTCTGCGGCCGGCACTTCATCCAGCAGATTGTTATTGAACGCTTCCAGTTGCTGCGCCACCTGCTTGACCTCGTCGAAGCGGGCGATATGGAACAACGCCTCCCCCTCGTTGACCAGCGGCAGATTGTTGCGGCCCACCAGAATGCCCGCACAGGGTGACTGAATATCCACCTCGTCCGCGGTAAACGGACTGCTGATACGGCCCAGCAACTGATCCTTGCGCACCCGGTCTCCCAGGCCCACCAGTGTGCGGAACACGCCATCGACCTCAGCACGTACCCAGGTCGAACTGCTCGACACGGCCGGCTTGACCGGCACCGGCTGCACCCGCCGCTCCGTGAGCATGCCCAGATGCCGCATCACATTGGTCACGCCACGCACCCCGGCGCGGATCGAGGCTTCCTCGAACCGCAGCGCTTCACCGGCCTCATAGGTAATCACCGGAATATCCTGTGCTTCCGCCACCTCGCGCAGGGTGCCGTCCCGCAATACGGAATTGAGCACCACCGGCACGCCGAAGGCTTCCGCCATGGCAGCCGTCTCCGGGCTGGCCAGATTGGCCCGGATCTGGGGCAGGTTAGAGCGATAGATGGCCCCCGTATGCAGATCCACCGCATGGGTTGCGCGATCCAGAATCTGCGTCTTGAACAGCCAGGCCATACGCGCCCCCAGGCTGCCACTTTCGGACCCCGGGAAGCAGCGGTTCAGATCACGGCGATCCGGCAAATAACGGGACTTGTGAATAAACCCGAACACATTGACCACCGGCACCGCAATCAAGGTGCCGCGCAACCGCTTCAGTGCCGCCATACGCAGCACCCGCCGAATGATTTCCACGCCGTTGAGTTCGTCTCCATGAATCGCCGCACACACCAGCAGCACCGGCCCGGCCTGGCGGCCGTGCACCACATGCACCGGAATATTCAGCTGTGTCTGGGTATAGAGCTGCGCCGCCGGCATCTCGACAATGGTGCGCTTCCCCGGCGCCACACTCACACCACCGAATTCGAAGGCCGAAGCACTCATCCCTTGGTCCCCTTGGTCGCAGTACGATTCGGGCGCGCCGATTTTTCGACAAAACGAATAATCAGCGCCGCCACATCCTTGCCGGTGGCCGCTTCGATACCCTCCAGCCCGGGCGAGGAATTTACCTCCATCACCAGCGGTCCGTGGTTGGAGCGCAGAATATCCACACCGGCTACATTGAGCCCCATGATGCGCGCCGCCCGCACCGCCGTGGCCCGCTCTTCCGGCGTGATCCGGATCAACGAGGCGCTGCCGCCCCGGTGCAGGTTGGAGCGGAACTCGCCTTCCTTCGCCTGCCGTTTCATCGCCGCCACCACCTTGCCGTCGACCACGAAACAGCGGATGTCAGCGCCGCCCGCTTCCTTGATGTACTCCTGCACCATGATGTCCGCCCGCAGCCCCATGAAGGCCTCGATCACCGACTCCGCCGCCTTGCGCGTCTCGGCCAGCACCACGCCGATCCCCTGGGTGCCTTCCAGCAGCTTGATCACCAGCGGCGCGCCGCCCACCATGTTGATCAGGTCGGGAATATCATCCGGCGCACTGGCAAAACCGGTCACCGGCAAACCCACCCCCCGCCGCGACAACAACTGCAGGGAACGCAGCTTGTCCCGGGCCCGGGTGATGGCCACCGACTCGTTGACCGGAAACACCCCGAGCATTTCGAACTGACGCAGCACCGCCGTACCGTAAAAGGTGATCGACGCCCCGATGCGCGGGATCACCGCATCAAAGCCTTCCAGCGTGCGGCCCTTGTAGTGAATTTCCGGCTTGTGCGACGCCATGCTCATGTAACAGCGCAGCGTATCGATCACATGCATCTCATGGCCCGCCGCCTCACCAGCCTCGACCAGACGGCGGGTGGAATACAGCTGGGCGTTACGCGACAGAATCGCGATTTTCATGCCGTCTCTCCATTATCTGCCACGGTCGGGTCTGCCACGGCCGGAGTGGCCACCGTGCCACCCAGCAGGAACGATGCTGACGGGTCCACCTGTAATGCCCGCATAGCCGTGCGCCCCAACAACATTCTGAATTTCATGGTATCCCGGTCGGTCAGGGTGATTTCAATCGGCCAGCGGTCGTTGCCCAGCGCAATCGGTGTCAGAATGACGATACGCTCTTCACGATGTCCGCCCGAATCCGACACCTGCCGGCGATCGACAATCCGGCTTTCACAGGTGATCTCGTAATCGCGATCGTCCTGCCTGGGATGCAGCCGAAAGCGCACCCACTCCTCACCGTCCCGCTCGAAGGTCTTCACCTCGAAAGCATGCAGTGCCGACGTGCGCGCGCCGGTATCCACCTTGACCTTGATCGCGTCAATGCCCAGCTCAGGCAAAGCGGCCCATTCACGCCAGCCTACAGTCCGTTTCTCATTCATCGATAGCGGTTCCCGGTTGCCTGCCCGCAGTATCGCAGACCGGCACAAAAAATGCCCGGCACACCGTGCCGGGCATTCATGTCCGCATGATGACGATCCGGATCAGGACAGCTTGCGTCCTGCCCGGGCCGCGATACGCAGGCGCAGCGCGTTGAGCTTGATAAAGCCTTCGGCGTCCTTCTGGTCATAGGCCCCGGCGTCATCATCAAAGGTCGCGATGCTGGCATCAAACAGGCTATCGTCGGAACGACGCCCCACCACGATCACATTGCCCTTGTACAACTTCAGACGCACCTCGCCGTTGACGCACTCCTGGGTCACATCAATCAGCTTCTGCATCGCCAGACGCTCCGGCGACCACCAGTAGCCGTTATAAATCAGCTCGGCATACTTGGGCATGATGCTGTCTTTCAGGTGCGCTGACTCGCGGTCGAGAGTAATCGACTCGATCGCACGGTGGGCGCGCAGCATGATGGTGCCGCCCGGTGTTTCGTAGCAGCCGCGGGACTTCATGCCGACGTAACGGTTCTCGACAATATCCAGACGCCCGATGCCATGCTGGCCACCCAGGCGGTTCAGCTCCGCCAACACCTCGGCCGGGCTCATTGTTTTGCCATTCACCGCAACGATATCGCCGCCAGCGTAGGTCACGTCCACATACTCGGGTTTGTCCGGTGCTGCTTCCGGGCTCACCGACCAGCGCCACATATCTTCTTCGGCTTCCGCCCACGGATCCTCCAGAATGCCGCCCTCGTAAGAGATGTGCAGCAGGTTGGCGTCCATGGAATACGGCGATTTTTTCTTCTTGCTGGAAAAATCCACCGGAATATCGTGCTGCTCGCAATAGGCCATCAGCTTCTCGCGGGAGTTCAGTTCCCACTCACGCCAGGGCGCAATCACTTTCACCCCGGGCTTGAGCGCGTAGGCGCCCAGCTCAAAACGCACCTGATCGTTACCCTTGCCGGTGGCACCATGGGAAATGGCGTCGGCGCCGGTCTCATTGGCAATCTCGATCAGCCGCTTGGCAATCAACGGCCGCGCGATGGACGTGCCCAGCAGATACTCGCCTTCATAGATGGTATTGGCGCGGAACATCGGGAACACATAATCACGCACGAATTCCTCGCGCAGGTCCTCGATGTAGATTTCCTGGATGCCCATGGCCCTGGCCTTGGCGCGTGCCGGTTCCACCTCTTCACCCTGGCCGATGTCGGCAGTGAAGGTCACGACTTCGCAGCCATAGGTCTGCTGCAGCCACTTGGCGATGACGGAAGTGTCCAGGCCTCCGGAATAGGCCAGCACAACCTTCTTGATGTCCGACATGGGTACTCCGCGCGTTCAGTTTGAGTAGGCCGGGCGGCGACTGCCGCTGCCGGGGGCGCCATTGTACCTGCCCGGGGGCGCGACGAAAACGCCAGCGCCTGGGAAACCCGGTGCGCCTGTTGCTCGGCCGGGCTTTCCGGTAGCATTGCCGACCCTGAGAGGAGATTTCATGTCTGAGCAGCACCCTTCGCTGGCCCTGCGCTTCCGCGGCTTTCTGCCGGTGGTGGTGGATGTGGAAACCGGCGGTTTCAACGCCCACACCGACGCCTTGCTGGAAATCGCCGCGGTCACGCTGGACATGGACCATGCGGGTCGGCTGCGTCCGGCTCAGCGCGTGCACTATCACGTGGATCCGTTCGAAGGTGCCAATATCGAGCAGGCGGCGCTGGACTTCACCGGCATCGACCCGTCAAATCCCCTGCGCGGCGCGGTGCCGGAAGAAATGGCCCTGCGCGGTGTGTTCGAGGCGGTCCGCAAGGCGGTCAAGGCGCATCACTGCAAGCGCGCCATCCTGGTGGGTCACAATGCCTTCTTCGACCATGACTTCCTCAAGGCGGCGGTCAGCCGCACAGACCTGAAGCGCGATCCGTTCCATCCGTTTTCCTGCTTCGACACGGCCAGTCTGGCCGGCCTGGTGTTCGGCCAGACGGTGCTGGCGAAGGCCTGCGAAATGGCCGGCATCCCGTTCAGCCAGAGTCAGGCGCACTCGGCGCTCTACGACGCCACCCGCACGGCAGAGCTGTTCTGCACCATGGTCAACCGCTGGCGCGACCTGGGCGGCTGGCCGCCACCCCCTGCTGGCGAGATGCCCCCGACCCTGGCCAGCAAAAGCGGCGACTTCTGATTCTTTTTGGGCTTGGGTCCATTCTGGTTGGTTTGGTGGTTGTGGCCTTCGGGGTGCGGGTAAGGGTTTTCTGGACACGCCGTGAACCCGTCCATGGGGGCTCTCGTTCGGCATCCATGCCTCTCGAAGGTCCAGAAAACCCTTACCCGCACCCCAAAGGCCGTCACGCACAGCCCGCTTAACGACTTCCAGCCAACCGAGGGCATCGTTCTCGCAGGCTGGGCGGAGCGCAGTCTGCTTGTTGCTACGACAACCAGATCCTCGATTGGCTGGGAGTTCCCGCTGGCCACAACCACCGAACCAAACAGAATGGACCCAAGCCAAAAGAACAGAGAGTCAGCGCACCCCGTCAGCCGCCCCGGGCGTCACCGGGTCCGCATGAATGATCACCTCGGCGCCCGGCACGGCGGCACCTATCGCCGCGCCAATCTCGACAATGCGCGCGTGAGCCTCGCGCAGGGACAGGGTTTCGTCCAGCTCCACATGCACCTGGACAAAGCGCGTGCGGCCCGACTGTCGCGTGCGCAGGTCGTGGAAGCCGAGCACCCCCGGCTGGGCACCGATCACCGCCGCGATATGCTGGCGCTCCTCGTCCGGCAGTTCGCGATCCAGCAGCAGTTGCACCGCCTGATAACCGATGCGCCAGGCCGCCACCAGAATGTAAGCCCCCACCGCCAGCGCCACCAGACTGTCCACCCGCAGATAGCCGAAATGGGCCGCCACGATAGCGCCAATGATGGCAATGTTCATGGCCAGGTCCGACGCATAATGCAGCGCGTCGCCCGCCACCGCCGTCGAGCCCGTGTGGCGCACCACCCGGTGCTGGTACTGCACCAGCAGCACCGTCAGCACGATGGACAGCAGCATCACCCCCAGCGCCAGACCTGTGGCCGCCACCGGCTCCGGATCCAGGAAGCGGCGCACGCCCTCGCTCAGCAGGAACAGGGCCGACAGCGTAATAAACGCCGCCTGCCCAAGACCGGCCAGGGCCTCGGCCTTGCCGTGGCCGAAGCGATGTTCGGCGTCGGCGGGCACCAGCGAGTAACGCACAGCCACGAGCGTGACCAGCGACGCGGCGGCATCCATCAAGGAGTCCAGCAATGACGCCAGCAGCGCTACGGAGCCGCTCAGCCACCAGGCTATCGCTTTGGCGACAATCAGGGTGAATGCCACGGAGACCGACGCCAGGGTGACGCGGCGCAACAGGCGCGCCTGCTGCGAAACGGTCAGGGACGACGGCTTGCGCGCGGCCATCAGCTCAGGACCGGCGTGGCAGCAGGGTCAGCGGGTCGACGGGCTGGCCGTCGCGGCGGATCTCGAAATGCAGCTGGGTGCGGAAGGTGCCGCTGGCGCCCATGGTGGCGATGCGCTGTCCGGCGTCCACACTGTCGCCTTCGCGCACCAGCATGGTGTCGTTGTGGGCGTAGGCCGACAGCCAGCGGTCGTTGTGCTTGACGATCAACAGATTGCCATAGCCGGTCAGGCCGTTGCCGCGGTACACCACCACCCCGGCGGCGGCGGCCACCACGGGGTCACCGTCGCGTCCGCCGATGCGAATGCCGCTCTGCCCGGCCTGCTGGGCAGAGAAGCGGGACAGCAGGTCGCCGCTGGCGGGCCAGCGCCATTGCACATCGCCGGTGCCTGCCACGCGGGGCGGCGTAGAGGGTGTGGACGCGGGTGGCGTGGACGCAGGCGGTGTGGCCCGGGGTGGCGTGGCAGGCTGCTGCGACGGCGGCTGCGCGGGTCTCGGCGGTGTGCTGGAAGGGGGTGTGGAAGGAGCCTGCGTGCCCGGACGTGCCACGGCAGTGCCGGGGCGGCGGTCCAGGCGGATTTCCTGGCCGGGACGAATCGTGAAGGGTGCGCTGATGTTGTTGGCGGCGGCCAGTTCGCGGTAGTCCCAGCCATATCGCCAGGCAATGGAGAACAGGGTATCGCCGCGCACAACGGTATGACTGCCCTGGGTGACCTGGGACGGACGGCTGCTCAGGGTGCCGGTGCCGCCGCGTGCCCCGGAGGCGTCGTACTCCACCACCGGCGCCTGATTGGCCGCGCAGCCCGCCGAACACAGGATCAGCAACGCCAGCCCCGTAAGGCGGCGGGACATGCGGACCGCGCGGGGCCGGAGCCGCGCGCGGAGCCAGTCCGGAAAAGTACGGCGATCGGGCCTCAAGGCGTCCTGGTCTCTGCTGCCGGTTTCGCTTCATTATGCATGCCCGGGCGCGACAGTAGCCAGACCAGCAGCAGGCCGCTCACCAGCGCCAGCAGCGCCGGCCAGACCATCGGGGGCAAGCCGGTTTCGGCGGCATAGCGGGCGGGCAGCACCGTGCGCTCGAGCACGGCGCCCGGCTCGGCGGCGATACGCCAGGGCCACAGGCGCACCAGTGAACCGGCCATGAACCCCGCCAGCAGGGCCATCACCAGGTCATGGAAGCGATCCAGCGCCCAACGTAAAAAATGCACAAACATCAGCAGCCCGCCAGCACACCCCGCCGCGAAGGCGGCCAACGGCAACCACTGACTGTTGCTCACGGCGGCCAGCACCGGAGTGTACATGCCCAGCAGCAACAGGATGAAGCTGCCGGAAATACCCGGCAGGATCATGGCGCAGAT
>PNLU01000124.1 GCA_013823245.1 Alcanivorax sp.
ACGCTTCAGGCCGCGCCCTCCGGGGCTTTCAGGCTGGGCCGCACTCCGCGTTGCACTTTCTCGACATAGTACCACTATGCCTTCGAAAGTACGTCTTGATTGCGGCCCAGCCTGAAAGCCAGAGAGCACAGGGAGTTACTCAGAGGTTCCCCGGGTCACATGGCGGCGTGCCTCCAGTTGCGGATAACGGCGCAGCAGCTCGTGCAAGCGGCGGCTGAGAATATCGCCGATATGGGTGATGAACAGCGTTCCCAGTGAGCTGCGGAAGTGATGGGCATCGAAGCTGCCGATGGCAAGCAGTCCCTGCTCGCCCTGCCAGGCCAGCGGCACCATGGCGGCGCTGGCCACGCGGTCGGCCTGCTGCGGGAACAGCTCGTCCAGCTCCACCTGACGCAACACACCACAGATGGCCTTGCCATTGCGCAGCAGCAGTTGCAAAGCCTCATGCAGGTCAGCGGCGGCGAGGCAGCGGATCTGGCTGCGCAGCTCACCGGTCAGATCCAGATCGCGATCGTAAATCAGCAGCGATACGGCATCGGCGCCAAAATCCTGCTTCAGCGAGCGCAGCAACGCGGTAAATAATTGCTCTGCACTACGGGCTTCCACCAGGCTCAGGACCAGACGACGGGTTTTTTCGAACAGGACATCGTTGTCGCGGGCGACGGCGAGCAGGCTGTTCAGGCGTTCGCGCAGGCCCTGATTACGCTCACGCAGTATCTGTGCCTGACGCTCCAGCAATGATACGGCGTTGCCGCGGGGGTCGGGCAGCTGCAACAGTTCGAGCAGTTCCTGGCGTCCCTGAAAGAAGTCAGTGTGGTCGCGCAGCCAGGCGGCGACCTGGTCGCCAGTCAGGCCTTTCTGCTCGCTCATGCCTCGCTCCATGCATCCCGGTTCAGTTCGCCATCATAGACGCGGCTGGCCGGGCCTGTCATTAACACGCCGCCCTCGCCAGCGTAGTGAATACTCAGGTCGCCGCCGGGCAGTGAGACGGTGACCGTGCTGTCCAGCAGCCCGCGCCGCTGGCCGCAGACCACCGCAGCGCAGGCGCCGGACCCACAGGCGAGTGTTTCGCCGCTGCCGCGCTCGAACACGCGCAGGCGAATATGCTGGCGGTCGAGAATCTGCATGAAGCCGACATTGACGCGCTCGGGGAAGTCCTGGTGTGACTCCAGGATCGGGCCGACACTGGCCACCGGTGCGGTGTCCACGTTTTCCACCAGTTGCACGCAATGCGGGTTGCCCAGGCTGACGGCGGAGACTTCCCAGGCCTGCTGCCCCGCCACGATGAAATAGGTGTCGGCCTCGCGGTCTGTTCGCAGCGGTATTTCGGCGGGTGCCCAGCGGGGTGGGCCCATGTCGACCGTCACCAGGCCGTCGTCGGTAAGATGCAGGGTCATCTCGCCGCTGGCGGTTTCCACGCGAATAGCATGCTTGTCGGTGAGTCCTTCCTCGCGTACGAAGCGGGCGAAACAGCGGGCACCGTTGCCGCACTGCCCGACCTCGCTGCCATCGGCATTGAAGATGCGATAGCGGAAATCGGCCCCGCCACGGGCAGGCTGCACGACCAGCAACTGGTCGAAGCCAATGCCGAAATGGCGATCTGCCAGTCGGCGCAGGGTGGCAGGGGACAGCGGCGCCTCCTCTTCGGGCAGCGGCTGGCGAATGCCATCCAGCACCATGAAATCATTGCCGAGGCCATGCATCTTGGTGAAGCGCAGGCGAGAGGAAGCTGGGGGCATGGTCGATATCCGGTTGAGGCCGCACAGGGTTGTCGAGCAGGCCAGTATACGCCGACGTGGCGGCCGGTGCATTCGGGCCATCCCGGATTGTCGCCGCAACACAAATTGGCACAGCCTGCACTCACGTTCCGCCCGGCGGGTCGCTACGCTGTGCGGAAGTGAAATGATCGTTTGCGGAGTGACTGCGCATGAATGCCAAAGCCCGAATTTACCCGCGGCCGACGAACAAGAGTGATATCCAGCCGCGCAAGATGGACTTCGAGTTCGACGAAGCCATTCCCCGCTACTGGTTTGGTGGAGATCAGTTCAAGACGTTGCTGCTGTCGGCGCTGTCATGCACCTTTCCCGAGGGGGAGCGGTTCTTCGTGCGCTCGGTGCGCCATTACCAGCGTGACATCCAGGACCCGCAGTTGCGTGAGCAGGTCAAGGGCTTCATTGGTCAGGAGGCGCACCATGGCAATGAACATGAAGCCTTCAACAACTTCCTGGAAAGCAAGGGTATCCCGGCCAACAAGGTGTCGGATTTCGTGCTGCGCGGCCTGAAATGGCAGGCGAAGCGGCTGTCGCCGGAGCGCCAGCTGGCCAAGACCTGCGCGCTGGAGCATTTCACCGCCATGCTGGCCGAGACCATTCTTGAGCATCCGGAAATGCTGGAAGGCATGGACGAGCGCATGCTGCCGCTGTGGCTGTGGCACGCGGTGGAAGAGAGCGAGCACAAGTCTGTCGCCTTTGATGTGTATCAGGATCAGGTCGGCAGTTACTGGGTGCGGGCCAGCGAGATGGCGGTGACCACGGTCGAGTTCCTCGGATTCACCATTTTCCACTATATCCAGCTACGCCAGGGCATGGACGACAAGCGTGACCTGCGTTCGGTGCTGCGGGGCATGAACTGGCTGCTCGGCAAGCCGGGCTGGTTGCGGCGCCTGGGGCGCAGCTATCGGGCCTACTATCGCCGCGATTTCCACCCGTCACAGAAAGATAGCCGGGCGTTGCGCGAGCAGGGGCTGGCGCGGCTGGAAGCGCTTATGACGCGGCTTGAGGCGGCCTGAGCAGGCTACCCAGGGCGCGCAGGTCTTCGATGCCCTGAATATCATCTTGCTGCAACGGCACTTGCCGTTGCGGCAGGTGCCCCATGCGGATCTGGATGTCGTCCAGATGGCGCTGCTGGCGCACCTGCCGTGCCTTCAGGAAATCGCTCTCGATGCCTTCGGGCAAAACCCGGTTGATCAATAGCCCGGCCACCGGCACGCCGCTGGCGGTGAGGCTGTCCAGTGCCCGATGGGTTTCCAGAATGGGCAGCCGTTCCGGCGTCAGCACGAACAGAAAGCCACTCTGACTGGCGTCCAGCAGCCGGTCGCGCATGCGGTGAAAGAGCTGCTGGCGCGTGCGCAGCGTCGCCGTCAGATCGCGGCTGCGGGCAGCCATTCCGGCGGTGGCATGGTCTTCCGGTTTGCCCAGCGGGCTGTCCAGATCGCGGCCCGGCGTCAGATGTTGTAGCACCTGGCCCAGTTCGCTCGCCCGTTCGTTGTGGCGCAGCAGTCCGTCTGTCCATACCGCCATGATTTCCGGCAGGCTGAGCAGGCGCAGGGTGTGGCCGGTGGGCGCGGTATCCAGCACGATCAGGTCAAAGCGGGTGTCGGATTCGTCCAGCAACCGCGCCAGCCGCTCCAGCAGCGCAGCCTCCTGGGCGCCCGGGGATTGACGGCTCAGTTGCAGTTGCCGGGTGAGTTCGCGTAGCTGTTCCTGCCGCACAAAGGGGCGCATTTGCGTCAGCACCCGCTCCAGATAGGCGTCCGCTTCATCTTCCGGGTCGATTTCCAGGGCTGTGAGGCCGGCGGCGACCCGGGTCTCCCGAGGACCGACGGGCCGATCCAGAGCATCCGCCAGGCTGTGGGCCGGGTCGGTGGAGACCAGCAGCACCTGGCGACCGGCATCGGCGGCGCGCAGTGCCAGAGTGGCGGCCAGCGTGGTCTTGCCGACCCCGCCCTTGCCGCCCACCAGCAGCAGACGGTGGTTGGCGATCAGGGTGTCCGTATCCAGTGTCTTCATCAGCAGCAGCGCATACTGTCGAGGGGTGAATGTTCCATGCCCATACGCGTGTGCCAGTCATGGAACCGTTCCAGCAGCAACGGTTGCAATTCCAGCGTGTACCACCCTGCCGGGTTCGGGATGCCGAGGGTTTCGGCAAACACCAGCAGCATGAACAGGTCCTCTTCGTCACGTCGCGCCCGGGCGATGGCCGCGCGATAGGGCGCGTTGTACCACTGGCTGCCGAAGGCGCTGGCCTGTTGCTGCCAGTGGCGCAGTCGGCCGAGCAGGCGCGGGGGGCTCATGCGCGCGCCTCCCGTTGATCACGGCGCAGGCGCCGCAAGGTGCCGAGGCATTCCAGCGTCACCAGCGCGGCGGCCACCAGCACCACCAGGTCCAGGATCACCAGGAACCAGTCACCCGCCAGATACAGGTTGCGCAGCTGGATCAGCAGCGCGGCCAGGGTCATGACCAGCAGGAACACCAGTGGGATCAGGGTCGGCGCCGAAGGGCGCCCCAGGCGCACCAGCATCACGGTGATCACCAGCAGGGTCAGGCCGGCGAGCAACTGGTTGGTGGTGCCGAACAGGGGCCAGATCAACATGCCGCCGCTGCCGTCTGCGCCGCCCGCGCCGAACGCCAGCAGCAGGCAGCTGGCCACAGCCAGCAGGGTGGCAGGCAGCGGTTTGCCCATCCAGCGGATGCCGTAGATCTCGCTCCACTCCTGGAAGATGTAGCGCTGCAGGCGCAGGCCGGTGTCCATGGTGGTGCCGGCGAACAGCGCCGCCATCACGGTCAGCAGCGTGGCGCCGACGGCGATGTCCATGCCGGTACCGGCATTCAGGATGGTGGCGCCGCCGTTGACGAAAGCCCCTACCCCGCCCTCGCCGTAGGCGTGATAGACCGCTTGCCAGTCGGCCAGGGTGGCAAAGCCGGCGCAGGTCACGATGATCGCGGCCAGCGCCAGGGTGCCTTCACCCACGGCGCCGAAATAGCCCACAAAGCGTGCGTCGGTTTCCTTGTCCAGCTGTTTGGAGGTGGTGCCGGAGGACACCAGCCCGTGGAAGCCGGAAATGGCCCCGCAGGCGATGGTGACGAACAACAGCGGGATCAGCGACGGCGTGCCCGCTGGCACGTCGGCGTTGATCATCGGGGCGACCAGGGTCGGGTTGGCCACCAGCACTGCGCCGTACAGCAGGATCAGGCCGATAAAGAGCTGCAGCCCGTTGATGTAGTCGCGTGGTTGCAACAGCACCCACACCGGCAGCAGCGAGGCAATGGCGGCGTAGAAAAACAGGATCAGGATCCAGCTGGCGGCGGCGGAGAGCCCGAAGGTGCTTTCCGGCAGGGTGACGGGCACCTGTGGCCCGACATAGATCAGTGCGTAGAGGGCGGCCACACCGATGATCGAGACCAGCCCGAGGCCGATGATGCGCCGGTAGATCAGTTGGCCGATCACCAGGGCGACGGCAATCGCGCCCCAGACCGGGACCACGGCACCGGGGTTGTTGATCAGCAGGCGCGAGATCACCACAGCGAAGACCGCATTGACCATCAGCAGCACCAGGAAGATGACGATCATGAAAATCGCGCGGGCGCGCTTGCCGACGACCTCGCCGGTGAGGGCGCCGATGGAGCGTGCGCGGTTGCGCACGCTGGCCCAGATGGCGCCGAAGTCATGCACGCCAGCAAAGAAGATGGTGCCGAGCACCACCCACAGGAAGGCGGGCAACCAGCCCCAGATGACGGCAATGGCGGGGCCTACGATAGGCGCCGCTCCGGCCACCGAGGTGAAATGGTGGCCCCAGAGCACAAAGCGGTTGGTGGGCACGAAGTCCACGCCGTCCTGCTGGGCGTGCGCGGGGGTGCGGTAGTCAGGGTCCAGCTGGTAGATGCGCTCGGCAATAAATCGCGAGTACAGGAAATAGCCAGCGGCCATGCCGCCCAGGCCCAGCACCAGCAACACGATCGCGCTCATTGGGGCTCCCGGTCTTGTCGTCAGTATTGTTGTGGTATGACTCTGCGCCGGGGGTGCAACCGGGTCAATGCGACTATGGTTTCAGAGTCCCGGGTTTCAGACGCTGGTGGCCACGTCGGCGGGAGCCGGCAGTGCGGCCCGGGCGGGCGTCGAGGTCGGGTTGTCACCCTCGTGCGCCTCGCTGCCCAGGCAACCCGCCAGGGCGATCACCAGCACCAGGAGTGCCGGCACAGCCAGTCGTGAGGAAGATGACCCGTGTCGCATGATGTGCTCCTTCAATCAGGCCCGGTCAGGACCCGTATTCAGGGCAGCAGCGACTCCAGCCGCAGCTGATCCTCGATGGATTCCCGCTGGCGCACCAGGAAGGCCTGGTCGCCGTCGACCATGATTTCGGCCGGACGGTTACGGGTGTTGTAGTTGCTCGCCATGGCAAAACCATAGGCGCCTGCCGAGCGTACCGCCAGCAGGTCACCGGTTTCCAGTGCCAGGGCGCGTTGTTTGCCCAGAAAGTCGCCGGTTTCACAGACCGGGCCGACGATATCCCACTCGCGGCAGTCTGCATCGTGGGGCGCCACCGGCACGATGTCCTGCCAGGCACCGTACAGGCTCGGACGGATCAGGTCATTCATGGCACCGTCGACGATGGCGAAATTCTTGTGTGGCGTTGGCTTGAGGTACAGCACCTGGGTCAGGAATACCCCGGCATTCGCGGCAATCGCGCGCCCCGGCTCGATGTGCACCGGCATGTTCCGGGGCACATGGCGCAGCAGGGTCTGTATGTAATCAGCTGGTGCGGGCGGCGCTTCATCGCGATAACGCACGCCGAGCCCGCCGCCCAGATCCAGATGGCGAATGGGAATGCCCCGGTGGGCCAGTTTTTCCACCAGCGCCAGTACCCGGGCAAGCGCATCCTCAAACGGGGCCAGGCTGGTCAGCTGGCTGCCGATATGACAATCCACGCCCAGCACTTCAAGGTGCGGCAGGCTGGCGGCGCGCTGATAGAGGGCAGGCGCGTCATCGATATCGACACCGAACTTGTTGTCGCGCAGGCCAGTGGAGATATAGGGGTGCGTCTGCGCATCCACGTCGGGGTTCACGCGGATGGAGATGGGCGCAATCTTGTCCTGCTCCCCGGCCACCAGGTTGAGCAGTTCCAGTTCGGCGGCGGATTCCACATTGAAGCAATGGATGCCGGCCTCCAGTGCCGCCTCCATCTCATCGGCGGTCTTGCCGACGCCGGAAAACACGACTTTCGACGGGTCGCCGCCCGCGCGCAGCACGCGCGCCAGTTCGCCGCCGGACACGATGTCGAAGCCAGCGCCGAGGCGTGCCAGCACATTCAGCACCGCAATATTGGCGTTCGCTTTCACCGCGTAGCAGATCTGGTGTGGGTGGTCTCCGAAGGCCTCATCGAACGCGCGGTAATGCTGCTCCAGCATGGCCCGGGAATAGACATAGAGCGGCGTGCCGAAGCGCTCGGCCAGTTCGCCCAGGGCGCGTTCCTCGGCATGCAGCTGGCCGTCGCGGTACTGGAAGTGATCCATCAATCGTCGTCCTGGTCTTCGGCGGGTTCCGTGGCGGCCGGCGGGGATATCGCTGGCTCCCTGGACTCACCGGGAAAATAAAGGGCGCCGCGCTGGCCGCAGGCAGCCAGCAGCAACAGGCTGGCGACGGCCAGTGTGGGCAGAAGCGTCGTCACAGTGGTACGCATAGTGCTCGTCTCCCTCGGCTTGCGCGTGTGCTTCAGGGTGTGGCGGCAAGCGCCTCACGCGCACGGGCTACCGCCGCACGGACCTGATCCGGGGCAGTGCCGCCCACATGATTGCGCGCACTGACCGAGCCTTCAAGGGTCAGTACCTCGAACACGTCTTCATCGATCTGGTCGCTGAACTGGCGCAGCTCGGACAGGCTCATGTCGCTCAGGTCCTTCTTCTGCGCCACGCCGTAGCCCACCGCCTTGCCCACGATCTCATGGGCGTCGCGGAAAGCGATACCCTTGCGCACCAGATAGTCCGCCAGATCGGTGGCGGTCGCGAAGCCGCGCCGGGCGGCTTCGCGCATGGCCTCACGGTTCGGCTCGATGGCCGGGATCATGTCGGCAAAGGCACGCAGGCAGCCGAGCAGGGTATCCACGGCGTCGAACAGGGGCTCCTTGTCTTCCTGATTGTCCTTGTTGTAGGCCAGCGGCTGGCTCTTCATCAGGGTCAGCAGGCAGATCAGATGGCCGTTGACGCGGCCGGTCTTGCCGCGCACCAGCTCCGGCACATCCGGGTTTTTCTTTTGCGGCATGATCGAGCTGCCGGTGCAGAAACGGTCTGGCAGATTAATGAACTGGAACTGGGCGCTGGTCCACAGTACCAGTTCTTCGCTCATGCGCGACAGGTGCGTCATGCACAGC
>PNLU01000125.1 GCA_013823245.1 Alcanivorax sp.
GAACTGAGGCCTCGGGGCGGGGTACTCCCTTCCAGAAGTGTGTGAGGCAGGAAGCCGAACGCAAGCCCCCAGGGATGGGTTCACGGCGGCTTCTGGAAGGGAGTACCCCGCCCCGAGGCCGTGCTACGAAGCCCCACCAACACCAGCCCCGTTACTTCTCAACAAAAGCCCGCTCAATCACATAGTGCCCCAGTTCACCACCGCGGGTTTCGCGGAAGCCGCGGCTGTCGAGCAGGGAGCACAGATCCTTGAGCATGGCCGGGCTGCCGCACAGCATGAAGCGGTCGCGCTCCGGGTCCATGTCCGGCAGACCGATGTCCGCGAACAGCTTGCCGCTGTCCATCAGCGTCGTCAGACGCCCCTGATTGCGGAACGGCTCGCGCGTCACCGTCGGGTAGTAGATCAGCTTGTCGCGCACCAGCTCACCGAAGAACTCATTGTTCGGCAACTCGTCCTCGATGATGTCCCGGTAGGCCAGCTCGGAGACATGACGTACACCGTGCGTCAGGATCACCTTGTCGTACTGCTCGTAAACCTCCGGGTCCTTGATGATGCTCATGAACGGCGCCAGGCCCGTGCCCGTGCTCAGCAAGTACAGATTGCGGCCCGGCAGCAAGTGATCTGCCACCAGCGTGCCCGTCGGCTTGCGGCTCACCAGCACCTGATCACCCACCTGGATCTTCTGCAGTCGCGACGTCAGCGGACCGTCCGGCACCTTGATGCTGAAGAACTCCAGTTCCTCCTCATAGTTGGCACTGACGATGCTGTAGGCGCGCAGCAGCGGGCGGTCCTCGACCTCCAGGCCGATCATGGTGAAGTGCCCGTTCTTGAAGCGAAAGCCGGGATCACGGCTAGTGGTGAAGCTGAACAGCGTGTCGTTCCAGTGGCGTACGCTGGTGACAGTTTCCCGGTTCAGGTTCGACATCGTGGCAGGCTCCTGTGGGCGTCATACTCGGATGATATTGGGCAAAGAATAGCCACTGGTCATTAATCGGTAAAATGGGATATTCTGATTAAGTTAATCGGCTATGGCGATTTAGAGGGCGGTATGCGCTATACCCTGCGGCAACTGGAAGTCTTCCTGGCCACGGCGAGGCTGGAGAACATCACCCGCGCGGCGGAGAGCCTGGCCATGTCGCAGTCGGCGGCCAGTGGCGCGCTGCGGGAGCTGGAGCAGCAGTTTGGTATTGCGCTGTTCGAGCGGGCGGGCAAGCGGCTTAAGCTGAATGAGCTGGGGCGCATGCTGTTGCCGCGTGCAGAGGGGCTGCTGGAGCAGGCGGCGGAGCTGGAGCAGTCACTGGCCGGGCAGGGTGAAGTGGGGGCGCTGCGGGTGGGGGCCACGCTGACCATTGGCAACTATCTGGCGGTGGGCATCGTGGCGCGCTACATGCAGGACGAATCCGGGCGGCATCTGCCCGGCGCCCGGGTGCTGCTGGATGTGGAGAATACCGAGCACATTGCCGAGGGCGTGCTGCATTTTCGGCTGGATGTGGGGCTGGTGGAGGGGGAGTTTCATCATCCGGACCTGGAAGTGACGCCCTGGCGTGATGATGCGCTGACGGTGTTCTGTGCGCCGGAGCATCCGCTGGCACAGAAAAAAAGTCTGACAGATGACGACCTGCGTGCGGCCACCTGGATCTTGCGTGAAAGTGGTTCCGGTACGCGGCAGACGTTCGAGCGTGCCATGCATGGTCTGCTGCCGGGGCTGGATGTGTTGCTGGAATTGCAGCACACCGAGGCGATCAAGCGGGCCGTGGAGGCCGGGCTGGGCATCGGCTGCCTGTCGCAGGTGACGCTGGTGGACGCGTTCCGGCGGGGCAGTCTGGTGCCCTTGCAGGTGCCGCACCGGGACTTTTCACGCCAGTTCTATTTTGTGCTGCACAAGCAGAAGTACCGCAGCCGGGGGATCGATCGCTGGTTGCAGTTGTGCCGTGATAGTAGTGCGGCGATTTGACCTTGGCCCCTGCCTCGCCGATGATCCGGTAACCCTTTTGATCACACGGACACCCACGTTTCATGGCGCGCCTGCATCCCCGCCTGCAAGATGCCTTGCCCCTGCTGCCGGTTGATCGGCCGATTCATCTGCTGACCCGTCACTCCGTGCGCGAACTGGCCAAAAACGGCTTCGCGGATTACCGCCTGCCGCTGACGCCGGAGGGCGTAGCCATGGCCCGCGACTGGGGGCGCCAGTTGCCGCGCCCGGTGGCGGCGTTTCATTCCAGCCCGGTGGGGCGCTGTGTGGATACGGCGTTGGCCATGTACGAGGGCGGCCGTGAACAGGGTCTGGCCGGGCATGATCTGGAGGTGCGCCACGAGACGGTGCTGGTGGAGCCGGGCTGCTATGTAGAGGACATCCTGCGTGTCGGGCCGCTGTTCTTTGAGCTCGGGGCCGTCGGCTTTATCAATCGCCATCTGCAGGGGGATCTGGCCGGGGTGCTGGAGCCGGAGGCGGGCTTGCACAAGCTGGGCCAGTACCTGCGCGAGCGCGAGCCGGGTGGCGGCGAGCTGGCGGTGCACGTGACCCACGATACTATTTTGGCGGCCTTCATGGCCGGTCTGGCCGGGCGTGAACAGATCAGTGAGGCCGACTGGCCCTGGATGATGGAAGGCGCCTGGTTATGGTTCGAAGACGAGCGCCTGCACTGGGTCTGGCGCGGCGAGCCCGGTATCCGGGCGCTGGCGTTCTGATCCGGTCCTGGTCCTGGCCCTGGCCGCAGGGTTGAAAAGCGACCCCATCGTACCCACTTTGGCCGGATACTCTTGTTCCTTCCCCGTTTTCTGCAGCGAGGTACCTTCTTGACCGCTCTGTCGATCCGTCACCTGAGCAAGACCTATGCCAGCGGCGTGCAGGCCCTGCGTGACATCAGCCTGGATGTCGAAAAAGGCGAGTTCTTTGCGCTGCTCGGCCCCAATGGGGCGGGCAAGTCCACCACCATTGGCATCGTCAGTTCGCTGGTCAATGCCACGCAGGGCGAGGTCACGGTGTTTGGCCATTCGCTTGAGCGTGAGCGCGGTCTGGCGAAAAAGCTGATTGGCGTCGTGCCGCAGGAATTCAATTTCAATCAGTTCGAAAAGGTGGGGGATATCGTGGTGACCCAGGCGGGTTTCTACGGGATTCCCCGGGCCCGTGCGCTGCAGCAGGCAGAAAAGTACCTGCGCAAGCTGGGGCTGTGGGAAAAGCGCAACAGCCAGGCCCGGCAGCTTTCCGGTGGTATGAAGCGGCGCCTGATGATCGCCCGCGCGCTGGTGCATGAACCCGAACTGCTGATTCTGGATGAACCCACCGCAGGGGTGGATATCGAACTGCGCCGCTCGATGTGGGACTTTCTGACCGAGCTGAACGGGCAGGGCAAGACCATCATCCTGACCACGCATTATCTGGAAGAGGCCGAGTCGCTGTGTCGCCGGATTGCGATCATCGATCACGGCACCATCGTTGAAAACACCGACATGAAATCCCTGCTGGAGAAGCTGCAGGTGGAGACCTTTATTCTGGACCTGGCGCAGCCGGTATCGGCGGCGCCGGTGCTGAACGGTTTCGAAGTGCGTCTCAGGGACCCTCGCACGCTGGAAGTGGCGGTGCCGAAAAGCGAAGCCCTGAACAGTGTCTTTCAGCAGCTCGCCGCGCACGATATTTCAGTGATGAGCATGCGCAACAAGGCCAACCGGCTGGAGGAACTGTTCCTGCGTCTGGTGGAACGCAATCTGCCCGGGGAGGCCAGCGCATGAGCTTGCAGGAACAATGGGTCGCCTTTCTCACCATCCTGACCAAGGAAATTCGTCGCTTTTTGCGTATCTGGCCGCAGACGCTGTTGCCCCCGGCCATCACCATGGCGCTGTACTTCGTCATCTTCGGCAACCTGATCGGTAGCCGTGTCGGCGAGGTGGGCGGCTTCGATTACATGCAGTACATCGTGCCCGGCCTGATCATGATGAGCGTGATCCAGAACAGTTACGGCAACGTGGTCAGTTCCTTCTTTGGCACCAAGTTCCAGCACTCCATCGAAGAGATGCTGGTGTCGCCCATGTCGTCGCTGGTGATTCTCAGCGGCTTTGTGGCGGGCGGCGTGGCGCGCGGCCTGGCGGTGGGCGCCATCGTCACCTGTCTGGCGCTGTTCTTTACCGACCTGCGGCCCGAGCATCTGTGGCTGACGCTGCTGGTGGTTCTGCTGACGTCGGTGCTGTTCTCGCTGGCCGGGTTTATCAACGCTATCTTTGCCAACAGCTTTGATGACATCTCGATCATTCCGACTTTTGTGCTGACACCGCTGACCTATCTGGGCGGGGTCTTCTATTCGCTGGATCAGCTGTCGGAATTCTGGCGTGGCGTGTCGCTGCTGAACCCGGTGGTCTACATGGTCAACACGTTCCGCTACGGCATTCTGGGTGTCAGCGACGTCAACGTGTGGATATCACTGGGCGCCATCGTCACCATCACAGCGGGCATGTTCTGCTTCTGCCTGTGGCTGCTGCAACGTGGCGTTGGCATTCGCCATTGAGGAGACATTCGCCATTGAGGAGGCGGGGCGATGACAGACTGGGGTGAAATACCGCTGGGTCGACAGACCGACTATGTGCACGAATACGATGCCGCGCTGCTGGCGCCGATTCCCCGCCGTCTGGCGCGGCAGGTGCTGGGCGAGGACCGGCCGGTGTTTTACGGCGAAGACGTCTGGAACGCCTACGAGCTGTCCTGGCTCAATCCGCTTGGCACGCCGGTGATGGCGATGGCGCAGTTCAGTGTGCCTTGCGACAGTGAACATATCATTGAGTCCAAATCCCTGAAGCTGTACCTGAACAGCTTTGCGGGCACGCGCTTTCAGGGTGTCGATGAGGTTCAGGCCACGCTGGTAAAAGATCTGTCGGCGGCGGCGGGGCAACCTGTTGCTGTGACCGTGCTGACGCTGGACCAGGCCAGTCGCTTCCTGACCCAGATGGCGGCGCAGCCGGATGGCCAGTGCCTGGACACGTTGCCGGTGTCCTGTGATCCGCCGCCGGGCGAGGCGCCCAGTGAGCAGGTGCAGGTGGACCAACTCACTTGTGATACGACTCAGCAGGTCGAAGGGCAGCAGGTTGAGGGACAGCGGGTCTACACCCATGCCCTGCGCAGCCTGTGCCCGGTGACCGGCCAGCCGGACTGGGCCACTGTGATCATCGAGTACAGCGGCGCACAGATCGAGCCGGAGGGCCTGCTGCGTTACCTGGTGTCCTACCGCTACCACAGTGGTTTTCACGAGCAGGTGGTCGAGAAGGTGTTCTGCGACATCATGCGTCGATGCCAGCCTCAGGCGCTGGCGGTGCAGGCCCTGTTTACCCGCCGGGGCGGGCTGGATATCAACCCCTGGCGCAGCTCGGAGTCGGGCCAGGCCCCCCGCCTGCGCATGGTCCGGCAATAGACGTGCTGGCGTCATCCCCCGCGGGCAGGCATGATGTGGGGCTTTCCTCTATCCCTGTACCGGAGTTTCCCCATGAAAAAGCTGTTCGCCTGTCTGCTGTGTGTTGCGCTGCTTGTCGGCTGCAGTGATCCACGTCTGGATGCCAGCAGTGAGGAAGCCTTTGAGCAGTCTCTGGAACAGGTGGTGGAAAAAATGAGCGAAGAGGAGCGTGAGGCCTTTGCCGAAGCGCTGCTGATCGTGATGCTGCACAATATCACCCGCGACGACATGATGGCGGCGCAGATGGACACCCCGCCGGAAGAGATGCCGTCGCCCTTCGCCGGGCTGGACGGCATGACCGTCGATGAAGTGCATGCCCAGGCGCGGCAGATTCGCGAGAGTGCACGCGGCGAACGCTGATCTGCCGTCCCTGGCTCAGAAGGTCCCGGGCTCAGAACCCGAGCGGCCAGTCGAACGCCACCCACAGGCTCAGCAGCACCAGCCAGCTGCCCAGCAGCGCCAGGCTGTAGGGCAGCATCAGGGTGATCAGCGTGCCGACCCCGGTGGCCACCACGTGCCGCCGGGCAAAGGCCAGCACCAGCACGAAGTAAGGCATCAGCGGTGTGATGATGTTGGTGCCTGAATCCCCCAGCCGATAGGCAACCTGCGTCATTTCCGGGCTGATGCCCAGCACCATCAGCATGGGCACCAGCACCGGGGCTACCAGGGTCCATTTGGCGGTGGCACTGCCAATGACCAGATTCAGGCTGGCCATCAACAGGACCACCAGTACCAGCAACACTGGTGTGGGCAGCGCCAGCCCGCCCAGCAGGTCGGCACCGCGAATCGCCATCACCAGGCCGATACCGGACCAGGCAAACCAGGCAATGAACTGCGCAGCAAAGAACATCAGCACCAGATAGCTGGCCAGGGTGCGCAACGTTTCTTCCATGCTCTCGATCACGTGCCGCGCGCTGGGCAGGCTGCCGCTGCTGCGACCGTAGGTGATGCCGCAGACGGCCGCGATCAGCGCAATGACCACGGCACTCTGGCTGATCAAGGGGCCCGTCAGCAGTGCGCCGTCGGGGGTTCGCAGCGGCCCACCCTCGGGCCAGGCCAGCAGGAACAGCGCCAGGCAGACGCCGAGCAGAGCCAGCCCGGCATGACGCAATGCCCGGGCGTCGCCCTGGTCCGGATCGGCCGTCAGGGGTTCGATCACATCGCCGCGCCGGTTGAGCCAGGGCTCCACCCAGCGCACGGTCACCCCGGTCACCACACCGACCACGAGCACGGACGACGCCAGCATGAACCAGTAGTTGGCGCTGGGCAGCACCAGCGCACCCGGATTGACCATGCGGGCGGCTTCGGTGCTGATCCCGGCAAGCACCACATCAATCGGTCCGATCATCAGGTTGGCGCTGAAGCCCCCGGCGACGGCGGCGAACCCCGCCGCAATGCCCGCCAGCGGGTGGCGCCCGGCGAGCTGGAACATCAGCCCGGCCAGCGGAATCAGCACCACATAGCCCGCGTCCACGGCCAGGCTGGAGAGCACACCGGCCAGGGCAATCACTGGCACCAGCAGCATCGCCGGTGCGCGCCGTACCAGGGTGCCCAGGGCGGCGCCCAGCAGCCCGCTGCGTTCGGCAATGCCGACACCCAGCAGCGCCACAATCACCGGCCCGACCGGCGCGAAGCCGGTAAAGTTGCTGGCCGCCCCGGTGAACATCTGCCGCACACCGTCGGCACTGAGCAGGTTGTTGACGGGTACGAATTCGCCCGACGTGGGATGCACGGCGACGGCATTCAGCCAGGACAGCAGCGCCGACAGGGGCAGCAGCAACAGGCACAGCCAGAGGAACAGCAACGTCGGATGGGGGAGGTGATTGCCAAGTCGCTCCAGCCGATCGAACCAGCCGTGCGGGCGGGGGGGAGTCATTAAATCACGACCTCCTTGCGGATGCGCTGGGCAGCCTTGCCCATGATATCGATGACCTTGGCCAGATCCTTGTCACGCAGCCGGATGCGGTCTACGTGCAGGGAGAAGCCCTCGGCTTCCATGTCGCGCGCCAGTGTAGCATCACGGCGCAAGTCCCGCGCCGTGGAAGCCAGCGTGCGCAGGATCCGGTCACGGTCGAAGTTGCGAATCCGGCGAATGTCCAGATGCAGGGCAAAGCCTTCGGTGCGTACCGATACGAACTTGTCGCGGTCCGCTGCGTTTTCCTTCAGTTCCTGTACTTCATAGACCGGGATGGGCCGGTTGAAGCCCTTGACCTCGACCTCGCCCATGTTGCGGCAGATCACCCGGTCCTTGACCAGTTCCCAGGTGGCTTCAGAGATCAGGATACGGCCGGGGCGGGCCTGGGATTCCAGGCGGCTGGCCAGGTTCACATCGGTGCCCAGAATGGTGTAATCCATGCGCGAGTCGGCGCCGAAGTTGCCCACGGTGACGTAGCCGCTGTTGATGCCGATACGGATCTCCAGTTTCTGCGTGATGCCCTCGCGCTCCCAGCGCTGGCGCAGCAGCTTCATCTGCCGCTGCATGTCCACCGCCATGGCCACGCAGTTGAAGGCATCTTCCTTCGAGCCCTTGCTGACCGGATCACCGAAAAACACCATCACCGCATCACCGATGAACTTGTCGATGGTGCCGCCGTAGCGCAGGGCGATACGGGTCATTTCGTTCAGGTAGCTGTTCAGCAGCCGGGTCAGCTGATCCAGCGGCAGG
>PNLU01000126.1 GCA_013823245.1 Alcanivorax sp.
GCATTATCCGCCTGGAGCAGAACTATCGCTCTACGGGCACCATCCTGCAGGCCGCCAACGCGGTGATCGCCAACAACAGCGATCGCCTGGGCAAGGAGCTGTGGACCGAGATCAGCGAGGGCGAGCCGATCCGGCTGTACGCCGGATTCAACGAGGTGGACGAGGCCCGCTTCATCGCCGGGCGCATCCAGAAGCTCCAGGAAGACGGGCTCAGCCGTAACGAGATGGCGGTGCTGTACCGCTCCAACGCCCAGTCGCGGGTGCTGGAAGAAGCCTTCCTGCAGAGCGGCATTGCCTACCGGATCTACGGCGGTCAGCGGTTCTTCGAGCGCGCCGAGATCAAGAACGCGCTGGGGTACCTGCGCCTGCTGGTCAACCGCGATGCGGACCCGGCCTTCGAGCGGGTGGTGAACACGCCAACCCGGGGCATTGGCGCCAAAACCATGGAAACCGTGCGCGAGCAGGCCCGCCTGCGCGGCGCCAGCATGTGGGAAACGGCGGTCGCCATGGTGGGTGATGGCTCACTTCCCGGGCGGGCGGCATCAGCCCTGGGCGGTTTCATCGAGCTGGTGAACCGCATGGCCCGGGACAGCGACGGCCTGGCGCTGTGGGAGCGCACCGAACATGTGCTGGCCACCTCCGGGCTGATCGAATTCCACGCCAGCGAGAAGGGCGAGAAAGGCCAGCAGCGGGTGGAGAACCTGCGCGAACTGGTGACCGCCACGCGCCAGTTCGGCGATGAAGACGTCGAGGAAGGCATGGATGTGCTCACCGCCTTCCTGGACCATGCGGCGCTGGAGGCCGGCGAGCGCCAGGCCGGAGAATACGAAGAAGCGGTGCAGATGATGACCCTGCACTCCGCCAAGGGCCTGGAATTCCCGGTGGTGTTCATGGCCGGTATGGAAGAGGGGCTGTTCCCGCACCAGATGTCGGCCGATGAGCCCGGGCGTCTGGCGGAGGAGCGACGGCTTTGCTACGTGGGCATCACCCGCGCCATGCGTCAGCTTTACATGACCTACGCCGAGAGTCGCCGCCTGTATGGCAGCGAGCAGCTGAATGCACCGTCGCGTTTTCTGCGCGAGATTCCGGCGGCGTTGCTGGAGGAGGTGCGTCTGCGGGGCGGCATGAATCGTCCGGTCAGCCGCGGCGCCGAGGGCGAGACGGTGCAGGGCTTCCAGCTGGGCATGCGGGTGCTGCACCCCAAATTCGGCGAAGGCACCATCCTGCATTTTGAGGGGCAGGGGCCGAACGCCCGTTTGCAGATCAACTTCGATGACGCGGGCAGCAAGTGGCTGGTCAGCCAGTACGCCCGGCTCGACATTCTCTGAGATACCGACTTCTGAGATACCGATAACAAGACGGCGCCCTGCGCCCATGGAGCCTCATCATGGACAGACGCAAGTTCGTATCCACCCTCGGATTGGGGTCCGCCGCTGCCCTGGCGGCCGGGTGCAGCCCGCAGGACTGCGGCCCGGCCGGTGAGGCGGATAGCCAGACCTACCGCTGGCGGATGGTGACCACCTGGCCGAAGAACTACCCGGGCGTGGGCACCGGGCCAGAGCGGTTTGCGCGGCTGGTGGAGACCATGTCCGGCGGGCAGATGCGTATTCGTGTCTATGGTGCCGGTGATCTGGTGCCCGCCTTCGAAACCTTCGATGCGGTGTCCCAGGGCAGCGCCGAGATGGGCCACGGCGCCTCCTATTACTGGCGCGGCAAGCATCCGGCCACGCCGTTCTTTACCGCTGTGCCTTTCGGCCTGAACGCCCAGGAAATGAACGCCTGGATCAGCCGTGGCGGCGGCCAGAAATTGTGGGATGACCTCTATGCCGGCTTCAATCTGAAGCCGTTCCGGGCGGGCTGTACCGGCACCCAGATGGCGGGCTGGTACAACAAGGAAATCAATTCCCTGGCGGACCTGCGTGGCCTGCGCATTCGCATTCCCGGCCTTGGCGGCGAAGTGATGCGCAAGGTCGGTGCCACACCGGTGCAGCTGCCGGGTGGTGAGGTCTATACCGCGATGCAGACCGGCGCCATTGATGCGGCTGAATGGGTCGGCCCCTATAACGACATCACCTTCGGTTTCCAGCGTATTGCGCGCTATTACTACTACCCGGGCTGGCAGGAGCCGGGGCCGTTGCTGGAGCTGATCATCAACCTGGAGAAGTGGCAGTCCTTGCCGCCGCGCTTGCAGACCATTATTGAGGCTGCCGCGCTGGCGGTGAATCAGGAGGTGTACGACGAATACACCGAGCGCAATGCCGCCGCCCTGGAAGAACTGGTGGACAAGCACAAGGTGCAGCTGCGACGCCTGCCGGATGACGTCATCGATGCGTTGAAAGTGGCCAGTGACGAGGTGCTGGAGGCCCTGGTGGCGGGCAATGCCCAGGCCGAGGCGGTGTACGAATCCTATCGTGCCTTCGAAAAGCGCGCGGTGGCCTATCATGCCATCGCCGAGGAGGCCTATTACCAGATCCGCACCCGGACTCGCGACCTGTAGCGAGTGCTTCAGATCGCGAACAGGATCATCAGGAACTGCAGCCCCAGCAGGACCACCAGCGGGCTCAGATCCAGCCCGCCCATGGGCGGCAGGATGCGGCGCACTGGCGCCATCACCGGCTCGGTGATCTGCGTCATGATGGCGGTGAACGGGTTGTAGGGGTCAGGGGCTACCCAGCTCAGGATCACCCGGATCAACACGGCAAAGAACAGATAGTTGATCATCAGGCTGGCCAGCGAACGCAGCGCAAAGATGACCAGCGCCGGCAGCGGCGGTACTCCCTGACCGTTGAGCGCGACGACCAGCACCGTCTTGAGAATGATCATGATGATGACCATCACCAGCGACGCGCTGTCCACCGTGCTGTTGGCTGGCAACATGCGGCGTAGCGGCGTCAGCACCGGGTTGGTGGCCTTGACCACGAACTGGGACAGCGGATTGTAGAAGTCAGCCCTCACCAACTGCAGGATAAAGCGCGTCAGCAGCAGGAAAATGAACAGGTTGATGGCGACATCGATCAGAAACGTCATCGCGCCCTGTGGGTTCATCGGCGACTCCCGTGGTATCCGGCAACAGGTCATCACGCCCGCGTGGGCAGGCGTGCAGCAGCAGGGCGGGCGGCGCCCGACCCCGGCCTGTGTAGTATCGGGTCAGCGACCTATTTTGCAAGTTCTCCCGCACGCTGGCGGGCGGCGCCCAGCGCCTTGTTGACCAGGGCACGGAAGTCGGCCTGCTCGAACACGTCCAGTGCGGCGGCCGTGGTGCCGCCCGGGGAGGTCACCTGCTCGCGCAGCCGGGCGGGCGGATTCTCGCTGGTGATGGCCAGTTGTGCCGCCCCCCAGGCGGTTTGCAGCACCAGCTGGCGTGCCGTGCGTTCATCCAGCCCCATCTGCATGCCGGCGTCGATCATCGCTTCCATCATCAGGAAGAAGTAGGCCGGGCCCGATCCGGACACGGCCGTGACCACATCCAGCTCGCTTTCCTGCTCGAACCAGAAGCTCAGACCCACGCTGCCGATGATCTGCCCGGCCAGTTCACGCTGGGCGTCGCTGACACCCGGGCCTGCGAACAGGCCGGTGGCGCCCGCCTGGACCAGTGCCGGGGTGTTCGGCATGGTGCGCACCACCGGCAGGTCCCCCAGCCAGGTCCGCAGGTTGGCGACGGTAATGCCAGCGGCAATGGAGATGATCAGCGGCTGGCGGTCCCCCAGGCTGTCGCGCAGCGCGGCGCAGACGTCAGCCATCACCTGCGGCTTGACGGCCAGCACCAGCACATCTGCGCGTTCCGCAACATCGCTGTTGCGCGTGCTCACATGCACGCGATGCTGGCGGTTGAGCTCGTCCAGGCGGTCGGCGCTGACGTCGCTCATCCAGATACGTGCCGGGCGGATGCCCTTGGCGATCATGCCGCCTGCCAGGGCAGTGGCCATGTTGCCGGCGCCGATAAAGCCGATGATCTGCTGTGCCATAAACTGTGGTGTCCGTCAGTTGCGGGGGCCAAACAGGGCGGTGCCGATGCGGATCAGGGTCGCGCCTTCGGCGATGGCGACCTCGAAGTCGTCACTCATGCCCATGGACAGGGTATCCAGGCCCGGTATGGTATGACGCCATTGTGACAGTGTCATGGCGAGTGTGCGAAAGGCCGCCCGGTTGTGGTCCGGTGCATCGGCCCTGGGAATGGCCATCAGACCGCGCCATTGCAGGCGTGGCAGGGCGGTCACCGCCTCGACCAGCGTCGGCAGTTCGGCCAGCGATACACCGCTCTTGCTGGTTTCGTCGTCGATATTCACCTGCAGGCAGACGTTCAGCGGTGGCAGCGACGCCGGGCGCTGGTCATTGAGCCGCCGGGCGATCTTGACCCGGTCCAGCGAGTGCACCCAGTGGAAATGGCTGGCGATCTCGCGCGTCTTGTTCGACTGGATCGGGCCGATGAAATGCCAGACCAGCGGCAGGTCGGTGAGCGCAGGCTGTTTTTCCAGCGCCTCTTGCAGGTAGTTTTCGCCAAAATGCCGGGCGCCCGCCTGATGCAGCGCGCGTATGGCGGCGGCGTCCCGGGTCTTGCTCACGGCGAGCAGGGTCACCTCGTCCGGATCGCGTCCGGCGGCGCGACAGGCCTGGTCGATACGTTGCTGCAGCGCGGTCCATCGTACACTGGGTTCGGTCATGTCAGGTCCGTCATGATTGAACCGCCTCGGGGGACGGGGTAAGTTACTGCCTAAGAGATTCTTCTGACCCTCCGGCCCCGGGGTCGTGATCGGGTCAGGCGTCCGGAGGGCGTCCGGGGAAGCATAATAACAAGGTCGCCGCCGGTACGGGCATGGCCCGCACCCTCACCAACCCGCAAGGTATGAAATTGCTCTATGGATATCACCGAACTGCTGGCCTTCAGCGCCAAGAATGGCGCCTCTGACTTGCACCTGTCGGCGGGTCTGCCGCCCATGATCCGGGTCGACGGCGATGTGCGCCGAATCAACCTGCCGCCCATGGAGCACAAGGAAGTTCACGCGCTGATCTACGACATCATGAATGACAAGCAGCGCAAGGACTACGAAGAGTTCCTGGAGACCGACTTCTCGTTCGAAGTGCCGGGCGTCGCCCGCTTCCGGGTCAACGCCTTCAACCAGAATCGGGGCGCCGGGGCGGTATTCCGGACCATTCCCTCGAAGGTGCTGTCGATGGAAGACCTGGGCATGGGCAAGGTGTTCCAGAAGATTGCCGAAACCCCGCGCGGCATTGTGCTGGTGACCGGGCCTACCGGTTCGGGCAAGTCCACCACCCTGGCGGCGATGATCGACTTTATCAACAACACCCGCTATGAGCACATCCTCACCATCGAGGACCCCATCGAATTCGTGCATGAGTCGAAGAAGTGCCTGGTGAACCAGCGTGAGGTGCACCGTGACACCCTGGGCTTTGCGGAAGCACTGCGCTCTGCCCTGCGGGAAGACCCGGACATCATTCTGGTGGGGGAGATGCGGGACCTGGAAACCATCCGGCTGGCACTGACCGCCGCTGAAACCGGTCACCTGGTGTTTGGCACCCTGCATACCACCAGCGCTGCCAAGACCATCGACCGGGTGGTGGACGTGTTCCCGGCGGAAGAAAAATCCATGGTCCGCTCGATGCTGTCGGAATCACTGCAGGCGGTGATTTCCCAGACACTGATGAAAAAGAACGGGGGTGGCCGGGTGGCCGCCCACGAAATCATGATCGGTACCCCGGCCATCCGTAACCTGATTCGTGAAGACAAGGTGGCGCAGATGTATTCCGCCATCCAGACCGGCGCCGGGCTGGGCATGCAGACGCTGGATCAGTGCCTGCAAGGGCTGGTGCAGAAAGGCCTGATTTCCCGTGAAGCGGCGCGCGAGAAAGCGAAGACGCCAGACTCCTTCTGACGAGAAACGATATGGAACTCGAAGAACTCCTGAAAATCATGGTGCAGAAGGGCGGCTCTGACCTGTTCATCACCGCCGGCGTACCACCGTCCATGAAAATTCACGGCAAGGTGCTGCCGGTCACCAAGACTGCGCTGACCCCGGATATGACCCGGGATATCGTGTTTGGTGTGATGACCGAAAAGCAGCGCAAGGAATTTATCGACTCGAAAGAATGCAACTTCGCCATTTCGGCACGCGGTATCGGCCGCTTCCGGGTCAGCGCCTTCTATCAGCGTAACCTGGTGGGCATGGTCATCCGCCGCATCGAGGTGAAGATTCCGACGGTGGATGAGCTGCGTCTTCCGCCCGTGATCAAGGACCTGGCCATGACCAAGCGTGGCCTGGTGATCTTTGTCGGGGCGACCGGCACGGGTAAATCGACCTCGCTGGCGTCCATGATCGGTCATCGCAACAAGAACTCGAAAGGCCACATCATTTCCATTGAAGACCCGATCGAATTCATTCACCAGCACCAGGGTTGTATCGTCACCCAGCGCGAAGTGGGTCTGGATACGGATTCATTCGAGATCGCACTGAAGAACACTCTGCGTCAGGCACCGGACGTGATCCTGATCGGCGAGATCCGTTCCCGCGAGGTGATGGACTACGCCATCGCCTTCGCCGAAACCGGCCACCTGTGTCTGGCTACCCTGCACGCCAACAACGCCAACCAGGCACTGGACCGCATCATTCACTTTTTCCCGGCGGATCGTCATGGGCAGTTGTACATGGACCTGTCGCTGAACCTGCGCGGCATTGTGGCGCAGCAGTTGATTCCGACACCGGATGGCAAGGGCCGCCGCGCGGTGATCGAGGTGCTGCTGAATACGCCGCTGATGGCCGACCACATCCGCAAGGGTGAAGTGCACCTGCTCAAGGAGCTGATGAAAAAATCCCGCGACCTGGGCATGCAGACCTTCGATCAGGCACTCTACGACCTCTATACGCAGGGCGAGATCACCTACGAAGACGCCATGTCCCACGCGGATGCGCCCAACGATCTGCGTCTGATGATCAAACTGGGTGCGGAAACCAGCGCCAGCTCGCTGGATACCGCCACCCGAGGACTGTCGATCGAAGATACCGAATAGAAACAACAAGATAGCGGCGCGGGCGCGTCGGCGAAATATGCTACACTACAAAGGTTAGCCGCCATCAAGGAAGAGATGCCAGAGGGCGGACAGGTTAGTCGGAGGTTGTCATGGAGAAAAGGAGAAAAGCCGTGCGCAACAAGAAATATGCCGATTCTCTTGAAAGCGTGTACGCCATAAAGGGTGATGGTGTGGCAGTATTGCAGCCAGGTCGACTGAGAGAGGACCGGGAGTTCGTTGAGAAAATCCGCAAGATGCGCGGATACGATATTCTTGAGAAGGCCGCTACCGAAAAAAACTGATCGCGCTTTCCAGATTCAAGGAAGATTATTATGGGGACGGATCCCTCATCTACTGTTATTTTTGTTCTTTCTGTCGTTACCTCGGGGTACATTCTGGCATGCTATTGTTATGCCTTCAGGTACCGTACTGCGCGTGAGGCAGGGCACCGACTATATCTGACATGCGCAACGCTGGGGGTCGGCCTCACGTTGGTCAGCCTGTTTTTGCTGTTCGCGGTTGCACTCCTTTTCTGTCTCTTTTCGCACCAACACCCCAGGGTATTACTGGACCATGCCTCGTCGTGGGAACTCCTGTTTCCTGTTGTGAGCGCGTTGAACGTCCTGGCCGCCTTCTTGGGCGCGAAGATATATAACAGCCGCGAGGGCGTGAAGTATATCAACATT
>PNLU01000127.1 GCA_013823245.1 Alcanivorax sp.
AGCTACGAAGAACCCACCCTGGCAGCGCGGACGGAAACACCCTGACGGTGCTACACTGCCCGCCCTGCGTAACAACCTGATGATCCGGACCCGTTCATGCCCCTGCTTACCCTGCGAGATATCCAGCTCAGTTTCGGCACCCACGCCCTGCTTGATCACGTTGACCTGAGCATCGACCGGGGCGAGCGACTGTGTCTGGTCGGCCGTAATGGCGCAGGCAAATCCACGCTCATGAAGCTGATTGCCGGCGAGATCCAGGCCGACGACGGCAGCATCGAACAGGCACAAGGGTTGCGCGTTGCGCGTCTGGTGCAGGAAGTGCCCGGCGATACCGGCGGCAGCGTCTTTGATGTCGTGGCCCAGGGGCTGGGCGAAGAAGGGCGACTGCTGGCTGAGTATCAGCAACTGACGCGTCGGCTGGAACAGGGCGAGGATGTGATGGACGCCTTTACCCGCGTGCAGGGCGCCATTGATGATCGTGGTGCCTGGGATGCGTCGCAGCGCGTGGACACGGTGTTGTCGCGTCTGACGCTGGACGGCGATCTGGATTTCGCCGGGCTGTCCGGCGGTATGAAGCGCCGGGTGTTGCTGGCGCAATCCCTGGTGCAGGCGCCGGACATCCTGCTGCTGGACGAGCCCACCAACCATCTGGATATCGATGCCATCCGCTGGCTGGAAGAATTCTTGCGGCAATATGAAGCCACGCTGGTGTTCATTACCCACGACCGGGCGTTCATCCGGGCGCTGGCCACGCGCATCATCGAGCTGGACCGGGGTCAGCTGAGCAGCTGGCCCGGCAACTATGACGCCTACCTGCGCGGCAAACAGGCGGCGCTGGATGCCGAAGAAAAAGCCAACGCCGAGTTCGACAAGAAGCTGTCCCGTGAAGAGGCCTGGATTCGCCAGGGCATCAAGGCGCGGCGCACCCGTAACGAAGGCCGGGTGCGTGCATTGAAAGCACTGCGGCAGGAATTTGCCGCACGCCGCACGCGCCAGGGCAACGTGACCATGAGCACCCAGGATGTGCAGCGTTCCGGCAAGCTGGTGATCGAGGCGCAGGACATTTCGCATGGTTATGGTGAGCAGTCGCTGCTGCACGATTTTTCGGTCACGATCATGCGCGGCGACCGGATCGGGATCATCGGCCCCAACGGCTGTGGCAAGTCCACACTGCTGCGCATCCTGCTGGGCAAACTGACCCCGGATACGGGCACAGTGAAGCTCGGCACGAATCTGGAGGTCGCCTACTTTGACCAGCTGCGCAATACGCTGGATGAAAGCAAATCGGTGATCGACAACGTCACCGAGGGCAGCGATATCCTGACCATTAACGGCGCGCCCAAACATGCGGTGGGTTACTTGCAGGAATTCCTGTTCGAGCCGCAACGTATTCGTCAGCCGGTCAGTGCGCTGTCCGGGGGAGAGCGCAACCGCCTGCTGCTGGCCAAGCTGTTCACCCGCCCTTTCAACCTGCTGGTACTGGACGAACCGACCAACGACCTTGATGCGGAAACCCTGGATCTGCTGGAAGAACAACTGGCGCAGTTCAAGGGTACGCTGCTGCTGGTCAGTCACGACCGTGCCTTTATCGACAACGTGGTGACCAGCACGCTGGTGTTCGAGCATGGCAACGTGAACGAATATGTGGGCGGTTACGAGGACTGGTTGCGGCAGCGTCCTGATCCGGCCGCGTCACGCGTTGCGGAAAAACCGGCACCCGCTGCAGCGGTACCGCAGGCCAAAGCCGAAGCGGCAGCCAGCCCGGCGCGCAAGCTGTCCTATGCCGAGCGTCTGGAGCTGGAAAAACTGCCGGCTGAACTGGAAGCGCTGGAAGCACAGATCAGCGCGCTGGAAGCCCGCATGGGTGAGCCGGCCTTCTTTCAGCAGGACGCGGCAACCGTGACCGAGGCGACGCGTGAGTTGACGGCGTTACAGGAACAGCTTGAACAACGCTTCGCCCGCTGGGAAGCGCTTGACAGTGCGTCGTAGCGCGTCATAAGACAGCAGGGAACCTCCCCGGGTGTCGCACCTCAAAGTGGCGGCATCCGTCTTCATCGGGATCGCTTCCCGAGGCACTGGAAGGAGATCACCTTGTCGCTGCTCAAGCACCTTCAACACACACCGTACGCGTTTGCTTTGCTGGTTCTGGCGTTCACACCGCTCGGTGCAACCGAAGTGGAGGATGAGGATCTGCCGGGCGTGCAGCATGTGCATATCCTGCCGGTGGCGCCTCCCCCTGCAACAGAAGATGAGCACAGTGACGGTGACATCCCGGTACCGGTGGAAGATGGCCGCCCGCTGCCGCTGCGATTGCTGAACGACGAAGTGCCTCCCGGTGAAATGAATACCCTGTACTGGATGCCCGAGCAGTCGTTTGCGTCGATTGCCACCCCTGTGCCGGTACTGATTGCCCACGGCAAGCGACCTGGCCCGGTGGTGTGCATGACAGCCGCCGTTCACGGTGACGAGTTGAACGGCATCGAGATGGTGCGCCGGGTGATGTATCAGCTCGAGCCGGAGCGCCTCAGTGGTACGGTCATCGGCGTGCCGATTGTCAATCTGGATGGCTTCCGCCGCGGTTCACGCTACCTGGCCGACCGGCGCGACCTGAACCGGTATTTCCCCGGTCATCCGCAGGGCAGTTCCGCAGCCCGTATCGCCCATTCCCTGTTCACGGACATTATCCAGCACTGCCAGTTTCTGGCGGACCTGCACACCGGCTCGCTGCGCCGCGTCAACCTGACGCAGCTGCGCGGCGACATGACAGACCCGAACATTGTCGAGTTCGCACGCAAGTTCGGCGGTATCACGGTGCTGCATGGCCGGGCCGCCAGCGGCACGCTGCGCCGGGCGGCGTCGGAAGCCGGGATTCCCACGGTGACGATGGAAGCCGGTGGGCCGAACCGGCTGGAAGAAGACGCCGTGGACAGTGGCGTGCAGGCGATCGAAACCATGCTCGACAATCTGGGCATGCGCAAGACGCGACGCTTCTGGAGTTCACCACAACCGGTGTTCTATGAGTCCCAGTGGTTGCGGGCCGATCAGGGCGGCATCCTGATGTCCAAGGTCAAGCTGAACGACAATGTTCGCCCGGGCCAGGTGCTGGGCACGGTCACCGACCCGGTCACCAATACCGGCAGCGCCATCATTGCGCCGTTTGCCGGACGCGTGCTGGGCATGGCGGAAAACCAGGTGGTCCACACCGGCTTTGCGGCGTATCACATTGGCATTGAGAAGGCGCCGGAGGAAGTGCAGGAGGAAGCACGCAAGGAAGAAGCCAGCCAGGAACAGGTTGAAGAGCCGCCCGCCATGGCACCGGACGCGCCCAATGATGACTCCGAGGCCCCCGGGGACGAGCACGCACGCTGACACCTCTTTCGCACGGGTCATTCACACCGCCGTTTCACAGACCCCGGGATACTCGGCAGTTACTGCCCACAGTATCCCGGAGTACCCATGTTCCCTCATCGCCGTCTGTTCATCAGTTTGCCTGTGTTGTGCCTTGCCGTGCTTCTGGGCGCCTGCCAGAGCAGCAACCTGCCGGAAATCCGTAATGCCGAACAGGTGGACCTGGAACGCTTTATGGGGCGCTGGTATGTGATCGCCAACATTCCGACGATTTTCGAGCGCGATGCGCACAATGCCATCGAGCATTATGCGCTGCGCGACGATGGCCGGATCGATACGACCTTCACATTCCGGCGCGGGGGATTCGACGGCCGCGAGCGGGAAATGAATCCGGTCGCCACGGTACGCGACGATCCCAGCAATGCCATCTGGGGCATGCAGTTCCTGTGGCCGTTCAAGGCTGACTTCCGCGTTGTGCATGTGGATGATGAGTACCACGAAACCATCATCGGTCGGCAAAAGCGTGATTACGTGTGGATCATGGCCCGCACGCCGCAGATCAGCGAAGAAGACTATGCACGGCTGCTGGCGCTGCTGGACGAGGAAGGTTACGACATCAACGCCATACAGCGCGTGCCGCAATGCTGGCAGGACGACTGCCCGCCTGGTGATGATGCGGCGGCGCCCTGAATGCGCCGCCGCCATCTGCCCGGAATCAGCGGATACCCAGCTTCTGATCCAGGCTGAAACGCCCGGCGCCGGTCACAGCCAGCAACAGCAGGCCACCTGTGATGCTGATATTCTTCATGAAAAGGATCTGCTGCATGCCATCGCTGAAATCCGTATGGAAAACGATGGCCGCGACCAGCGTAAAGGCCGCCAGCGCCAGGGCCGAGATACGGGTCAGGAAGCCCGCCATGATCGCCAGGCCGCCGCCCAGCTCAGCCAGAATCACCAGTGGCAACAGCATACCCGGCACCCCAAAGGCCGCCATGTAACCCTGGGTGTCGGCATAGCCACCAATCTTGTCGTAACCGGCGAGCACGAACATCAGGGCCAGCAGGACACGGGCCAGCACGTTGGCCGATGCGGAAAGGTTGTTCATCGTCGTTCTCCAGAAGGTGTGGGAAAGAACGACATACTGGGGCCCGGGACCGCACCGAAACAGTCGCCGGGCTGGCGCAATCACATCTAAAAAACTGAACAATGAGGATGCATGAGCATGACTCCGTTCAGAAAACCCGTATATTTCATCCTGCTGGCGGGCATCGCCCTGTTGTGCAGCGCCTGCCAGCCCTCCGGACCGGAAGGGTTGTGGCAGGACTATCAACAGCGGCTGGAGCGACTGGCGGATCAACAGCCAGAGGTCATCGAAACGGCAGTCGTTTCCCGATACCCGCGCAGCCGTGACCTGCGTCAGCCGGTGCCGGAGCTGCGCACCGGCATGCGCCGCTACTTCGGTCTGGCCCAGTGCGACATGATGGGCCTGGTCAGCGCCCGCAACAGCAGCCTGGGCCGGTTGCAGACAGCGTCCCTGCGCTTCGCCTATGAACTGGACTTTATCCGGCATGCCGAGACCTGCCTGGAGGCAGACCGCCTGGCCGAACGTGAGGATCTGGACGCCTGGCTCACCGAAATCAGCCGTCTGAAACGTGAGTCCCTGCCCGCGCTCTACTGGAACGCCACGCTCGGCAGCCAGGAAATGGCCGGCTTCTTCACCACCACCGCCTCCCCGGCCGACACCGGGGCCCTTGCTGACCTGACCACGCTGGAAACCCTGTTTGACCGGCTGGCCCGAACCGCTCGCCAACTGACCGACGGGGAAGCGTTGCCCACCGACTCCGGCGTGCTGGAGCAGGACATCGCCCATCTGGCCCGCAGCGACACCGGCGGCCGTCTGTTGCAGGGACTGGCACTGGCGACCGATGCGCTGAACCGCAGCGCCAGCGTGCTGGAGCAGGTGGACAGCGCACGCCTGTGCCCGAACCAGCGCCCCGGCGAACAGGCACGCCGCTTCAATAACGTGTTTACCGCCATCTATGGCGAACGGGTGCAACCCTGGCTGGCCGATCTGGACCGGGCCAACCGGCGTCTGGTGCAGGCTGTCGCCCGCCTGACCGACGCCCTGCCCGCTGACAGCCCTGCCTTCAGCGCCTGGTATCAGGCCCACCTGCATCCGGATGGCCCCCTGCAGCAACACTGGCACGCCGCCATGCAGCGGCACACCCGCGCCTGGCAGCAGTTGCTTCAGGATTGCGACATGCAGCCCCGCAGTGACCCTTCCGGCTGACCCGCGCAGACCGCATAATGACCGTGACCACAGGGAGACCACGGATGACGGATTTTCTGCCGCAACGCATTCCACTGAGCATCTACGATGAGCTGCTGCTGCACCTGGACAAGCCCGGCTCGCCGCTGAGCCTGCAGATGGAAGTCCGGGTCAGCGGTCATCTGGATGAGGCGCGGCTGATTGCCGCGATACGGACTGCTGCGGATCATCACCCGCTGATGCGGGCTGCTCTGGCCCCGCACAGCGACACCGATACCCAGTACTTCTGGCAGATCCAGGACACCCTGCCGAGCATCCCCTTGCGCATCATCACCTGTTGCGACGAGGAAGCCCTGCATGAGGCCCGCAGCGCCCTGCACAGCTTGTCGGTGCCGCTGGTGGAAGCCCCGCCGTTTCGCTGCGCGCTGGCCCATTGTGGCGAAAAGGGCGACTTTTTCATGATCAACATGAACCACACCGTCAGCGACGGCGTCGGCCTGTACAGTTTCATGGTCTCGATCCTGCGCGCCTATGCCGGGGTGGACGATCCGGTGCGCAGCCTGGACGTCATGCAGATGCGCAACCGCCAGCATGACAGCGACAGCGCCCGCTTTGCCGATCATCTGGTGCGCATCAGCCGCCTGCTCAAGGTGATCGGCAGCACCCTGAATCCCCCGGCCCGTATTGCCGCCGACGGCCAGGAGGACCAGACCGGTCTGTCGTTCATGCCGGTGCGCTTCAGCAGCGAGCAGACCCGGCGCTTGCAGCAGCTGCGCCACAACGGCGCCACCGTCAACGACATTCTGGCCACCACGCTGCACCTGGCCATCGATGAGTGGAACCAGGCCCACGACCAGCGCACCGAACGCATCAGCATGATCATGCCGATGAACATCCGCGAGGCCGCCCTGCGCAACAGCGTGGCCAGCAACCTGTCGGTCTGGGTCAACCTGGTGTCGCAGTCGGATGACCGCACAGACTTCCGCCACCTGCTGACAGTGCTGACACAGCAAACTGCGGAGCTGAAGGAAACCGGTACCATGGGGCTGCTGATCGACCTGATGCATGAGGTGCGCGGCCTGCCCGCCTGGATCCGCAAGGCTGTTCCCGGCCTGCTGCCGCTGACCGGCAATCGCATCGCCAGCACCACCGTACTGGGCAATCTGGGCCAGGCGCGCTCGCCATTACCCGGCAACAGCGATCTGACGCTGCGCGAGATGTGGTTCTCGCCCCCCTGCCGGATGCCCATGGGGCTGTCGCTGGGTGCCGTAACACTGCACGACCACCTGCATCTGTCCTTCCGCTATCACCGGCAACAGTTCAGCCGTGAGGGTGCCTGGTCCTTTGCGGAGACCTTCCTGGATATTCTCAACAGGGAGTCCTGAACAGAAAGCCCTGAAGGCTGATTCGCCACCCGGTTTACAGGGTGATTGGCTTCTCCGCAAGGCACCGCCGTCAAGGCAGCGAATCACATTACAGCGAACAGGGGTACACTGAGTGCTCAGCTTCAGCATGGCTGAGGGCGCGGAAACTTGTCCCTTCCGGGCCTGGAGATTCTTCTCCGGACAAGCTCTCCCGAGCAAAAACCTGCGGCGCCCTTCGGGCGCCGTTTTTTTTTGGCTCACGCTCGGCTCATATTGGACTCATGCGGTAAGCAGGGGCGCCCGCTCCAGACGCCCCTGACTGTGGCGGGAAAACTGCCCGCGCAGGAACGCCATCTGGTCGCCGCGAATCCGGTGACTGTTGATCAGCGCCAGATACTCCGCCATGTTCGGCACGAACGGCAGCGCCAGCAGCTCCATGCTGCATTCTTCCAGCAGCCGGTCTCCCTTGTGCTGGTTGCAGCGACGGCACGCCGCCACCACATTGAGCCAGTGATCCCGCCCGCCGCGCGAGGTTGGCACGATATGGT
>PNLU01000128.1 GCA_013823245.1 Alcanivorax sp.
TCCACGAAGACCGGCTCGATCACTTCTATCCAGGCGGTATACGTACCGGCGGATGACTTGACTGACCCGTCCCCGGCGACCACCTTCGCCCACCTGGATGCGACCGTGGTACTGAGCCGTGACATCGCCGCCAAGGGTATTTACCCGGCGATCGACCCGCTGGACTCCACCTCTCGTCAGCTGGACCCGCTGGTGATTGGCGAAGAGCATTACGAAGCCGCTCGTGGCGTGCAGACCGTGCTGCAGCGCTACAAGGAACTGAAGGACATCATCGCTATTCTGGGTATGGATGAACTGTCCGAGGAAGACAAGCTGACGGTACAGCGCGCCCGTAAGATCGAGCGTTACCTGTCCCAGCCGTTCTTCGTGGCCGAAGTCTTCACCGGCTCCCCGGGCAAGTACGTGTCGCTGAAAGATACCATCCGTGGTTTCCAGGGCATCCTGAACGGTGAGTACGACCACATTCCGGAGCAGGACTTCTACATGAAGGGCTCCATCGACGAAGTGGTTGAGGCCTACAACAAGCGTCAGGGCTGATGACCCCTGCGGGAGAGAGTCAAATGCCGAACACTGTGCATTGCGACATCGTAAGCGCTGAACGCAAGCTGTTCTCCGGCTCCGTGAGAATGGTGGTAGCCGCCGGCAGCGAAGGCGACCTGGGCATCTTGCCCGGCCACGCCCCGCTGTTGACGGGCCTCAACCCGGGCCCCGTGCGTATCATCATGGAAAACGGCGACGAAGACGTCTTCTACGTGAACGGCGGCTTCCTCGAAGTGCAGCCCAAAGTGGTGACGATTCTGGCAGACAGCGCCGAGCGGGCCCACGACATGGATGAGGCGGCTGCGGAAGAAGCCAAGCAGCGAGCCAAAGAGGCGCTGGAAGGCAAGAATACCGAAATGGATTATTCTGCTGCTTCTGCACAGCTGGCCGAATCCGTCGCACAGCTGCGGGCCATCCAGCAAATGAAGAAGAAGTTCGGCGGCAGCAGCCGCTGAACCCCACGCCGCCGGAACCGGATGTCGGCGCGCGGGACAAAGAAAGGGTGGCCCTCAGGCCGCCCTTTTTTTATGGTGGATGCAGTTAACAGAAAGGAAGGATAGATGGACCTGGCAATCGTGATTCTGGCGGCGGGCAAGGGCACGCGGATGCGCTCGGCATTGCCGAAAGTCGCGCACCCTCTGGCGGGCAAGCCCATGCTGGGGCATGTGCTGGATGCCGCCCGCGCCCTGTCCCCCGCGCGCCTGTGCGTGGTCTACGGCCATGGCGGTGATCGGGTGCAGCGTGAAGTCCCGGCGACCGATGTGACCTGGGTGGAGCAGGCGGAGCAGCTGGGCACCGGGCATGCCGTCGCGCAGGCCATGCCCCACGTGGACCAGGAGGTGGTGCTGATCCTCTACGGCGATGTCCCCCTGATCCAGCCCGAGACGCTGCAGGCCTTCGTGCAACGTGTGGACCCGCAGACCCTGGCGCTGATGACCCTCGATATGGATGACCCGGGCGCCTATGGCCGGATTGTGCGTAATGACGCCGGTGCCGTGCAGGCGATTGTCGAGTACAAGGACGCGACTGATGCCCAGAAAGCGATCCGGGAGATCAACACCGGCATTCTGGCCTGTCCCCGCGCCTTCCTGGCCGAGGCGCTGCCGAAGCTGTCCAGCAACAATGCCCAGGGTGAATACTACCTGACCGACGTTATTGCCCTGGCGGTGGCGGCGGGCCTGAAGATCGACACCGTGCAGCCCGCCCATGCCTGGGAGGTGGACGGCGTTAATGATCGTGTGCAGCTGGCACGTCTGGAACGCATCTGGCAACGCCAGCAGGCGGAAGTCCTGATGCGCGGCGGTGCCAGCGTGATGGACCCGGCGCGGCTGGATATCCGTGGCCGCGTAACCTGCGGTGAAGATGTGGTGCTGGATATCAACACAGTGCTGGTGGGCGACGTGACCCTGGGTGATCGCGTGACCATTGGCCCCAACTGCCTGATCCGCAATGCACGCATTGCCGCCGGCACCCATGTGGAGGCGAACTCGGTGATCGATGGCGCCGAAGTGGGCGAGGACTGCCAGATCGGACCCTTTGCGCGGCTGCGCCCCGGCACCCGGCTGGCATCCGGCGCCAAAATCGGCAACTTTGTCGAAACCAAAAAGGCCGACATCGGCCCCGGTAGCAAAGTCAATCATCTGAGCTATATTGGCGACGCGCACATTGGCGCCGACGCCAATATCGGTGCAGGCACCATTACCTGCAACTACGACGGCGTTAACAAGTTCGAGACGCAGATCGGTGACAACGCCTTTATCGGCTCCAACAGTGCTTTGGTGGCACCGGTCAGGATTGGTGCGGGGGCGACGGTCGGTGCAGGCAGCGTGGTGACCCATGACGTGCCCGACGAACAACTGGCCGTCGCACGCACCAAGCAACGTAATCTGAGTGGCTGGAAACGGCCGCAAAAGAAGCAAGGAGAGCACTGAATATGTGTGGCATCGTCGGCGCGATTGGAGAACGTAACGTCACCGGCATCCTGATCACCGGTCTCAAGCGACTGGAGTACCGCGGTTATGATTCCGCCGGGCTGGCGGTGATCTGCGACAGCGGCCTGCAACGGGTACGTCGCGAAGGCAAGGTTCAGGGCCTGGAAGATGCCACTGTGGTGGCGGGCACCTCTGGGCAGCTGGGCATTGCTCACACCCGCTGGGCGACCCACGGCAAACCCAGCGAAGCCAACGCGCACCCGCACATGTCCGGCGACGGCCTGGCGGTGGTGCATAACGGCATCATCGAGAATTATCAGGCACTGCGTGATGCGCTGACGGCAGACGGGTACCGTTTCACGTCGGAAACTGACACCGAAGTTGTGGTTCACCTGATTCACAAGGCGCAGGCCCGAGGCCTGGACCTGCTGGCCGCCGTTCAGGACGCCGTCAGGCAACTGCATGGCGCCTACGCGCTGGGCATTATCAGCAAGGCGGAGCCTGACCGGTTGATTGCCGTGCGCCGTGGCAGCCCGCTGGTGGTGGGCCTGGGCATCGGCGAAAACTATGTGGCCTCAGACCAGCTGGCCTTGCTACCCGTGACCACGCGTTTCATCTTCATGCAGGAAGGTGACCTGGCCGATGTGCGCCGCGAGGGCGTGCAGCTTTATGACGCCGACGGGCAGCCGGTGACCCGGCGCGTGCACGAGTTCGATGGCACCCACGAGGATGTGGAAAAGGGTGAGTATCGGCATTTCATGCTCAAGGAAATTTTCGAGCAACCGGCCGCCCTGCAGCGCACGCTGGAAGGGCGTGTCACCAGTGCCGCATCGCTGGATGCCCTGTTCGCCGAGCGCCGCGATCTGCTGGGCAAGGTGCGCAACGTGCAGATTATCGCCTGTGGCACCAGCTACCACGCGGGCATGGTGGCACGTTACTGGCTGGAAGATCTGGCCCAGGTGCCGTGCCAGGTGGAAGTGGCCAGTGAATTCCGCTACCGGGATCATGTGGTGCCGGAAGGCACCCTGCTGATTACCATTTCCCAGAGTGGCGAAACCGCAGACACCCTGGCCGCCTTGCGCGGCGCCGACAGCCCCAACTATGTGGGCCGTTTGACGGTGTGCAACGTGGACAGCTCCTCGCTGGTGCGCGAGTCGGAACTGGCCCTGTTGACACGCGCAGGCCCTGAAATCGGCGTCGCCTCGACCAAGGCCTTCACCACGCAGCTGGCTGCGTTGCTGGTGCTGGTGCTGGCCCTGGGGCGCGCACGAGGCAGCCTGGCCGAAGACAGAATCGAACAGGTGCTGGCCGACCTGCGCACGCTGCCTTCGCTGGTGGAAAAGACCCTGGGTCTGGATCGCGCCATCGAGACGCTCAGCCGCGACTTTGTCGAAAAACACCACACCCTGTTCCTGGGGCGTGGCACCCAGTTCCCGGTGGCCATGGAAGGGGCACTCAAGCTCAAGGAAATTTCCTATATCCACGCCGAGGCGTATCCGGCGGGCGAGCTCAAGCACGGCCCGTTGGCGCTGGTCGACAAGGACATGCCGGTGGTGGCGGTGGCGCCCAACGATGAGCTGCTGGAAAAACTGAAGTCCAACCTTCAGGAAGTGCGTGCCCGGGGCGGGCGCCTGTACCTGTTTGCTGACAGCCGTGCGGCCCTGACCGCCGACGACGGCGTCAGCGTGCTGACCTTGCCCGATGTGCCGGAGTACCTGGCGCCGATTCTCTACACGGTGCCGTTGCAGTTGCTCAGTTACCATGTGGCCGTTATGCGTGGCACCGACGTGGACCAGCCGCGTAATCTGGCGAAATCGGTTACGGTCGAATAACCGGCCGGGGGTCGGCGTAAGCCATTACGGATCTTTCATGTAAGCCTGCAACCCCGCGCATGACTTTTGTGCGCGGGGTCCGGCAGCGTGCCTGACGCCTCCCGCTAAAGTCGTTTCCTTCAGTCAGTCTTTCATGGAGGAACGACCAATGGTGTATTACCTGCTGCTTGTCATGCTGCTCTGCTGTGGCAGTGCCTGGGTCACGCTGGCCCATGGCCAGTCTGCGCCGCCGGTGCAGTTGGCCAGTGAATATCAGTCCATCGAGTCGCTGCACGAATACTGGGTCAGCGAAAAACTGGACGGTGTGCGCGCCTACTGGAACGGCCAGGCGCTGTTGACCCGCCAGGGCAACCGCATCCAGGCGCCGGACTGGTTCACTGCGGGCTTTCCGTCGCAACCCCTCGATGGCGAACTGTGGATGGGGCGCGGAACCTTCGATGTGCTGTCGGGAACCGTGCGCCGTCAGGTGCCGGACGATGAGGCGTGGCGACGGGTGCGTTTCATGGTGTTCGATCTGCCGGGCAAGGCAGAGGTGTTCAGCGAGCGTTTGCGTCAAATGGCGCAGTTGCTGGAGGCTGCGGAGGTGCCCTGGTTGCAGCCGGTGGACCACTTCCGGGTGCGCAACCGGACCCAACTGATGTTGCATCTCGACGATGTCATCGCAGGTGGCGGCGAGGGGCTGATGTTGCATCACGGCCTGGCGCGGCATGTGCCGGGTCGCAGCCCGGTGCTGATGAAGCTCAAGCCCTGGCAGGACGCCGAGGCGGAGGTGATCCGGCATGTTCCCGGTGAAGGTCGGCATGCGGGGGTCATGGGGGCGCTGCTGGTGCGTGGCGATGATGGCCGCCACTTCCGTATTGGCACCGGCTTTACCGACGCAGAGCGTGCCAACCCGCCGCCGGTGGGCAGCCGCATTACCTTCCGCCATACCGGCACTACGGGCAACGGTATTCCCCGTTTCGCCAGCTTCCTGCGTATTCGCGACGAGCCGTAAATCTGTGTTGAAATCACCGGCATTCTCCGGGATGCCGGTTGACCCCCCGCCGGGCTTTCCTATATTGTTTCGCCGCCATAAGCTGGTAATGACGCAACTGTAACTATGGATCCTTCCAGTCGAAGTCCGAACTTGAACGCTGTCCGCGCCGATCGCGCTGGCACGCCCTTCCTGCCTCTGTAATTCCCGCACGAGGCTCGCCGGCGTGTCGTGTCCTTCGACGCGCAGAGGAGGCGAGCGAATGACCTACGAGACCCTGGCGGCCGCGCTGCACGATGCTATTGTCCAGAACGACCAGGCGGCATGGCCCGCGCTGGTGGCGGAGCTCAATCCGGCAGACATGTCGGATGTCCTTGGCCAGATAGAGCAGCCGGAACAGGTCATCGGGGTCCTTCAGGTCATGTCGCTGGACAAGCGTGCCGATACGTTCGGCTACTTGCCCATGGCGTTGCAGCAAGCGGTTGCCGAGCGGCTCTCCCCGGGAGATCTGGCTGAACTGGTTACCGCCATGTCTGCGGACGAACGGGCCGACCTGTTCAACGAGCTGGACGACAATATCCGTTATGCCCTGTTCAAGCGCCTCGCCCGTGAGGAACGTGAAGATCTGCGGCGTCTGGCCAGTTATGAAGAGGGCACAGCGGGCGCCATCATGACCTCCGACTATGCGGTGGTGCAGTCCGGCATGACCGTGGCCCGGGCGCTGGAGAGCCTGCGTCGCACGGCGCCGGACAAGGAAACCATCTACCAGGCGTTCATTGTTGACGACGACCATCGCCTGCTTGGCGCCGTGTCGCTGCGGCAGCTGATCGTGGCCACGCCGAACGTACGCGTGGACGATCTGATGGCGCGGGAGGTGGTGTCGGCTACCACCGATACGGCTCAGGAAGAAGTCGCCCGCCTGATTTCACGTTATGACTTGCTGGCACTGCCGATCGTCAATGGCGGCGAGAAGCTGGTGGGCATCGTGACCTACGATGATGCGATGGACGTGGCCGAAGCCGAGGCCACGGAAGACATGCACAAGGGCGCCACCGTGGGCAAGCTGGACGCCAGCCTGCGCGAGGCGTCGCCCTACGCACTGTATCGCTCGCGCGTGCACTGGCTGGTGATTCTGGTGTTTGCCAACATCTTTACCGGGGCGGGCATTGCCTATTTTGAAGACACGATTGCGGCACATCTGGCATTGCTGTTCTTCATGCCGCTGCTGGTCGCCAGCGCGGGTAATGCCGGGGCCCAGTCCGCCACCCTGATGGTGCGCGGTATCGCCACCGGCGATGTCACCGGCAGTGATTGGGCGAAACTGTTCTTCAAGGACATTCTGGTGGCCTCAGCGCTGGGGCTGACCATGTCGGCGGCGGTCCTGATGGTGGGGTTCTTCCGGGCCGGGATAGATATCGCCATCGTAGTGGCGCTGACCATGATCATCGTGGTGCTGGTGGGCAGCCTGATCGGCATGGCGTTGCCGTTTATTCTCAACAAGCTCAACTTTGACCCGGCCACCGCCAGCACGCCGCTGATTACCACGATTGCGGACGTCAGCGGTGTGCTCATCTACTTCGGCATCGCTACTGCCGTGCTGGGGCTATAGAAGGGCGTTGTTTTTCAGGCGCGGGCCTGTTGCTGGGCCTTGAGCAGCTTCAGCAACTCGGCCTCGGGCACCGGCTTGCTGATCAGGTAGCCCTGGATGCTGTCGCAACCCATGCTGCGCAGGATGTCCAGGTGTGACGCGGTCTCCACCCCTTCAGCCACCACCCGCAAATTCAGACTGTGCGCCATGTCGATGATGGCGCGGGTGATGGCGGCATCGTCGGGGCTCTGGTCCAGTTCGGTGATGAAGGAGCGGTCGATCTTGAGGGTGTCGATGGGGAAGCGTTTCAGATAGCTCAGTGACGAGTAGCCGGTACCGAAATCGTCCAGTGACAACTCCACCCCGCGCTTGCGCAGCGATTGCAGCAGCGCAATGTTCTTGTCCAGGTCTTCCATGATCAGGCTTTCGGTCAACTCCAGCTCCAGCAGGTGGGCTGGCAGTTCGGTGGCATGCAGCACGCGGTCAACGATCTCCAGCACATTGCCCTTGCGGAACTGATGCGCCGACAGGTTCACCGAGACGCAAACATCCGTGAAGCCCTGCTTGTGCCATTGG